>BNXH01000005.1 GCA_025999435.1 Bacteroidia bacterium | reverse complement strand
TATTTTTCAACAATGCGGTCGAACTGCCTGCGGGGAAGAAAATCTGTAAGTTGAGCGAAGATATATTTTCCTTGATTCATTTTTTTAACTTTTGGCAAAGCTAAAGACAAGTAAGCCAATTCAAATCATCACGCAACTAAAATCTTCTGAAACCACAATGTATAAAGCATTTCAAAGAACAAGTTTTAATTTTTAGTGCCCACTAGTGTTATTAAATATATAAAAATCATAAATCATGAAAGAATTAAATAAAACAACGGTAGAGAAAAAAGACCTACCCGTAAAAATCCTTCAATTCGGCGAAGGGAACTTCCTTCGGGCCTTTGTGGACTGGATGATCGACAAGGCAAACAACGCAGGTGTAATGAATCATGGCATCATCGCCGTACAGCCGATAGGCGGTGGTGAAAATATGGTAAAGACGTTCAAAGATCAGGACAGTATGTACCATGTTTACCTCGAAGGTATTAAAGACAAGAAGCCTGTAAAAGAAGTCGCTTTGGTAAAAAGCATTATGGATATTATGAATCCTTACAGCCAGTATGCTGAATACGAAAAGCTATTTTTGAGCGAGGGACTTGAAATGATTATCTCCAACACTACCGAAGCCGGTATCCGTTACGAAGAAGGTGATGACCTTACGGCAGAGCCTCCGAAATCGTTCCCTGCTAAAATGACTGCCTTATTGCATAAACGATATAAAAAATTCAATGGCGCCAAAGATAAAGGCCTCCTTATTATCTGCTGCGAACTGATCGAAGACAACGGTTCCACACTTCGCGAATATGTACTTAAACACGCCAGGTTCAATAATCTGGAAGCCGGATTCATAGATTGGGTAAATACCGCATGTCATTTTTGTGATACATTGGTAGACCGCATTGTACCGGGTTTTCCTCGTGAGAATATCAATGAAATCAAGGCTGAGATAGGCTTCGATGATAACCTTGTCGTGAAGGGTGAATATTTTCATGTATGGGCCATCGGCGGCGACAGTATCATTAAAGAGAAATTCCTGTTAGACAAAGCCGGACTGAATGTACTTTTCATGGACGATATCAAAGCTTTCCGCGCCAAGAAAGTACGTATCCTTAACGGCTCCCATACAGCTATGGTGCCTGTGGCTCTCCAGCTCGGTTGCGAAACGGTAATGGATGCTTTCAATACACACGAAGTAGAGAAATATATCAATAAGATGGTGGCCGAAGAGGTATTGCCATGTATCGATGAAGATCCGGAGGAACTGAAAGCCTTTGCCGCCAAAATCCTGGAACGCTTCTACAACCCGTATCTGAAACACTATCTGAAAGATATCTCTTTAAACTCCATCTCTAAATGGGAGACACGTGATTATCCTACTGTATATGACTGCTATAAGAAACTGGGTAGGAATGCAACACTGGCTACATTCTCTTTTGCTGCCCTGCTGGTACTTTATACCGGACAATCAGATGCAAAGAGCTTCACGCCGAATGATACCCCTGAGTTTATCGAATTTATACAGAAGACTTTTGATAAGGGTAATATCAAAGGATGGGCAACAGCCATTGTGGACAATAAGGAAATGTGGAAGGAAAACTTCTCGGTAGTGCCTCAATTTATAGATGAAGTATCTAAAGATGTGGAGCTGATCTTGAATAAAGGCATGTTGGCTGCATTACAGTCTCTAATGCAAAACGACTAATGTAATTGAATGATTATGAATAACGATTGTTTATACTGTAATAAGAATCAGACACAACTCGATCTGATGATCGAGATTTGTAAGCTGAATGTCTCCACCGTGTATCTTTTCAGGGAGCAAACATATAGAGGCCGTTGTATCGTCGCTTATAAAGATCATGCAAAGGAACTTTATGAATTGGATAATGATGCCCTTTTGTCATATATGCAGGATGTAAATAAGGTTGCAAAGGTATTGAAAGATATATTTACCCCTGTTAAAATCAATTATGGCGCTTACTCTGACAAATTGCCGCACCTGCATATACACCTGGTGCCTAAATATACGGATGGCCCGGATTTTGGTTCTACTTTTACGATGAATCCCCAAAAGGTTTATTTATCGGATGAGGAATATATGGACATGCGGGCATCTGTCAGGAGCAGATTGGTGTAATGCGGCAAACCATATTCGGCAAAGTCAAAGTCTACTGAAAAAGTATCGACTATCAATAAAAACAGAAATGAATAAATATCTTAAAATAGCCCCTACGGATAATGTCTGTGTGGCTATAGAAGACCTGAATGAAGGTGATATTCTGGATATAGACGGCAAAAAAGTCACCATCAAGAATGCTGTCCCTACAGGCCATAAATTCGCAATAGACGAAATAAAAGAAAACGAAGACGTTATCAAATACGGTTACCCGATAGGGCATGCTACAACTGGTATCCATATCGGTGAACATGTACATACCCAGAATGTGAAGACCAATTTGCATGACGACCTTCAGTATATCTATGTTCCGGTCCATCCGAAGCTGGATATAAAGAAGAGCGGCCTTACAATAAACGGTTATCTGCGCTACAATGGCGAAATGGGTATCCGTAACGAACTGTGAATAGTTCCTACCGTAGGTTGTGTCAACGGACAGGCGCAGGCTATCATCAACCGTATAAAAAACGAACTGGATGTTTCCCATATAGACGATATACGCGTCTATACCCATAATTACGGCTGTTCCCAGCTTGGAGACGATCATGTCAACACACAGAAAGCATTGGCGGCACTGGCCAAACATCCTAATGCAGGCGGCGTACTGGTCATGAGCCTCGGTTGTGAAAACAATCAGCAGAAAGACTTCAAAAAAGTAATGGGCGAATGGGACGATAAGCGGGTCAAATTCCTTATCGCGCAGGAAGTACAGGACGAAATAGAAACAGGCTTTCAGCTGATGAAGGAACTTGTGGAAAATATGCGTAACGATAAACGCCAACCGCTTCCATTATCGAAATTGAAAGTAGGATTGAAGTGTGGCGGTAGCGACGGTTTTTCCGGCATTACAGCCAATCCGTTGGTGGGGCAATTCTCCGACTGGCTGATAGCACAGGGAGGGACAAGCATCCTTACGGAAGTGCCCGAAATGTTCGGAGCCGAAACTATCCTGATGAACAGAGCTGAAACTGAAAAGGTATTTAATGATACAGTATTGTTAATCAATAATTTCAAGCATTATTTCCGTAAGTTCGACCAGCCGATATACGAAAATCCGTCACCGGGTAATAAAGCGGGAGGTATCACTACCCTTGAAGATAAATCACTCGGTTGTACCCAGAAAGGCGGTAACTCGGAAGTCGTGGATGTGCTGGATTATGGCCAGCCGGTAGTAAAACATGACCTTAACCTGCTTAATGCACCATTGCCGCATCGGCACTGGCTATGTCCGGTTGTCAGATCGTACTGTTTACAACGGGCCGTGGAACACCGTTCGGCGCTTTTGTTCCCACAATGAAAATATCTACCAATAGTAAGCTGTATAATTTCAAGCAGAACTGGATAGACTTCAATGCCGGAACCTTGCTCGAAGGACGGAGTATGGAAACCGTGCTGAATGATTTTATCAACTTTACGGTCGAAGTTTGTGATGGCAGGCATCTGAAACATGAAGAGACAGGCTTTAAGGAAATAGCCATATTTAAGACCGGGGTAACACTTTGAATTTACCTGTATTATCATCATTATATCATTTATTACAGACAATGATCATCAGTAATCATGAAATGATAAAAGCGGCTATTGATTGATAAAAGTGAAGAAAAAGAGACTATTGTGATTGGAAGAGTCTCCTTTTCCGATAAACGGATGCTAATGAATAAGCATGTTTCTTATTATATATCAAAGATTAATATCTTATAAATGAAAGTAAATACAACAATTCCAAACATATATGGTAAAGGCTAATTAAATTACAACGAAGAGAGTACCCGTATCTGGTTCCGGCTTACGACATCGTAGAGAAAATTTTCGGGTAGAAGGGCATAAAAGAATAGAAATTGATTGATACGACAATTACATTTTCGGTTCTCCATATTATCGGATCTATATCTTTTTCATGGAAGATTCACGGACGGAAAGAATGCATGGTATGATTATTTGATAGGTTTTATTGTCTCCTTTTATCTGTTTAAGTAGTAATTTGCAAGTAGTTTCTCCCATTTTATAAGTTTGATGTGTCATAGCTGTCAAAGGTGGATCTACATAATTGGAATGTATTTCATCAGTATAACCGATCAGGGCTACATCGTCAGGTATACGCAATTTATGTTCTCTGATGGCTTTCATTGCTCCGAAAGCAAGGCTATCGGTCATTCCCAAAATAGCATCGGGAGGATTGGGTAACGACAATAACTGACATGCCCCATGATAACCCGATTCATAGCCTATATTTTTACAAAATACCAGTTCTTTCTCGATAGGAATCTTATATTCACGGAGAGCTTGAAGATATCCATGCTTCCGTTGTTTAACAATTTCAAGATGATTTGCGCCGCCGATAAACCCGATTCTCTTCGAGCCGGTTTCAAGAAAATGCTTTGTGGCTTCCTGAGCAGACTCTACGTTGTTCGTAATGACGGATGAGAATTTTTGCGTGAGGCTGACACGATCAAAAAAAACAAGAGGCACATTCTGTTCATACAGTGCTTCAAAATGGGAATACTCGATCGTTTCCTGGGACAGGCATGCGATAATGCCTTCTACACGTATGTTTATCAAATCTTCCAGGCACCGTTTTTCCAAGCTATATTGCTCATACGATGAAGTAATAATTGTGGAATAACCGTTTTTGCGGGCAATATCATTTATCCCGCTTATGATAGAGGAATAATAGTGGGTTACAATATCCGGTACTATTATTCCGATTATACGCGGGGTATTTTTCAACAAACTCATGGCAAATGGATTTGGACGGTAATTTCTTTTTTTAGCCAATAGTTTAATCTTTTCTTTCATTCCCGGGCTAATTTCCGGACTGTTCTTCAGCGCTCGTGACACTGTTGATACAGACACACCGAGTTCTATAGCCAGATCTTTTAATGATACGGGTTTTTCCATAAATACATAGCTTCAAGGTCGGCCAAAATTAATATAAATAATCGGTTTACGCAAACCTTTGCGTTTGATTTTCCCTATTTGTATGCCACATGAAGAATATGAACTTATACTTTTGAAATAAATTATTATAATACCATGGAGTATAGAGAAATAGGGAAAACAGGGATGAAAGTATCGAACCTCGGTTTTGGAGCTTCATCCTTGGGCGGGGTTTTTCATCCCGTAAAAGAAAAGGACGCTATTGAGGCTGTATATGCAGCTATTGATAACGGGATAAATCTCATAGATGTATCACCTTATTACGGATATCTGAAAGCTGAAATAGTTTTAGGAAAAGCATTAAAAAATATAGACCGGGCAAAATATTATTTGTCGACAAAAGTCGGGCGTTATGGTGAAAACGGAATAAACCAATGGGATTATTCGGCTAAAAGAGTAAAGGAAAGTGTGTACGAAAGCATGGAACGCCTGAATGTTGATTATATTGACCTGATTAATATCCATGATATAGAGTTTGCTGATTTGGAGCAGGTGTGTAAGGAAACTCTTCCGACTTTAGCTAACTTAAGATCAGAGGGTGTAGTGAAACATATAGGAATTACCAATTTAACCCTCAGCCATTTGAAGTATGTAATAGATCATGCGATACCGGGAACTGTAGAGAGTGTTTTATCATTTTGCCATTATTGCCTGAATGATGATTCTCTTGTTGATTATCTTGATTATTTTGAGTCCACGGGGGTAGGAATAGTCAATGCTTCTCCTTTCTCCATGGGATTACTTACTGAAAAAGGCGCCCCTGATTGGCATCCTGCACCTAAAGCTCTACAGGAATTATGTAGAAAAGCAATGCTTCACTGCAAAGCAAAAGGGAAACCGATAGAACGGTTAGCTGTAAAGTATTCCACATCTAATCCGCGCATAGCAACAACTTTGTTCAGTACGGCATCTCCGAAAACTGTATTGCAGAATATAAAATGGGTAGAAGAGGAATTAGATGTGTTACTCTTGAATGAAGTCCGGTTGATCTTAAAGCCAAGATTTAGGGATACGTGGTTGAATAGTTAAAAAATTGTTGTGATGAAAGCAGTTACAATAACAGAAAGAGGTAAAACATCCTTAGTTGAAAAACAGTATCCGGAATTAAAACAGGGAGAAGTACTGGTCAGAATAAGGTATGTTGGTTTTTGTGGTTCGGACCTGAATACATTTCTGGGCAAGAATCCAATGGTTAAACTTCCGGTAATACCCGGTCATGAAATAGGAGCTATTATAGAGGATATTACAGAAGGTGTACCGGACAATATAAAGCCTGGAATGGCGTGTACAATAAATCCTTATTCAAGTTGTGATCATTGTTCCTCGTGCCGTAATGGCCGTCCTAATGCCTGCCGGTACAATCAGACACTGGGGGTACAGCGGGACGGCGCAATGTGTGAATATATAGCGGTTCCATGGCAAAAGGTGATTGTAGATCAAGCTATAACTCCAAAAGATTTTGTACTTGTCGAACCTATGAGTGTAGGATTCCATGCCGTTTCGCGTGCGCAGATAACCGATCTGGATATCGTATTGATTATAGGTTGCGGTATGATTGGTATCGGAGCTGTTATACGGGCTGCTTTGCGTGGAGCGAGAGTTATAGCGATGGATGTTGACGATGATAAACTTGATCTGGTGAAAAGGTTTGGTGCAGCATATACAATTAATTCAAAGACAGAGAATGTTCATGAGTGTTTACAGAAGATAACCAATGGTACAGGGCCGGATGTTATAATTGAGGCGGTAGGGGCTCCTGTCACATATCAGACTGCGGTGAACGAGGTCGCTTTTACCGGCCGGATTGTTTGTATAGGATATGCAAAGATGGAAATAGCTTTTGAAACAAAACATTTTGTTCAGAAAGAAATGGATATCCGGGGATCAAGGAATGCTATGCCGGAAGATTTCCGTGCAGTGATGGAATATATGAAACATCATGCAGCAGTACCTAAAGATGAGTTTATAAGCCGTATATACAAGCCTGAAGAGGTTCAAAAAGCGCTTGAATATTGGGAGCAAAATACAGGAAAAGTATTCAGGATACTTATTGAATTTTAATATAATTATTAACTATGGAATTCAAAATAATCGACGCTCATGCGCACCTTTGGTATCAGCAGGATACAGAGGTAAACGGACAGAGAATTCAAACGCTGGAAGGCGGCAAATCCCTTTTTATGGGAGAAATACGCCAAATGGTTCCCCCGTTTATGGTTGACGGGAAAAATACAGCCGAGGTATTTCTATCAAATATGGATTATGCGCAGGTATCGGCAGCTGTAATTACCCAGGAATATATAGATGGCATACAAAATGCATACCTGGCAGATATACAGGAAAAGTATCCTGACCGATTCTTCTGTTGTGGTATGTTCGATGTGCGTCATCACAATTTTCTCAAGCATGCCAAGAAATTGATCGGTCATGGATTTAAAGCTTTGAAGGTCCCGGCTCAGCGTTTCTTTTTACCGGAAGGTCGAGTTTATTTGACTTCCGTTGAAATGATGGATATATTTAAATTGATGGAGGAATATAATGTTATATTATCTGTTGATCTGGCGGATGGGATGAAGCAGGTGCCTGAGATGAAGGAAGTAATTTCCGAATGTCCGAAACTGAAAATTGCGATAGGGCACTTTGGTATGGTAACATATAAGGACTGGCAAGAGCAAATAAAGCTGGCATTGAATGATAACGTAATGATTGAATCGGGAGGTATAACATGGTTGTTCAACGATGAATTTTACCCGTTCAAAGGAGCGATTGACGCTATTCGCGAGGCCGCAGATTTAGTTGGTATTGAAAAATTAATGTGGGGTTCGGATTATCCACGCACCATAACTGCCATTACCTACCACATGTCTTATGACTTTGTATTAAAATCAAGGATTCTGACCGATGAGGAAAAAGCCCTGTTTTTAGGCCAAAATGCTAAAAGTTTCTATAAATTTAAAAACCTGATAGACCTTCCCTATATAAAAAATATGTCCGAATAGGTATACTTCCGGAACAAACAGGGAAAACACTATATAACCGCCATGAATAACAATCAGAAAAATACCTATACAATAGCACTTGCGCTTATCTTCAGCCTTTTCTTTATCTGGGCTATCAGCAGTAATCTTTTGCCGACAATGATACGCCAGTTGATGAAGACCTGCGAACTCAATACTTTTGAAGCATCATTTACAGAGACAGCCTATTGGCTGGCTTATTTCATATTCCCAATCCCTATAGCAATGTTTATGAAGAAATACAGCTACAAGGCCGGCATTATATTCGGCTTGTGTCTGGCCGCAATGGGTGGGCTTCTGTTCTTCCCTGCTTCGATCATCAGGGAGTATTGGGCATACTTAGGTATATTCTTTATTATCGCTACGGGAATGTGTTTCCTTGAGACGGCGGCTAATCCCTATGTTACGGTTTTGGGGGACCCGAAGACGGCGCCCAGGAGACTGAACCTTGCCCAGTCCTTCAACGGATTAGGTGCTTTTATTGCAGCTATGTTCCTGAGTAAACTTGTACTTAGCGGACAAGAATACAGCCGTGAGACTATTCCTGCCGATTATACCGGCGGATGGGAAGGTTATATTCAGTTCGAGACGGATGCGATGAAGCTACCCTATCTCATTCTGGCCGGTGTGCTGATCGTGATAGCTGTTGTATTTGTCTTTTCCCATCTTCCTAAAATCAAAGAAGGAGATCATGAAGAAGGACAAAAGAATGATGATAAACTTATCGACTTTAAAGTGCTGAAACGATCCCACCTCCGTTGGGGAGTAATTGCCCAATTCTTTTATAATGGAGGACAGACGGCTATCAATAGTCTGTTCCTGGTCTATTGCTGTACTTATGCAGGAATGGCCGAAGGTACAGCAACAACATTCTTCGGGCTTTATATGCTGGCTTTCCTGCTCGGGCGCTGGGTAGGGACCATGCTGATGGTAAAGTTCAAACCGCAGAATATGCTTGTGGTATATGCGCTGACCAATATTGCATTATGCGGGGTGATTATGATATTTGGCGGAATGGCCGGCCTATATGCTATGCTTGGCGTTTCGTTCTTCATGTCGATTATGTATCCTACCCAGTTTTCGCTGGCTCTCGAAGGCCTGGGGAAGAATACAAAGAGCGGCTCGGCCTTCCTTGTAATGGCCATAGTAGGAAATGCCTGCCTGCCACAACTTACGGCTTATATCATGCACCATAATGAACAGATCTATCAGATAGCTTATATCATTCCGCTTATCTGCTTTGTCTTCTGTGCATATTACGGATGGAAAGGATATAAGGTCGTGGATTGATTTAGTTACGAGTCACAAGTCGTTTTACGCTCTCAGTGCGTCAATCTACTTGTAACTCGTAACTGCCTTAGGGCTTGTAACTACCTAACAGCTCTTAACCACACCGACATATCGTAATTTCCCCGGTTGTTCCATGCATAATACGGAATAAGGCTTATATCAACATCTTTGGCCGAATTATTAACCCTACGGTACAGTTTGCCATCCCATTTGTTGTCAGTGAGCATACGGGCTTTCCCTGTCAGCGTTACTACCTTACTGTTATCTATGCTGATAGCTTTTGGCGTTAATCTTATATCCGTAGGGATGAGGATGTCATGTATCGATACCCCTTCCGGCAGGTCGTTCCCTTCCATACAATAAACCATCGGGCCATACATGACAGCAACTTGGTTGCGGTTCTCTTCTACCATCGGATTCGATTCCACCAATCTGGCTTCGAATGGCATAGCCAGTTCTATAATGTCACCATTTTTCCAAGTGCCGTTTACTTCTGCATAGCTTCCCGGAATGGCCTGTATATCCGTAGCTTTACCATTTACCTTTATCGAAGCATTCTCGCACCATTCGGGGATACGCAGGAATATGGAGTAAGGTTTCTTTTGTGTCTTTTCTATTTTCAGTCTAACGTTTCCATCCCATGGGTAATCGGTGGTTTGCGTAATATGGGTATCCGAACCGTCAACACCCTTTGTCTTTAAAGTATTGCTACCGTATAGATTACAATAAACACCTTTACCGGAAGTCGCATATGCATAGCTGTTAGCTTCCGCTATGGTGCGCACTGTGTTAGGCGGACAGCAGAAACAACTGATATATTCCTGTCTGAAATTACCCCAGCGCATTTGGTAAGGAAATTCATGAGTGCGGCTTAATGCGTTTGTATAGAAATACTTCTTACCATCGAGACTGATGCCTGACAGGATACTATTGTAGTATGTCTGCTCCATAATATCGGCATACCTGGAATCGGCAGAAAGTTGGAGCATCCTGAAATTCCACAGCATATTGCCTATATTGGCACAGGTCTCATTGTGCGCTGTCTCTTGCGGCAACTGATACGCCCGTCCATACGATTGATGTACTTTCTGTATGCTGTCCGGCTCGTAAGCTGTTCCGTCGGGAGAGGTACCATCGTATAAAGCACCGCAGCCGCCTGTTATGTACATCTTCCGGTAAGTAACATCGTCCCAGATCGGGTGCAGGCAATCCAAAAGCGTTTTATCTCCGGTTTCAAGATATACATCGGCTACACCTGCATACAGGTAGTTGGCGCGGACGGCATGTCCCATAGCTACTCTTTGCTCGCGGAAGGGAATCCTGTCCTGATTATCATCTGTTCCATTTTCTACCATCCCCCGAATGTCTATAAGGCTTTTTGATAATTCCAGGTACTTTGGGTTTCCGGTTGTCCGGTACATCTCTACTACTCCCATGTAATGAGACGGGCAAATGGCGCTTCTTGCCAGTTCGTTAGTCGCTGTTTTATAGAAACTATAAAGGAATTCTGTAGTCTTTACAGCCAAATCCAATAGCGATCTTTTGCCTGTAGCCCTGTAGTGTACACAACCTGCTGTCATTAAGTGCCCCATGTTATAAGTCTCGAAATGAAGCCTTTCCTCAAATCCTTTCTTTGCTCCGGGATTATTTTTGTGAGCGACGATCGTGGCTGTATGGATATATCCGTCTTCACGCTGTGAGAGCCGGATTGTTTCGATAAAACGATCCATCAACTCATCCAGCTTTGGATCTTTAGTAATGGCGTAAACGGCGGCGGCGCCCTCAAGCCATTTATACATATCGCCATCGAAAAAAGGGGGGTCTTTGTGTTCACCTTCTTTCTGGCCGGCGGCAATTTCAAAATTGCGGTAAGCATGACTGAGTTCGGGGTTGTCGAATATACGCCACATATTGTAAAGCATGGTGTCTTTACATACATCGAACCGTTCGGCCCAGAAGCCTTTTGTCCAAACTACATCGCCCAGATCCACGCTATGCATCTTTGCATAGGGGCTTTTGGTCGTGTTGGTCAATCCTTTTGTCTGAGCAGATATTGTTGCGGCAAAACAAAAGAATAGAAAACATAAGGATAAACTTTTAAATTTCATTCTGCATTACATTTTTACATATATCAACTATACATTGTTAAAATCTGACACATCTGACACTTTTTTTACTATTTCCATCTTGTCTATTTTGCATTCATTAACCATGTGTTGTTAAAAGGTAACAGTATTTCCAGTAATCAGCTAACAACTTGTATCTCGTTTACTTGTATCTCATATAATTTTTCGTTCTTCACTTTTCGTTTTTCGTTTTTCACTTTTATATAGATAAAGTTTTCGACTTCTGATACGTATCACTTATCAATTGCTTCTCCTCTCAATTATAATATTTCCAATAAGACCGCTTCCGGCAAGGTTTTTATTCCTTCTCTTATGATGGGTTCCATTCGTCCATATCTTTCTGCTGTCATCAGGTTCCGCATTGTAATATTCATTGCCTAAAATACGGTTTGCCCATGTATTTACAACTTCGATCTCTACTGTATTTTCTCCATTTTTTACAGCACCTGAAATATCCAGCCTATATGGTTTTGTCCAGATGATACCACAAGATTTACCATTGATTTTTACCTCCGCAAGATTTGCGATTTCGTCAAATGCGATATCGAATTTATCTCCATCGGCAACATTCAGGTTAAAGGTACTTCTATAAATAGCTGTACCTGAATAATAGCGGATGCTGTCATTGTCATGCCTGCTCCAATCTGTCAATGTTTCAAACGTTACAGGATTTGCCGGACCTCTCATTTCTTTATCAAAAGATACATTCCAGGTACCTGCTAACGGAATAGTATTGGTCATTTTCCGAATACTTCCTTTTCCGCTTGTTGCGGATGTCGGCGTTTGCAAGACGATAAAGCAAGATTCGTTCGGTTCTAATACTAAATCTACATTTGTTCTTCCGTCGACAACAGACCAGCTGACATTTGTATCTGCCTTTCCGGTAACAGGATTCCACAATTCAGGAATACGCCCCGACGAACGGAGGCTAACCTCCAAATCCCGCTTCTTATCCTGTTGGTTCGAAATGAAGTAGACATCAGCATTATCCGATTGGCGATGAGTGTAGGCAATATCTTTGGCGTAACTCTTTATTCCTTTCTCCATCGCGACAAAATCACGTCCGACACCAATATCTTCAAAGGTTTCTTTGACATAAGGCAGCTTTACAAAACTGGCCGAAGCCCATTCTATTTTTTCTCCCTCCTCTTTAAAATCTAACGTTTCAACAGGTAAATCCCCTATCATTATCTTAGCCCCTTGCGTGGAAAATTCCTTCAATTTCCGGGCAACAGCTTTCGACATCCTGTATTCCGGCTGCATAGGATGTTTACCGGGTATTACCAATACGGCGTAACTCATACCGTCAGGAAGGACAATCCGCCCGTCCTCTACCTTCATTCTGTTCAATAGCACATCAGCATTAAAGCTGTCATACTGATAGCCTCTGAGGCAGTTCACCCAATCTTCGGATGTTGTTATATTCGCAGAATGATTTACCCCGGCAGGCATTTCCCGGGCAGGCGTGCCCACATTCGCCATGCGCCTTTTCTCCCATTCCAGTTTTTCTTCACCAAACAGCCCCGGCAAAAACGGAACAAGCCTGTCCGGTAAGATAGAACGTCGCGGCAATTCCTCCCCTGTGAATACGGCAATATCGGCAACAGGTTTTCCATATTGCAATAAGGCCTGGCAGCGCTGTGCATAATCGACCCATGCCCTGCCCGGTTTCCACCAGGTCTGGTCGCGCTGAAAATACAGCCCGATGCCATCGAGTGTCATGCCCGGCTTACGGTCCAGCCAGGGATTCAGTGCGTACACATGGTAGCTCAGACGGTTTATTCCCAAAGCATAATGCCTGTCTTGCAGGGTTTTCAGCATAGCAGGATGTTCGTCGAACATCAGCCTTAACTGTGTGAATGCTTCTGCCTGTATAATATTTTTTCCGTAGATATGTGCGCCTGAAATGGCGTCCAGCACATCATTAGGCTTATCGTGGGTAGGACTTTGCAACCAATATTCATTCATCGGAATATCAGTGTTTTTATAGTGCATCATACCATCGCTGACCATAGTTGGCGAGACATTCTCGGCGCTGAATTCACAGCCTTTCGCATTGGCTTCTTCTTTCAGTACGGCATAGAACTTATCGACAACCAACTCTGCTATAGTTTGGCGCACATCATACAAAATACGTTCCGACATATCAGCGCTTCCGACAGGAAATCCGGCCATTACCGGTAAATAATCATATATATCGTATCCCCTGCGACTCTTAAACTCATCCCGGAACAGCGGAGACCAATTCTGACTACCACATTCCCAACTATCTACATGAAAGACTTTCAATACACGGGATGCAATCTCCGGCCCTGCCACTTCATAAGCCTTTCCAAACCATGAATTGAATTGCAGGCGGATAGCTTCGGGATTGAATTTATCACACTCCAACCCGATTCCACCTCCTCCGGTGGCATTGGTATGCCCGGTCGACGTATGGCCTAAACGCAGAATTGTCCATTTTCCTTCCGGAGCCTTCCAGTTCAATTTACCGTCATTGCCGAGATATGAAGAAATGTCTATCATTTTTTTCACGTCTATACATTGGTTATCCGGTATCTGCAAGGCTGTAGTACGGGCGCTGACACGCCACGCGTCTCCCGTTTTACCTTCGTACTGATGTATGCGGGCTTCGGAAGACATCCAGATGCTTTTAAGTTTCAGATTTTGCTTCCATTTAGCCGCATCCAGATCTTCGGCTCCGGGCTCCGTTCCACTCAGATTATATTGCAGGCGGAAATATTTTGCAGTAGTATTTGGAATAGAATGAGTCATGGGGAAATCATCGTTCTGCCATCCTTGGCGGGGAGGTTCTAATTGAACGACCTTCCTATAGTTTCTCCCGTCATCGCTGGCTTCTATGGTGAGCCTTTGCGGCTGGAAACTACGCGAAGGCCCCGTAAGCTGTATGGTACGACAGGTAAACGGTTTTTCAAATTCGAGCTGAATCCAGCAAGGATCATCGCTTCGTAAAAGCTCCTTATTGTCTTTTTCCACCAAAAACTGAGGATCTATATCCGCGATACTGCTTGTTACTCCCGGTTTTACCGTTTCTGTCGAAATTCCCTCTCCGTCAGGTGTAGGAAATGCATAGACAGCAATGTCTTTATAATATCCTTTATAACTTTCGGGTTGTGGCAACGCTCCATTAAATTGCTTTCCACCCTGTATATCCAGTTGCGACCAAACGACCTTTTGCATAGAAAGTTCCGGTGTAATCCAGGGGCCGCCGGCCAAAGCAAATCCATCGCAAATATGGAACGCTATTTTTAATCCTATCCTGCCCGCTTCTTTGAAAGCGAAGCCTACCATCTCCCACCAGAACGGGCTTAACTGCTCCACAACCGGTGTCAGATAAGGCTTTTCGGGAATTCCTCTGATTGGCATCAGATATGCTCCTTCCAACCCGATCTCTTTCATCGCTTCCAAGTCGGCCGTAATGCCCTCTTTGGTTACTGCTCCATTCATCCAGTACCAAAATGTCCACGACCTCGTTTCAGCGGAAGGCTTCTCCCACAATTGCCTCAGGTTTTGAGAAAAGCAATCGCCCAAGAATAGAAATGATATGATGATAAATAAGAATATCTTTTTCATTTAATACTTATTTTGTCTCAAAAGACAGGTAAATACTTCCTTTCTGCAATCCGGTTACCCATTTGGCCTGAGAAGAAGGGCCGACCAAATCGGTGGCATTCACCTTATTGCGTACGGCCGGGATAACTTTCAATACAGAAATACCACTATCAGGGAAAGTATATAATAATACATCGCGCCCGTCTCTCGGGCTATAAACCCCGAGATAATTATCATCATCAGTATTCTTCAGTTTAATTATACCTTCCGAAGTATTGAATGTTGCCCACTTCCAATTACTGAAATATCCCTTAAACTCAGGATATAGGAACGATTCTCCCGGAATAGGGTCGTTGTAATCATTTTCCCAAAGACCGAATGCAGTACCATGCAGGCGATTCTGCCACACACGATAAGGCCCGTTACCGAGCCACTTTTTAGACACAACCCGATCTTCCGGATAATCGAACATGATACCCATCAATTCTACAACGCCTTCATATTGGTAAGTATAATCGAGGCGGATAGTTCCATCCGGTTTAATAATCCAGCGGGCCTGACACATATTTCCGAAGTAGCCGGCAACAACCTCGATACTATCGCCTGAAGTTTTATAATTGAAATTTGTCAACCTGCTGACTCCCGAAATATCTTCATAGATACGCTCTTTACTACGAGCCGAATTATCATCATGGTTGTAATATACATCCATCGAACGGTCGCCACGCCGGAATGCGACAAAGCGAGGGCCGTTACCGAAAGAAATAGTCTTGTTGTTCTTCTTTACAGAAGCTAATGTTCCGCTTTTCTTATCGAAAGTAAGAATCGTATTTCCGGCCGTTACAAGCAGGTTTTCACCTTCTTCCTTAGCGGAAAGTGGCGCATTACCCTTAGGTAAAGAATAAAAATCTTTTGCTTTCTTCCATGTCCAGTCCCATGTCCAGAGCTCTTCTCCCTGCGGGCCGTAAGCTGTCAGATACAATACATCCGCATCTTTCCAATTGGATGGAAGGCCTATATTTAATGTCCCTGTTGCATGAGGTGCAAGGTCGAAGCCTTTCACCTCTCCCGACTTCACGACAGATACTTTATCGTCTTTGAAGCTTTTCAACATCCATGTAAAACGGCAGTCTTTCAGATTCGTAAAGTCATATCTGTTTTCTACTGTAAACGAACCGTTGAAATCTTCACCCAGTTTTGTATTCATTATCTGTACAGGCGACCATACCTGCTTTACTGTATAGAAGCTACCTTCCTTTTCGTGGTGAGGGCCAAGTATTCCATCAGCCCCGTAATTGCCCACATTGTCAATTCTCCCGTTCCGGTCGGTACGCATAACCCCTTCATCGGCAAACATCCAGATAAAACCTCCGGCTGTGCGGGGATGCTTACGCATCATTTCCCAATAATCCCAAAGACCTGCTCCTGCTCCTCCGTCATAAAGTGCATGTAAAAATTCAGTCGGCATAAATATCTCTGGCTTGCGCATATATTCCTGGCTTTCGCCATAAGAACGGTAATGCATGGTTTCGAATCCGTTGAAATTCTTCTGAGGATGAAGTACAACACGTTTCTGAGGATCGAGAGTACCAAATTCTTTGACCAGTTCATGGTTGTGTCCACCCTCATTTCCATTAGACCACCACGTTACGCATGGATGGTTGACATCACGTTTTATCATCTCATGTACGAGCTTTGTACCTGCGCCCGTATCATAGCTATAATGCCAGCCACCGAGTTCGACCATTACATATAAGCCCAGTTCATCACAAGCATCCAGAAAATCAGGATCTGACGGATAGTGTGAAAGCCGGACGGCATTCATATTCATCTCCTTTATTATTCTCACGTCATCGTAGTTTGCCTGATGGCTGAGTGTACGCCCCGTCTCAGGACGGAAACTGTGACGGTTTACTCCGCGGATATTCACTTTTTGTCCGTTTATATATATTCCGTCGCTTTCGCGTATTTCAATAGTACGGAAGCCAAAACGCTCTTTTGTCCGGTGCAACACTTTACCATCCTGCACCAATGAAAAGTTTACATAATACAGATCAGGTGTTTCGGGTGTCCAGTTTTTAATATTTTCAAATTTCCCTCTTATTACCGCTTTGTCCGTTCCTTGCGGCAAAGTAGTTTGAAGCGGACGGCCGATAGATTTACCATTGACATCTGTAAGTTCGGCAACTACTTTCGTATTGTTTCCCATTCCCAAACCAAGAAAAACATCGGCATAGAAACTACCGTCGGCTTTAGCATCGATTGCTGTACGGTCGATAGACTGAGCCGGAAGAGCCTCTACAAAAACCGGACGGAAAATCCCTCCGAAATTCCAGTAATCGCCACGTCTTTCAGCCATATTTACACTCGAATTGGCTGACTCTTTACTAACAGTCACTTCCAATACATTTTCGGTATCACCAAAGAATACACGATCCGAAACATCGCTCTTGAAACGGTAAAATGCACCCTGATGTAAATGCCCGCAACGACGGTCGTTAATCTTTGCTTCGCAATCGGTCATCACTCCATCGAAAACGATACGGATAACGCGTCCCTCCCACTCTTTCGGAAGTTTGAATTTGTATTTATACAATCCCTGTTCCTTAGCTATCCCCGGAGGATTGGCCTTTCCATAAAACGGCATACCATATTGATAAGTCCCGAATCCCTGCAACTCCCAGCACGAGGGAACCGGAATAGTTGTCCACGTCCCGCTGTTATTGCCTTCTGTACAAAAGAACTCCCAATCTACGGCATCATCAAAGCCTGTGCCCGACAGGTATTGTATCCCTGTTTCGGCATTTGCTCCGGAATTGTTTCGTTGCGAAAAGCTATCTTGTGAAATTAAGAAACTCAAAATCAATAATAGGTATAAGCCTTTTTTCATATTCAGAGAGATTGTTTTTTATCGTAATGGTTCTATGGTGAAATCCAGCGTATAAGGCCTTTTTTCTATTGCATATTTTTTCAGTACACCCGGCCCGCAACTACTGTTTCCCAGTCCCAGCATGATAGCATCGAGCGATAAAACGACTTCCTTACGAGGTTTCAAAAGATAAGCATGAGTAGCCATATCAAGATCCCCGGCTGTGAAATGCAAAGCTGAGCCTGACATACGTTCTGACACGCAAGTAAAGCGAATACCTTTGCCTTCTTTATCTGTAAGCTGAATCCATTTAATATCCTCTTTATTCCCGGTTTCCTGTGGCACCGGATAAGGCACATATTGCTCTGTTACAGTAGATGTATAGATTCCTACCGGACAACTTTCTTTTCTGTCCGAATAATTCTCATATGGCCCGTGTCCGTACCATTTTATATTTTCCAAATCCTGATTCAAAGACATTACCACACCAAGACGAGGTAACTCCGGCAAATTGTCCGATGGCGTCAATGTATTTCCTACATCTATCCGTCCGTCACCCCATATCGTATATACAGCTTCATGTACAAACCATCCTGCTTTTGCATGGTTTTCTGCAATAGTTTTAATCTTTACAAATTGCTCGCTTTCTCCTGTTATACCGGCAAATTTCAGTGTTCGTTTTAAACTGTCGAGACCCTGATCCTTCCAATCTTTCGCCAGCCAGTTACCAAACCCCTTGTCATTATCCACAGGAGCACGATAGCCCTGGAATATAAGAGGAGATACGATCATTTCATTATTATCGTATTTCAAAGACGAAAGGATGCCTTCTTTCAGATCGAAAACCATAGAGAAAGTTTTTCCATCTATCTTAATCACACCGTTTTCTTTTTCAATGGACTTAAATGCTACGTTACTACGATTTTCCGTTTTATCTTGCCTGATACCTAAATTTAATTGTTCGAATCCGATTTCATAACCTCTATCAGCCCATAACTGGCTTTTCTTCAAATGAAAACTTATTCTCAGCCAATAGTCCGTATCCGGTTTGACATTTATCTTTTTGAAAGGGACAGAAATCTCTCCGGTCATACCGGCGGGAATATCTATACCGGTAAAAACTCCTTGCTGTAAAGTATCTCCATCAGCAATTATTTTCCAACGTATTTCATAATCATTCAGATTAATGAAGTGGTTCCGGTTTGTTACGGATATAATATTTTTATCACCCTTTGAAAACTCTACTTTCATTGGTTGATATACTTTTTTCACTTCATAATATTTCGGCGTAGTCTCTCTTTCCGCAAACACAATTCCATTGAAACAGAATTCTTTCAGATTAGGCTTCTCTCCAAAATCTCCCCCATAGGCCATAAAACGAATCCCATTTTCATCAGTCTTATAAAGTCCCTGATCTACCCAATCCCAGATGAAGCCGCCAAGCATCCTCCTGTTTGAATATATCTCATCCCAGTATTCCTTGAAATTACCCAGCGCATTACCCATCGCGTGGGCATATTCGCTGGTAAGGACAGGACGGTTGTCGATAGTATCCCTTGCTATACTTAACAAACGTTCCCAGCGTGCGTTTTCCGCCCGTTCTTTATCTTCTCCTTCTGCGATATTCGGGTTCAGATATTCATCCTGTACACGCGGATAAAAACGGCTGATAACATCCACGGTCTTAGGGTCAGGATTACCCTGAGCTCCTTCGTAATGGATGAAACGTGTCGGGTCGAAATCTTTCAGCCATGCAGAGATAGCGGCAAAATTAGGGCCGTATCCGGATTCATTACCCATCGACCAACAGATTATCGACGGATGATTTTTATCTCTCTCCGCCATACGTATAGCCCTATCCATAAAGGCAGCATGCCAGGCAGGGTCGCCAGCGAGTTTCCCCCGCAGGCCGTGTTCTTCTATGTCAGCCTCATCCATTACATATAAGCCGTATCGGTCACACAGTTCATACCATTGCGGATTGTTCGGATAATGTGCTGTACGGACAGCATTGATATTTGCCTGTTTCATCAGCTTAATATCCTGCTCCATCCTTTTGTAAGAAATGGAACGGGCGGTTGCCGGATCATGCTCATGGCGGTTGACACCACGAAGCCTTACCGGATTGCCATTAACCAACACCTGCCCCTCTTTAACTTCAACACTACGGAAACCAACTTTACAAGATACAGTCTCTACTACCTGTCGCTTATCATCAACAAGGCTGAGAACCAATGTATAGAGATTTGGTGTTTCGGCAGTCCATTTCAACGGATTAGAAACAGCCGCTTCCATCCATGCAAATTTGGCCGGGCCTCTCTGCGGCGTCCTGTCATTCAAAACAGCGGCTTTATTATCGGCATTGAGTACAGGAAGGGCATCTTGCTGAAGCTGTGTGCCAAACACCGGACTATTATCGGCATCGTACAGTTGGACTTCAAGATTCCAACCTTCCAGTTTATCGCCATTGTACGATTTAATTTCCGGTTTTATCTGCAAGCTCGCATCTTTATAATCTTTATCTAATATTGTGCGAACTGCAAAATCTGAGATTCTTACATCGGCAGTCGAATAAAGGAATACTTCGCGATGTATGCCACTGGTACGCCACATATCCTGATCCTCGAGATAGCTGCCGTCGCACCAGCGATATACCTCTACTGCCAATTGATTCGTCCCGGCCTTTACATAATCGGTAATATCAAACTCCGCCGGCTCCATGCTTCCCTGACTATATCCTACTTTCACCCCATTTATCCAGATGTAAAATGCACTCTGAACCCCTGCAAAATGAATAAATGTCCTCCTATCTTTCCAATCGGAAGGCAAAGTGAAAGAATGACGATACGAACCTACCGGATTGCGCTCCCTGAATGAAGTATGGTCTGCTTTTGGCTCACCGGTTATCCGTGGAGGGTCTATTTTGAAAGGGTAACCTGCACTGACATATATCGGTGTGCCATATCCCTGCATCTCCCAGTTGGAAGGAACAGGAATGGTTTTCCATGATCTATCGTTAAAGTCCGTCTTGTAAAAATCTATCGGCCGTTCTTCCGGACGGGGAACCCAGTAAAACCGCCAGTCTCCGTTAAGAGATAAGAACCAAGGGGATTTTTCCCTGTCTGCTGACAACGCCTGCTTACTATCTGCATAAGGGATGAATGTTGCCCGGGCAGGTTCCCGGTTTATTTCAAGTACGGACAGGTTTTCCCAGTCCGGCTTATCAAATTGGGCAAAAGCGGATTGAGCCGATATAACTAAAAATAATAAGGTCAATATATTTTTCATCTTACTGCATATCTAAAGCATCAAACCAAAGTCCGTCCAGATTATCCCCGCTTATAACCACCCTGTAATGCCCCGCATTGACATAAGCTCCAGTAGTGGTGCTAACCATACGCCATTTTTCAGGAGCGGAAGGAAACTGTATTTTATCTTCACGCATCACCCTGTCGTCAGAAGCCAGAATCCGGATATTCGCAATAACCGGAGTTTTACCGGTATTCATATATTTAAAACGTAAAGCATATATTCCGGCTAATCCGGGTGAAATAGTCCATGTTATAGTATGCCTACCTTTACCTTCGGCTTTTACACCGTCTTTTTGGCGGTGATTTACGGCCGACCATCCGGTGCTAACTTCCGCCATTTCTGCTTCATAAGTTATTTCAGGGCGGAGATTCGGTTCCTCTATCCAATTTATCCGGGAAACAGCGATAATATAATTTTTCCCTTTGATATTTACCTGCTGATCTTTTTTATATGCCTTTTTTACAAAACCCGTATCTACTTCGGTATAAATATCAGCATCATCTGTGAGTTTGAATGATACATTTTTTTCCTTAGTATCAGATTTTATCCATTCTGCCCCATATAAAACAGATGGAAGACTTGTAAAACCGTTACCTGTATCGAGCCATGAACTATGTTTACCGCCTTTCACATCTGTAATCAGTCCCGGTGATGGAGGTACAGCCTTCACTGCATTATCTTTAGACGCAATGGCAATAGCAGATATTACAGCTTGCCCAGCCAAGAACCGGGGAAAAGAGATTTCCAGCATACCGTTTTTAGCATAACCTTTCACTGTTTTCTTCAAAACCTTATCGTGTCCGGCTTCCCACCAGATGTCAAGGTCTTTCAATACAGTTTCACCACTTACTGCGACATCGAATATGCGGTAGCCTTCGCAATCCATGCTGCGGTCTGTTCCCCACCATGGCTCTATGAAATAAAGTTCGACTAAATATTCGCCATCCGGCAGAGGAAATTCGTATTTCAACTTATCGCGCCCATAGCGGAATGTCTGGAATAGCTCCCAGTCTTTTGTTCCCGCAACAGGGTCTTTAGTGCGGCGTTGAGACGCCAGAAAATAAGGAAGGTTTCCAAAATCGTCAGTCCATGAGAGTGAACCCCAGTAACTGCCTTTTTTCTTGTGTACATCTGCCATCCACAGATTCCCGTTTTCGTCTTTAAAATCAGGGCCTCCACAATTTACACGATAGATATAGGTATAATCATTTTCCGGTAAAGTCTGATTCTTAACATCTTTGTATAACTTACCGAAAGACGGCGACTCCGGTAAATTCTCCATTACAATATAGTCCTCGGCTACGGCGTTGCCATTTACATAACCTACGGCATACAGCACATTGTAACGGATATCCACTCCATCCCATTGGAAATGAGTTCCAATACCATTTCTTGTACGTTTGCCCAATGATAGGGATTTTACATCATTGAAAAGCTCCACTTCATCGCAATTGGAGAAAACCCTGATGCCATCTTTCTTTCCCTGTTCAGACCATCGGTGATTCCATGTATGTGAAACCAGGTAAACCATCGGCGCTTCTTCTTTCGGAACATAATTGGAGCGATACATATAATACACATCCAAAGGTTCTTCCCAGGGAGTAACCAACCCTTTATAATTGAATGGCCCGATGCGGTCTATATCGCGAAAACCTTCTTCGTTTTGCACACGTCCCGGATTGTCATGGGAACTGTATATCCATTGGAATTGTCCGCAAACACTATCTCTGGCCTGCTCGGCCAATCTTATTTTCATCTCCATAAGTAAAGACATACGGTCTTCGCTGACAGCTCCTTTCTGGTCATAATCACCTTCTGTATGCAGATCGATACTTCTCCATGCGCCGTACTCCCCGTTAAGCAACTGGTCTTTCTTGCTTAGTTCCCGATTATAGATATATGGGTTCCCACCATATGTTCCAGACCAGTTCTGAACTACATTCCAGTCCGTACCTGTGCCACCGTTACAGGTGGTAACCAAACGTTGAGAAGGAGAAGTAGGGTCCATCTCACGGATTATCTCCATACATTCACGGGCAAAATCTTCCGGCAATATACTCTCATTCTGTAATCCCCAAAGGACTACTGAAGGACAGGAACGCCGCTCTTTTACCCATTCCCTCAGATTAGCCTTGAATGTTTTCCTGAATTCGGGAGTATCGTACCAAACATGGGCAGACAATTGCGTCCAGAGCAGAATTCCGGACTTATCCCACATTTGCTGATAAATCAGATTATGAGGCTGATGCGCATCACGGAAAGCGTTGAATCCGGCTGCTTTCATCTGGCTGACACGCGACCATATCTGTTCTTCGCTGAAAGCATGGCTCTGCCCCAACATATGCTCATATTCACAAACACCATTCAGAAAAACAGGTTTCCCATTCAAGAAAAAACGGTGATCGCCATCGGTACGGTATACCGGCCATGAAATCCAACGGAAGCCATAGTCTGTGGTCTCCTCATCTATAGCTTTACCATTTTCCTTTATTATTGTTATCAATTTATACAGATAAGGATTTTCGGTATCCCACAAAACAGGATCTGTAATGTCCTTACTTTTCTGATTGATAACTCTTATTTCATTTGCTTTCAATATTATCTTGTCCGTAACACGTTCTACCTGTATGCCATCTTTGTTTACCAGCTTCTGTATTACTTCCAGTTCACGGTCTTTATTACTGTAATTCTTCAACTCCGTATTTACATTCATCGTAAATACATTTTTTCCATTAGTCACCTTTGGCTCGTTATTCCAGACGTGTACACCAAATGGTTCTATCCTCGCCGTGTTAGTTACAACCAATGTTACCGGACGAAAAATTCCCATAGGCTGTGACCCTTCTGAAAATCCCCATTCGGAAGAACATCCTCCGCATACCCACGGAGAATCTGAAATCATTGGCGGATGATCGGCCTGCACAGCTAAAATATTAGGCTGGCCGAACTTTACTGCATCTGTTATATCAATGGTAAAAGAAGTACGGCCACCTGAATGGTACCCGACCTTCTCCCCATTGACATAAACAGTTGCATAGGTGCCGACACCCTCAAAGAAGAGGAAGTATCGTTTATCGGCACCTTCATCACTAATCCCAAACAATCTACGATACCATGAAAATCCATGCTTGTTGCCGTGTTTCAGACGGCGAATACCTTCATACTTGTCCCAATTGTGAGGGACATCAACCTTTTCCCAGTTAATATCATTGTAGCTTATATTCTGGAAACCGGTATGAGCGTCTTTATTTATATCGTCTGCCGTTGTCAGCCAGTTATCATTGAGTGAAATCTCTTTTCTGAATGTCGTTTTATCCGGCTTGGGGAAACGGATAAGACTTCGTCCCATATCTTTAGACATGGCAACGGCTATCCCCCGCTGATCGTCTTCATTCACCGCACAATAGAAGTGATATACGACACCATTCCACTTCACAACATAGGACTTGTGAGCAAACAGATTGTCATATTTTTCCGTCGGGATAATCAAATCATCACCATCCCAATCCGTCCAATTCACCAGATCGTAAGAGCATGCGAATGTATTAAACGCTTTATAAGGTCTGTCTTTGCGGAAAGCGCTGAAATAGAACATTACATATATATCTCCGATTTTCTGGATGACTCCATCACCAGTGATACCTTCTTCGTGGTTTACAATCGGATTACCCTCATAACGTTTCCAATCGACCATATTGTCGGATAAAGCAATGCCGATACGCTCTGCCTTCACATTATTATCCGGATTTACCCCTCCGGCATTGTAATACATGACGAAAGGATAGCCCAGTGTTTTATTCCTATCCCAGATAACTGACGATTTATATTGTGTAATATTCTCCCACCAGCCCTTATCTTCATCCAGTGGTGATAATCTGGGCATATCGAAACTTCGCCATTCATGTGGTTTGGTTATATCGCCGGAAGTATATGCTACTCCTTCTTTAAGAATGCCGCGCTCATAACCTCTGGTATCGCTGCCGAAATATGACATCCAGTATTTATTGCCGAATTTCTGGACCTTATAGCTTCCACCCCACTCATAGTCTATCAAAGCCACATATCCGGCACGCTGGTTTTCGTCCCAACGCCCGCTTCCGGCTTCCGGAAAAGACAGAATTCGGCCCAATATATCCCAGTGGAGCAGATCCTCGCTTTCGGCCAGCCATGTTTCATAACCCCGGCCATCTGTACCCGATTTACCGTTATAGATAAGGTAAGACATATACCATTTCCCGTTTTCACGAAAAACAGTAGGACAATCTATCTTATGATTATTATCTGACGGGGCAAGTACTAATCCGTATTTAAACGGAGTCTTTACTTCCTCATATATCTTCTTCATAATATCTTTCGGCACAGTAACCTGTGCCGAAAGACAACCTGCAAAAGAAATAAGTAATATTATAATTACTCGAAATACATTCATATTCATCTATTTACAAACCCTACCATTAATAGAATATCCAATCTATCCGGCTCGAAGGATCATTCGCGCCCAAACCGGCATTACGGGGATTTATTTTTTGTTCTGCTCCGGTAAAGCCTAATACCATTAATGCGCCTTTGCCCAGATTCAACCTATGTTTTCCTGCCGGGAAAGTATATGTGTGGACATTCACTGTTGCCCGTCCCGGAATATCTATAGCGTTGGCAATCTGCACATCCCCCTGTCCGTAAGCATTAGCGCTGGCATCGGTTTCCAATGTCGGGGCCTTTGCATACTCTTTACGTTCGGTATTCAGATAGCCCACCAAAAGATTGACGCCTTCTTTACATTCAAAAGATATGATAGTGCCTTCCGCAGCCTGCTTGTCCTGACTGAAACGGAATGGGTGCATATTTTTCAATTCTTCAGACAATTCACCTATTACAAAGTCCTTATCGGAGAATACCTTCTCTCCTTTTTTCATCGGATAGCTCACCGGATTTCCGTCAACTGTAATATTCATCGGATTTAATATCTCTATCGTTTGCTTATTATCGGCTCCGTGCTTCTTTAAAAATTCTATATTCCTTTTGAGGTTTACCAGTTCCGCTTCATAATGAGGCAACAACTCTTCCCATGTTTTATTATTTCCATCATCACCGCCTATCGGAATCCGGCGCTGGGCTGTTTGCATGCTGTTTGCATACAGGTAGGTATCTTTTGTAAGATTAACTAGTTGCTGATAATATTCCAGACTTTTTTCTACAAGAGGAATCGCTTTATCCAAATCTGTAATATCGCCCGAATGGGTGTATCTGAGAATAAGCATGGCTGCTTTTACTTTCTCAGAGAAAAAGTTCGCAAACGCCTGATAACAGTAAACGTCATTTTTCAAACGGTTAAATTCATCTTTATTTGCAGATACCTTAGGCGTAGCTTTGTCGATCGCTTCCACAGCAGCGTTACCATGCGCAACAGCTTCACCTATCAATTGTGGAGGGGTTTCTCCTACATGCGGCTGATTGTTCCACTCTTTATTCATATACTCGATAAGCAATTCACCCTCCGGCCCGCAAGACTCATGGAATCCGGGATACACCTTCCATTTGGCCGGATTTACGAGTTGGCTAAGGAATATTCCAAGTAAAAGAGTCTGCCGGTTGCCTTCCGTGATACCGAACTTACGTAATAACTTAGGCGCTATTTCCCCCGTTTGCTCATACGCTTCGAGAATATTTCGCCCTTCTTCTCCACAACCGTACATATCGCCAAGTTGCTTAGTCCAGTATTTTATTTCATCATTTCTGTCACGGTTTACATTCCATGCATAACGAGCCCACGCTTTGTACCAAATCCAGTCACGATCCATTTCACGCAAACGCGGCTCCGTTTTATCTGCCGTATAAGGCCAGTCCCAGTACGATGCCTGCGGATACAGATGCAGAGCATTTGCACCATGAATATTATGCATAGCATGAACTGTTTTCTGGATAAAGTCCGGCGAACCATAGCGGAATGGCTCCAGATTAGCTAAAATATGTACATTGGATATATGAACCGACCCCAGACTACTCAAATCGGTATGGATCTTCGACCAAGGACCTCCGGGTTCATAAGTTGTAAGAGATTCTCCATTGTATTTATGCATTGTATAGAGGTTCTTGTATAAAGGCAGAGCAGCATCCATTACCATTTTACAATCCGTATCATGTGCTCTCAGCACCAACGGAGGTTCTTTTGTAATATTCAGTGCTTTCAACCCATCCTTCACTCCGGGTATAATCGTTTTTGTAAACCACTCCACATCATCTTCATAGGTATCCATGGCTTCTCCGAGACAAACCAGTAATCCTACATTCGGATATTTTTCAATGAATGCAGCCACCGATTTTCTTGTATAATCCGAAATAAGTGGGGTAATAGGGCGGCTTCTGTCCTGTGTTTTTATTCCGTGATGTTCAGCAAAAGGTTTCGATACCAGAATGTTGTAAAACATCTGAATAACCCATATCCCCCTTTTGTCGGCTTCTTCCGTCAGAAAAGAGAACATCTCTTCATTCTTTTTGAATGTCTCATCATCTACCTCTACCGCATAAGGATAATCTTTCAACTTTACCAATGAAGCAAACGGATGTCCGTTCCAGAGATAGAGCGAATTCATCTTATTGGCGGCAAGCATATCCAGGTATTCTATCCACAAGGCTTTATCATAGAACCAAGGGAAAGTCTCTTCTGTATAGGGATATTCATAAACAGTCCTGCCCGGCAGATAATATGGTTTCTGCACACCGATGCAGGCTCCACGCAATACCATTTCAGGCTGGTCTGTCAGATTGATATCCGAAGGAATTTTCCGGACATCTTTTATCCGGCTTATAAGTTCCATACAACCATACATCGCACCGGATGCATCATTGCCTGTAATGCGAATGGATTTACCTTCCGTGCTTATAGAATAGCCTTCCTTAGCTAATGTATCGACTGTGCTTTCTTCTACATAAATTGTATGATTTTCCGCTTTATTATTTTCTCCGGAGGCAGCAACTATCACTTCATAGTTTTCCGCTTCAAGAGTTGATTTTAATTTATCTACCCCGTATAGAATCCTGTTCGATGATCCTTGTGGAGAAACAATTACAACTTTTTCTTTTGAGCAGGATATTATCAGAAAAAAGAACGATAATAAAGCTAACAGATGTTTGATTTTCATTTTATCAGACTATTTTTTATTCGGTTTTAAATCCGCTGGAATTATTCAATATAGAATGTTAAACCCAATCTATACTATTCTGTACTGTGCTGACAAAGATATATTTTTAACATGAGAGGAAAGAAGCCGTGAATATGCTATAAAACATATCCATGACTTTTAAGTGTACTTTTTACAATTTTGAGCAGTTCTAAACCCGGTTAAATAACCGGATCGAAGGCTTCTTAGAACTTTCCGCGTATTATATACTCCTTACCGGTATCAATCTTCACTTTATAATTGTCAGTAGCAATTTGTTCAATACTCCCAATATTTATTTTAGGTTTACCCGGTGAAGTGAAATAGAGATACCCCTCTCCTTCTGTTGCAGAAACCTTAATCTGCTTCTTATCCATATATACTTTTATATCTCCTTTCGGTGTTGGCACAGAGCCCTCCATCCATTTAAGGTCACCTAATACCGGACGAATACTGAATTCTTTATAGCCTCCTTTCTCAGGTTTCACCCCAAGGTAATACTTGCCCAATAAATATATAGGACTGGCTCCCCATGCATGACAAAGGCTTTTCCCAAAGGGACGCCCATACATGGCCAAATGCTCTGTACCGGTTTCATCGGGATTATATTTTTCCCAGAAAGAAGTCGCGCCCAAGTTGAGCATACCGCCCCAGTAGTCGCGAATTTCTTTCAGCACATGTCTGTATTCTCCTAACATACATAATGCTTCCAGTTCATAGAAACGCATATATGGCGTTGTTATCTTCAATGCATCCGGATTTAGCAGGACATTGTCTTTCACTGCTTTTGTTTTCTCCGCATCCAGATAATCGAACAATACGGCAAACATGTTCGTAAAAGGAGTTACCTGCTCACTCATTATCCCATTCTCGCGATTATGAATAAAAGCATTTTTATTTGCCGACCAAAAGGAAGTGAACAGCTTCAATTTTAAGTCTGAAGCCAAAGATGCATACCGTGCTTCATTCTCAATATCTCCCATTATATCTGCACACAACGCCATTGTTTCCAAGCTTCGGCAAAACAGTAGTTGCTCGAAACTGACCTCACCGCTTTTACTCATATTAAAATCGGCCCAGTCGATAAATACCCAGTCCCCGGCTAAGCCTTCCATCATGCCGTTGCCGTTTCGACGGGATAAACAGAAATCCATCAGGGATTGCATACGCGAATAGAATTGCCTTACAAACTCCCGGTCGCCTGTATATTGCAAATAATCATATATACCTATAAACCAGTAGAATGTATAGTCCATTATCGTATTTATATGGCTCGTAACAGGGTCTTTCCCTCTAAGGTTCAGCATAGTACGTGTAACCGAAGGGGAATCGAAAAACAGATAGTAATTCATCAGGTAACTCTGATAAGCATCACCGCTCCATATCCAACGGTCGCGTTTAATGCCATCGATAAAAAACTCCCTCGAGGTAAGGTGCATCGTATAGGCAGAAATATCCCAGATACGGTTTATCAGTTCATCATCACATCTGAACTGCCCCCTGTGATCCAAAGGCAGATACTCATACAACATCGATACGGAAGAGTAAGACAAATCGCCTTCCGTTTCAATATATATGTAACGATAGGCTTTTGAATCTTCCAAAGTAAAATCATTCGCGGATGTATTATCTATATCGATCCGGTCTAATGTTTCGCAATGTGTAGTCGACAAGGCTTCCTCAGAGGACTCCCCGTAATATATATTCAGGCGGCCTTTTCCCTTCAACTGATGGAATTTCACATATCCGAAAGTCTCTTTTCCAAAATCAAAGAGTTCTCCCGCTCCTTTCTTTTCAGTTCCGGCAGCAGCCATTGGTATAACTGCCAGTTTGAACTCTGACGGAGGAGTATCAGGAGAATTGAAATTCCATCGTCCGGCTTGCAGGTATGCTGTACCTGAAGATGTATCGGATGCTTTACCCGACTCGTCTATCCATTCTTTATCTTCGAAAGTTACTTTCCAACTCTCATCCGAACCAAAGGTTTGTCCTTTCACATATATGGCAGGAACATGAGCCTGATTATGCACTTTGATGTTCAGGCTATGCTTTCCTGCCGGAATGATTATCTTATCATAGGCAGGCAGAATTTTCCCATCCAGTTTTATATTATACTTTCCTTCTACATATATCTCAACTTCCTCAGCCACAGGTAAGTCTAATTTTGTAGAAAATTCAACCGCGACATAGTGGCTATCCATCTTCCAGAACGGAGGAAAGAAACCGCCCCTTTCTGTACGGCGATTCTGCATTTCATTCCCGAGCCATATTTCAAAATCTCCCGGATAGTATATCCATGTGGCATCCTGAGCCGATAGGGAAAACGTAATCAAAACAAAAAATAATACAGTTAATATTCTCTTCATAGTATATTACTTTATATTCTTAATCCATGTATATTCCGGCTTCAGTCCTGCCTTTTGTCTGATTGAGTCGGCGACTATCGGGCCATTGTTTTCCCAAGTATTGCCGGGACCGTTTGCATTTTGCAGGAACTTTTCGGCGGGGCACCAATTATCTTTCACTGTAATGAATGAACTCCCTTCATCGGTATAGAGATAGAACCAATGATTGGGATCATGCACATAAGAGGGCGTACATATATCTTCCACCACGTTTTCGGTAATAAAAGATTTAGACTGTACCGACAGTGTATATATTCCGGCAACATCATACATATGTTTCCCGTAATGATGAATATAATTAGCATGCACTATATTATTCCGCATACAATTCACCGTTTTTGTCCATCCCCAACCCAGGCTTATACCTGTGTAGGCCACTTCACTGATTTCGTTATGCCCGATATTGATATCTTGTACAAAACCTGCCAGGATGCCCATGCATCCCCAGTCTTCGTTTGTCACATCCGTGATATAATTGTTGGAAACATAAATATGAGAGCAGATTTCACGCTGGTCAACAGGGTCGTAAGGCAGATGTGTCTCCATACCGGTTTCCGAAAAACGGCCGATCTGCATGCCGTTTCCGGCAATATCCCTGAATAACGAGCCATTTATCCCAGATTTCTGCACTCTATCGACAAGGTCGATTCCGCACGAGCCGAGATGTTCGAAGCGGCACTGGTCAAATTCAATATTCCGAGCCGATTGCACCATTACTGTTGCCGGAGGGCGACCTACCCAACCCTGATTTTCAATTCCCTTATTAAAGTTACCGGGAACTCCCGGAGGTCTCAATTTATAAGCGTCCAGCAGATACATTCCGGCCTGCAACGGAACATGTCCCATCTGTGAAGGACGTACCCAGGTCGTATAGTTAAATTCGATATTCTTAAAACGGATATGCTCCACCGGACGGTCCGGTGTCCCTGTTATTTCTATAAGGGATTCCAATACCGGAACAATTGCTTCGGCTGTCGGCATATCCTCTCCCTGACGGGGTATATAATATATCTTGTCCGTCTTCGTATCGTGATACCATTCGCCGGCTTCATCCAACAATTCAAGGGCATTCGTAAAATAGAATGCTGAATTCAGGCCTTCTTTAATCATCGGTTGCGGCCACGGATGCTCAAATTGAATCCGCGCTTCCGGATTATGAAAACGGACACCTGCCGAATCTCCCTGGACGGTAATAGATTTAACACGAAGATTGGCGATTGCCCACATCTGGTGGATAACGAGTTCAAGGTTCTCCGATTTAGTCAGTCCTTTTACAGCAGAAGCCGGAATCCAGAGAATTTCATTCATTTTATCATTGCTTCTTATCCGGTCCATTTGTTCGAAATCGGATACATTCCGCGCTCTTACAGCCTTCTTCCCATTAATCCATAGTTGGCGGAATATCAGCCTGTTTCCATTGAAGGAAGGCACATCAGCGACCCAGTATTTGCCTTGTTTTTTCCAGCCTTCTATCCGGATACCACCGCTAAGGGCCACATTATCGCCTTCAACAGCTTCTATTATGGTCGGACTGCTTTCCGTTCCCGAATCTTCAGGACGAATAAATACAGGTTCGTACAGGTTGTATGTACCTCCGGCCATACGGATACGCACAGGTTCGTCGTTTCCCGCTTTTAATAACCTCCGGTATTCCCTTGCCTCTCTTATTGCTCCATGCAAAGAGGCTTTCGGTTCAGATTGTGTACCGGGGTTCCGGTCGTTTCCCTGCGGGGAAACATATATCTCTACTGAAAAAACCGATAACGAGATAAAGAATAGAATCACAATATAAATTAATCTCATGGAATTTTATTTTTTGAAGTGTATTGACCAGATTTAATATTTACATTAATTAACTATATATAGTTAAAAGGTAACAGAAGTAACAGTTTTTAGCTATTAGCTGATAGCTTTTAGCCGTTCGCTTTTGAGAACTATTATACCCTGTCATGCTGAGTGGAGCGAAGCATCTCCTTCAAAAAGTAACAAAAGTAACAATGAAATCAGTTAGCAGTTAACAGTCATCAGTCATCAACTCGTATCTCGTATCCCGTTTACTTGTAACTATTTTCAAAAAGGTTACAAAGGTAACAGTCTTTTTAGCCTTTGTGCCCTTTGTGATTCCCATCGTGTACTTAGTGGTTGAAAACTCTTTACCACAAGGGACACAAAGATTTACACAAAGAACACTATTTGCAGTAAACAGTCATCAGTCAACAACTTGTATCTCGTATCTTGTCTACTTGTAACTATTCCCAAAAAGGTTACAAAGGTTACAACATCTTCACTCATTTGCTAATCAACTTTTGGCTCCACCGATTTTCAATTCAAAGAGCTATAAGCTAATGGCTCACAGCTAATAGCTTATTACATAGATAAAGTTTCGAGCTATTGATTCACCTGAAATACAGATTTCAGATACCGTGCATTTGCCCCGTAGTTTTTCTTTACATTGTGGACATCCTTTGTATCGCGCGAACGTTCAACAACAAGCCAGCCGCTCCACCCCATTTTGTCCAAAGTAGCTTTTACTTCTTTCATATCCAGTGCCGGGTCATTTTCGATCCAGTAACCATCGGTATTAGAGGCATGTATCTGAACAATACGGTCTTTTCCCAAGGTTTTCAGGTCGCTTATAATATTTCCTCCTCTTTTCAGGATAGAAGAGAAATTGACATAGCTACGGATCGAAGGAGAACTGATTTTATCTATCAATTTCGCTTCTTCCTTAGCCGGCAATGTCGTTTCTATACCGATGACAACACCTGCTGCCTCCGCTTTTTTAGCAACAACTTTCAGCCGTTCCAATACAACCGGGTACAGTTCGGGTTCTTTCACCAAATCGCTTTGGTTACCCATTGGCAGAAATGCGACTTTCACCCCGAGAGCCTTCATAGTTGCTATACATTCGTCTATCAGGTCTTCATAGTTCTCACGCTTGGCAAAAGATTGCCCGTAAAAAGCGGACACAGCGATGGAACTAAGTTCTATTCCTAATCGATTGCATTCCGAAATAAATAATTCCTGAAAATGTTTATCGGTAAATTTATTATCAAATGACACACGTTTGCCCAGTCCGCCCATATCCAGTTCAAGTCCGTCTGCGCCAAGCTCTTCGGCCAGTTCCATCGCTCCGACTTTCTGACGCTTGAGCATCATCCAGTCACAAACAGAAACCTTGTAACGATGATTATTTACGACCTGTATTTCTTTCGTCTCTTTTAAAGACGGCCATTTCATGTTTTCTATTTTCGATAATACCAATTTATCCGGATCTACAACTACATGCTTAATAGCTTTCCGCCTCCATGTATAAACGATGTGAACCAAGCCGTCTTTAGTCTGTATAACAGAAGGATAAGAATACTGGCTAATCGGCGAATCTTCTACCACTAATGCCGCATACCATGTTTTCCCATCTTCAGATATAGCTGCATTAAGAGGGGTGCGGGCTCCTTTTCCCCGTTTAAGCGTATCGTGAGGCAAGACATGATTATAGACCAATAACTGGCGGCCGTCCCGCAAGGTTACGGCATCTGTACCCGAATTATTATTCGGCAACATTGTTCCGGCAACAGGCGTCCATGTTTTTCCATTGTCCGAAGACCATGATTCTCCGATAGTTCTTTCCTGCGTACGGCAAAGAATCTGTAATCTTCCATCTTTATAAGTCAATATGGACGGTTGTATCGTATGAAGCTCTTTTCCTTCATTGATGGGGCCTATCATCTTCCATGTTTTACCAAAATCTTTTGTAGCTTCGAAATGAACTTTCCAGCCATTTCCTTCGGTACTCGACGGGCACAATAATGTCCCGTCTTTCAGTAAAACAGGTTTATTTTTCACCGGACCCAAAAATCCTTCCGGAAGGTCACGGGGAACCGACCATGTAACACCTCCATCGTCAGAAGTAATCACCTTCCCAACCCATCCGGCCACATTGGGACCGACTTTATAATAAAGTTGTAATTCTCCGTCCGGCACCTGATATAATACGGGATTCCATGTAGCATAACGGAGTGTGTCGTTAATAATCCCATCAGCTACATTCTGCGGCTCTGTCCATTTATTGTTGATATAGCGGCTTACCCAGATACAAACATCGGGATTACGCTCTTTTGTTCCGCCAAACCAGGAAGCAATAAGATGACCTTCTTTGGTTTCCGCTATTGTAGAAGCATGGCTTTCAGGGAATGAAGGCTTTTCACAAATAAATTCATCTGTAAGAATACCTTCTCTGAACCGGTTTTGAGCTTCTCCGTATTTACAAACAAATGTATAGTCACCCGATCCGATTTCAAGATTTATGCGATTTTCCTCAACCCGGACATATTTAAGTCCTTCAACCTCTTTTACAGGTTTTCCGCTTTCGGCAATATCTTCTACTGACGTCGCCGGCAATAATATATTCGCCCTGCTGTTTGCCGGGATGGAAATCTTCCATGTGAAAATTCCATCTTTAAGAGTCCAGTCACTATTTACCCAACCATATGGTGTTTTATGAGACGCTTTTGTGTAGGTAAGGTCTTCGGTTGGATTTGGCTTCATCCACAGCCATTTAAATCCCTCCCTTATCTTGTGAGACTTTATTCCGGCCAAATCTTCATACATCCATGCCAGAAGATCTCCTAAGAGCATCACATGATTATGAGAATTCATCTTAGGGCTTGCAGTATCACCGTTCCAGAGTTCCCAGATCGTAGTCGCTCCCTGTCCGACCATATATCCCCAACTAGGATAATCCTTCTGAGTAGCAATAGTATAAGCAACATCTGCACATCCCCGTTTTGTGAGTTCACGCATCAGCCACTGAGTACCGATAACACCTGTACTGATATGCAGTTTATCTGTAACTGTAATGCGGTTTATCAGGTTTTGGAAAACTCTGTCCTCATTATCTTTATCTACAATACCGAAAGCCAATGGCAGGAGATTGGATGTTACCGTATAATTACCGTATTGCCCTGTTTCCGCATTATAGAATTTCTTATTGAATCCTGCTCTTACATTTTCTGCAAGCGTCACATATTCGGCGACATCACTTTCATTGCCCGATATAACTGCAAATTCCTGTAACAATTGCAACAACTTATAAGTATATGCTGTAGCTATCAGCTGTCCGTCCGTCTTACGGGCAGGGTCCAGAGAATGGATTAGTTCTTTTGATTCAGGAGGAACGCACCAGTCTCCGTATTTATCTTTGGTCATTATATAGTCTGCATTCAGATAATTATCCTTCATATGCATAAACCATTTTTTCATATATGGATAATGCTTCTTTATCGGTTCAGTATTACCGTATTGCTTATGGATCATGTCGGCGACAAACAGATATGTACCCGGCCATGTCATATTATCACTATAATAGGTCATATAGTACGGAGGCGCAATATCCGACAGCTTTCCTTCCGGCGTTTGGGAATCCCTTATATCATCCAGCCATTTTATATAAAACCGTTCGTTGTCATAAACGAAACTTTCCCCGATACAACCAATAGTATGGTCGCCGAGCCACGGCTGCCTTTCGTCGCGTTGCGGACAATCGAGGGGGATACTCTTGTAATTACTGTTGATTCCCCACCATGCATTGTTATATATTTGATTCAGAATATTATTTGATGTCTCGAATGAACCGGCTGCAGCCATATCGTCATATACGACTTTCCCTTCAAAATCACTTATTGCCGGAGTTCCCGGATAACCCGTCACTTCTACGAAACGGAACCCGTGCGTAACAAAACGGGGTTCCCATTTCTCCGTACCTTCTCCTTTCATTGTGTACACATCGGTAGCTCTTGCGCTACGGAGATTTACTGTTTTCAGGCGGCCGCCGTTTTCCAGTGTTTCGGCAAAACGCAGGGTAATTTTATCTCCTTTCTTCCCTTTTGCCTGCAAACTAAGCCAGCCTACCATATTCTGCCCCATATCGATAACGAACGTATCTTTTGCTAAAACCATAACAGCCTTTGGCGTCAATACTTTCATCACCTTCATATTTTCCTGCATCTGCGCAGTAATTACACCTCCCGGGGCCTTTACCAGCTCGGCTTTCAGCCATTTTCGGTCATTATATCCGGCTGTGTTCCATGCTCCCAGCTCCTTATTCGCATCATATTCTTCTCCGTCAAAATCATTATTTGAACGGATAGGGCCATCGGAAGTAACCTTCCATGTATCGTCACTGATGATGGTTTGTTTTGTTCCGTCATTATATTCTATTTCTATCTGGAGAAGCATTTTCGGATAGCCGAAAGTCTTTATTTTATGAGGTTTATAATTCTGACGCATATTGTAGAAACGCCCATTACCCAAGATAGTCGCAATCGCATTTTTCCCTTGTTTAATATAAGACGTCACATCAAAGGTATTGTACAAAACGGTTTTGAAATAGTCTGTTTGTCCCGGTGCTAAAGCCTGATCCCCGATCTTCTCACCATTGATATATAGCTCATAAAATCCTAATCCTGAAATATATGCCTTCGCTGATTTAACCTGCTTCTGGCTGGCAAACTCTTTACGAAAATAACGTGCAGATAAACGGGAATGCACCGTCTCACTATCCCAGGGGAATATCCTGTCCAGCCCAATCCACTTCGCAGACCAGTCGGAATCAGTTAATAAACCCACACTGAATTTAGCCGGAGAACTCCATGCTGTTTCACCTTTATTTGTATAAACTTTTACTTTCCAATATATCTGGCTACGGCTTGTCAGGCCTTTACCCGTATAAGGGACAAAAGTAGATACGGCATTTTCAATTTTTCCTGAATTCCATAAATCTGCATCTGTTTCATTGAGCTTATCCAATGAAGAGGCAGCAAGTATCCAGTACGCCTTTTGCTCTACATTTCGTTCTTTCGATTCTATCATCCACCCCAGACGAGGTGTTGCCGTACCGATTCCTTCGGGATTATTTAGCATTTCGCACCTGAGTTCCTTCACATCCACCGAAAACACCAGCAGGGAACAAAATAAGGCGGAGAATATAAGTATTGTTTTTTTCATGGATTTTTTAATTTGAAAATTCAAGAATGCTGTCAACTGATTATTGTTGACTGTTAACCGTCATCAAGTTTTCTTCTACATAAGATGTATCGGCATCCGTAATAATAAGGACCCTGTCATTACCGGCCCTGTATTCTGAATCGTGAGCAAAAACCTGTCTGCCATTACCGAATTCTCCGATATATTCCACAGAACCATTTACTGGGCTGTACCACCATGCCTTTTTCTTAGCTCCCGATATTTTTGTCATATCTATCTCCACTTTGCGGTTTGTATAGTTATAGACCAGGATATAATCGTTACCACGGGTGGCAATCACCCTTTCGTATTGCAATCCGTTTGCTCCCACGATTACCGACTGGTCGGGTATCCTCTCAAAAAAAGGAAACGCCAGTATCAGGTTTTTCAGGTACTTCATTTCACGACAACCCGGATCGTTTACAGCTTCCCACCATGGTTTTTCAGCACCGAATGAAGGCTGATATCCCGGACGAAGCATCTGCATCGTAGAATTATGCCCGTAAGTATGTCCAAATGAGCCTGCAAATACAGACCAATAAGCATAACGGCGAACATCTTCTGCCTGCCAGCGACGTTCATTCACATCGTGAAGCCCATGAGGAATATCTTCATAAGAAGGCTCACCATCGATTACCGGTTTCAAAGGAGAAACAGCAAGACTCTGCCCGGCAAAACGCCAGTTGTCTTCTTCTGTATTCTCTTCGATAGGATAATCTCCATCGCCATTACGCTGATTATATCTGCGATGGCCTGATTGGAACATATTGAAATCGAGCCATGGCTCATTGTTAAACCAAGTGCTGGATATCGTCCTGCCACGCGGATGGAATGTCATCAAATGATCCGGGTCTATTCCTCTTATCGTTGTTGCCAAAGTCTGCCAGACTTCCGGCTCTACATCTCCGCGGATATCGCCACCAATCAGCCAGACTATATTCGGGTATTTTTTATAACGTTCCGCTAAGAACTTACCATACTTCCTAGCATCCTCAACTGTCATCTGCTTCTGTTGCACAGGCGTTCCCCAGACACAAACTATCCCGATATAGATACCGCTCTGCCGGGCACGTTCCACGATGTAGTCCACATGCTGCCAATAGTTATACTCGCCTCGCTTATCTATATTCCTGAAGTCGAACCCGTCAGGTAAAGCCCAGTCACCATATGCATTCATGGCAGAAACAGTATGCAGCACAGATATTTGCACCACATTGTAACCATTTCTTTTAGTGGCATTCATAAAATAGTCCACCTCTTCCCTATTCGACCGTGATGGCAAAAGCCAGACCGTTTCGCCAAGCCAAAAGAAAGGAGTGCCGTTCTCATGTTGTAAGTAACGCTTATTGTCGCTTACTTTCAGCTTACCGTTATCCCAGAGCATACCCGGTTTCTTCGGCTTATCCTGAGCCGCCGGTGCTAAAGTGATTAGTAACAATAATAATATCAGTATTGTATATTTTTTCATGATGCAGACTTATTTCTTTGTTTTGTCTTCTGATTTTTCATGTCCGATAGCAGCCCATATAAAAGGAGCCACGGATTTAGGGTCATTCAGGATTACCGGTTCACCGATATAATATTCGAAAGACCCGTCACGGTATGTCTTCTCTCCTCCCAGACCGGCAACAGCACAGCAATTGGTGATAGAATAAGTACCATCGTCTTCTTTCTTCACGAATTCTTTTATCAATCCGCTAAAACCTTTATCGGCAGCAACTTTATAATCAGGACTGATATATCCCTTATTTATAGCCGAATAGAGGAAAGTAACAAACATAGCCGAACCTGATGATTCAAGATAATTTCCCTCGCAGTCTCCCATATTGGTTACCTGATACCATACTCCGGTCTTATCATCCTGCCACCTCACAATCCCTTCTGCCATTTTTTCTATAATAGCGATCACATCCGGGCGACCTGCATGATCCTGAGGAAGAAAATCCAAGACATCGACAAGCGCCATTCCATACCAACCTATGCTCCTCGACCAGAAGTTAGGAGAGCGCCCGGTGGTTTTGTCCGCCCACCTTTGTTCGCGACTTTCATCCCAGCCATGGTAGAATAAACCTGTTTCGGGATCGTAACTGTTTTTATCCATCAGACGAATCTGATTCATAATATCGTCGTATATCTCAGGATGATTGAAATCTCTTGCATATTCCGCTAAAAACGGAGAAGCCATATATAAACCATCGAGCCACATCTGATGCGGATAAATCTGTTTGTGCCAGAATCCGCCTTCCGATGTTCGGGGCTGCTTTTCCATCTGAACAACTAATGTATCTATCGCTGTTTTGTAGCGGACATCTCCGGTTGCTTTATAGAGACGGAATAATATCTTACCGGGATTGACATTGTCGATATTATATTTATCCATCCTGTATGTCTTTATTTGTCCGTCCTGCGTAATCAGGCTGTCGGCATAACCTTTGGCATAATTGTAATAGGCGCTGTCCTGTGTGTAATCGAACATATCCAGCATGGCTTTAGCTACACATCCGTGAGTATATCCCCAGCGCGGTGATTTCGCTTTTTCGATCATCCATGCCTCTGGAAAACGTGTCATCTCGGATTGGGCTAATTTTACAGACAATTTTTCTTCCGGTTGCTCATTTTTAGTTTGGTTGCAGCTTGCCAGAAAGAAAACTGCGAGTAGTGTAAAAATAGAATATTTCATCATAGTATGTTATTTTCCTGTTAGATTATAAGTCCGGCCTTTCTCCGTCGCTATATCATACAGATAAGTGGTTTTATCCAGATTCAGAGGTTCGGCTTTTAATGTTGCTTTATCCGACACTAATGGCGTCTTTATACCCGGAGTTTCAAATAAGATATTCGGATTATTACCTTTTGCTTTTTTCAGACCTGTACCTTTAAGCACAGAAGCAATACGGATACGGCAGTTTCCTCCATAACGGGACGTAATTTTCAGATTGCTCACTCTGCCGTCTTTCCAATCCATGTCGATGACAAATCCTCCTCTGGCCACCAATCCTTTTACACTGCCGTCTTTCCATACATCAGGAAGTGCCGGCAGAAGGTATATGAATCCATCGTGGCTTTGCATCAGCATTTCCGCGATACCTGCTGTACAACCGAAGTTGCCATCTATCTGGAACGGAGGATGAGCATCCAACATATTGCTGTAGGTACCTCCTTTTTTCTTCTCATTAGTTACCAGGTCTAACTGGTTTCTCAATAGTGTATACGCATGGTTTCCATCCAGTAAGCGCGCCCACAGACAAACTTTCCAACCCATAGACCAACCCGTAGAAGGGTCTCCCCGATAGGTCAAAGAATTTTTGGCCGCCTCAAATAACTGAGGTGTATGAATAGGCGATATTTGATTACCCGGATAAAGTCCGTAAAGATGAGATACATGGCGGTGCTTATCGTCCGGTGAATCCCAGTCATACAGCCATTCCTGAAGCTGATTGTGTCGCCCGATCTGCATCGGCGGCAATTTCTCACGCTTCATTTTCAATGTATCCGCAAATGATTTATCTATGCCTAACAATTCGGACGCTTTGATTACATTGGAGAATAAATCGAATAGCAACTGGTTGTCCATCGTGCACCCCGCCGTAATCGTTGCTTTTCCATTACTTCCGGCATGCGTATTTTCAGGGGAATTGGATGGTGAAACAACCAGCCAGTCATGGGCAGGTTCTTCTATCAGGAAATCGTTAAAAAACATAGCGGCACCTTTCATCACCGGATATACCGACCTCAGATAATCCAGATCGCCCGTATATTCGTACCTGTACCACAAATGCTGGCTTACCCATGCGCCACCTGCCGGCCACATTCCCGAAGCAGCCCTGTCGACAGGCCCGGTAATACGCCATATATCGGTATTATGATGAAGTACCCAACCTCTGGCATTATACATCAGGTCAGCTGTATGCGCACCCGTTTGGGCAACCTCACGAATCATTTGCAGCATCGGCTCATGCATTTCGGACAAATTGGTAACTTCCGCCGGCCAATAGTTCATTTCCACATTGATGTTACAAGTGTATTTACTGTCCCATGACGGAAGGTAACGGTCGTTCCATATTCCCTGAAGATTTGCAGGTTGCGTACCCGGCAGGGAAGATGAAATCAGCAGATAGCGTCCGAACTGGAAATAGAGAGCCGCCAGTTCAGGGTCGAATGTCTTAGCGAAGTCTCTGATACGTATATCCGTCGGTTTCTGAGATTCTGTTGTTTTCCCCAAGTCAAGAGACATACGGTTCATATATTGCTGAAAGAATGCGGTATGTTCATTTTTTGCTTTCTCGTAATCATTCGAAAAAGCTGTCTCCATATATTTCTTACATCTGACGGTCTTATTTCCGGTTATGTCTTTATAGTTGACGAAATTGGTAGCAATAGTCACATAAAGAATAACTTCATCTGCATTCTCCACAGATATGATATTATCCGAAACCGTATATTTCCCTCCTTTTACTTTCGGCTTCACTCTTGTCTCAAACTGCACTTTTCCGCTTTGCTTTTCATGTGCAGGAGTAATACCAGTCAATACAAGCTGGTTGTCTTCGATGAATCTATCAACCTTTTCCTGAGGTGTGGTCAGAAAAGTGTTGCAGGTGATACTTGCCGGTTTATCAGCTGTCAGTCTTACAATTATAGCCTGATCGGTGAAAGACGTGAAGATCTCACGCCTGTAAGTTATGTCGCCCACCTTATATGAGACACTGGCAACAGCATCGCTTATATTCAGATCACGATAGAAAGCGGTATACCGGTTATGCCCCGGAAAAGAGATAAAGAGGTCTCCCATCGTCTGATAAGGCATCCCGTGATTTGTAGGCGACATTATTTTGGCCGTAGCCAAATCCTGAGCTTCTACATATTTTCCTTCAAAGATAAGGTTACGGACTTTCTCCAGGACTCCGTCTTCCAGCTTATGGGCATTACTATTGGGCGAACCGGCCCAAATGGTCTCTTCATTAAGCTGCAATTGCTCGACAGAGGGATTCCCGAAAACCATAGCTCCCAGCCTGCCGTTACCTAACGGCAAAGCCTCGTTCCAATCCAAAGCCGGTTTATCATACCAGAGCTTCATACCTTGCTGGGCATTAGCTACCAGAGCCAGACTTATAAATAATGACAATATTATTCTTTTCAACATCAATATCTTATTAATCAAATTACACCAACGTTTTTCAATACTTCCAGCAGAGCCTCTTTTCCTTTGATTGCATTTGCCGGCAGTTTCTCACCATTTTCACCAAATGCGCGCATCTGTAGTTCTTTCTCAATAGTTACCTTAGATTCATCTGCCATATCATGATTTAAGCCTAAATGCTTAGCAATAAAGCGATACATAGCCGTACGTTTCGAAGGGCCATAATCATGTCCTTCGGTTGGAAAATGCACATTCTCTATATTATCTTCTGCTCCGTAGAATCCATAGATTTTTTTAAGGTATGGCAATTCCAGTCCGGGAACAGAACTCGACCAGTCTTCCCCGTCAGTCAATGCCAATTGCGGTTTCGGAGCGAACATAGCGGCAATCTCGGCATTATTGGTACGTCCCCCGCAAAGATGAGCCGGCATGCCGCTCTCACAAGGGCATCCGCCAACAAAATGAGAGGACAGCATAACAACCGGAATACTGACTGTTATACGGTCGTCGATAGCCGACATCATCATCGTCATACTACCCCCGCCAGAGCCGCCGGTTATACCCACTCTGGAAGTATCTGCCTCTTTCAGAGCTAATAAGTAATCAAGGATTCTGATTGCATTGATGGTTTGTATCGTATTGGCCGCGCTCAGGCGATGCAATGTTCCATCGAACTGAAGAAGGCTTTCTCCCCACGCAAACAAATCCCAACTTACCGATATGGCACCCATACGGGCTTGTATAGCACAACGCATTTGCTGGTCTTCACGGTAGCGGCCGTTTCCAAAATGCCCGTTAGGGTTGAGTATCACCGGACATTTACCTTTTATCTTTGCAGGTTTATAGATTGAGCCGCACACATAAATTCCGGAAAGGGTTTCTATGGCAAAGTTTTCAACTGTGTAGCCATCGTATTTTCTTTTCGGTGTCAGAATAATTTTCGACTCAGGCTTCACTGGCATCGGAGACACTCTTAAGGCTTTGGGTAAACAAGCCTTTAATTCAGCCTTGCGTTTTTCCCTCGATTCTTTGTCAGAATAAAGGGTTTCGAGATAATCCAGAAACTTCTTGCCTTCCGCCTCGGTTGTGCGGGCATATTCAAACTCCTTTACCTTATATTTGCCATTATCCATGACAAACTTGTAATCGAAAGGAGCCAATACGGCAATGAGGGATTCCTCCGCGCTCCACGGTTTTATTCTCCAGTCGGCATATTTGAGTATCTTGCCGTCTATCATCCTGGCATCGTACTTTATCTTTATGCCGAACCGGGTTTCAATGTCATGCAACACATCTATCAGCGGTCGCGAATAGGCACTATCCGCCGTTTGTGTATTTTGAGCATAAGCGCAAACGACAGACAGAATACATAATATAAGTATATAATACCCTTTTTTCATATCTCCCAAATACTATTGCATTACAATATTCGCCGACTTATTCAGTCCTGCACCCTTATCGACAGGCATAGCCAATCGCTCCAAATAGTTATTCTTCAAAATGATATTATCAGTCAGACCTCCATCCAGTTTTATGAAAGACCGGCTACCGGTTTCAGGAAAACATCCCTGAATAAACATATCCCTCACATCAGTTACTTCCAGTACAGGTTTATCCTGCAATGGTTTAGGATTGTAAATATTATTGATACGCAGGTTGGAAGACTCGCTTATTTTGAATGCAGCGCCAATTTCAGTCTCAACTCTGACATTATCCAGCGTTATATTCTCCGCCTTGTTTATTTCAAAACCGGTTTTGGCTTCTATATTAATATCAGAGAATGTAATGCCTGATATAGGGGCTTCTTCTATTCCCAAAACAGTACAGGCCATGTTCACATCCGAACCTGTAAGACCCGATATATGGATATTACGGAAAATCGGCGTCCGCTCTGATAAAGGTTCAGCCGGAACATTTGAATAGAACAGGTTCAGTGTTATAGCCTCCCCCGGAATATTTTTCATTACAATATTGCTCACCCGTATTTCTTCCACAATACCGCCACGGCCTCTGGTTGATTTCATGCGAATACCCCTATCCGTACCATCGAATACACAGTTAGAGATAGTCACTTTACGCACATCGCCCGACATTTCGCTCCCTATAACAACACCTCCATGTCCTGCAAGCATTACACAGTTTGTTATTGTTATATTTTCGCAAGGAGTAGCATACCGGCGTCCCTGCAAATCGCGTCCCGACTTTAATGTGATGCAATCATCCCCTACTGTTATATGGCAATTGGCGATTATCACATTTCGGCATGACGACGGGTTGATACCGTCTGTATTCGGCGCGTCCGGATTGTTTATAGTAACTCCGAGAACGCTTACATTTTCGCAAAATTCGGGGTTGATAGTCCAGAACGGGGAATTTATAATTGTTACTCCTTCTACTTTGAAGTCTTTACATTTATAAGGTTGCATCAATGGCGGACGAAAAAAACGTTTCCCCAACGTGCGCTTCCAATCCGAACTTTCTTCGACCGTAAAACCGGGATTTTCTTTCTCCCACATTTGCCGGTACCCTTCCAGTTCTGCACTAAAGGCTTCATCCTTGTGCGCGCCTTCGATAGCAAATGTTCCGTACCACCACTTTTTCCCGTTTCCGTCGATGGTGCCTTCTCCTTTGATAGTAATATTTTCCTGTTCGTATGCGTAAAACAAAGGGCAGAAACTTTTCATTACCACACCTTCATAACGCATTTCTACAAAAGGAATATACTCCGACATATCATCGGTGAACTTAATCGTCGCACCTGCTTCTATGTCGATAGTTATATTACTTTTCAATACAATAGGCCCTGTAAGATATGTACCTGCAGGGAAAAACAATGTCCCTCCACCGTTTTGGGAAAGCTTGTCTATCGCCTTCCTAATAACAGCAGTGTTGGACACTTTACCATCTGCCTTAGCCCCAAAGCTTCGCATATTAATAGTTTCAGCTTTGGAGGCTATGGACAGAATAAAAACAATGGTAAACAGTAATATTTTTTTCATTCGTAAATGTTCTCTATTTTAACAGATTATCCAACTTAGCGACAGCAGACTTAACTTTCTCCTTTTCAGGGTCTTTAAATGAATTAAAAGGCTGAGCCAGAAAATCGCTGCAAATACCTTTCAGTGCCAATGCAGTCTTGATACCTTTGATATAGCTCGAACCGAAACGGCCTATGCCATATAACTCCTTGCTGACAGACATCATCTTGTCCTGCAATTCAATAGTTTTATCTACATTCTTTCCTGCTGCTGCATTATACACATCTACAAATATCCGTGGGTAAACATTCGCACCCCCCGAAACACCTCCGTGTGCACCGAGCAATACCACAGAAGCCATCATTTCTTCAGGGCCTACGAATAGCCCGAATTCGGGATGGTCCCTGAACAATGTTAGTAATTTACAGAAATATACGCCATTGGTAGAACTATCTTTCAATCCGATTATATTTTCATGTTTAGATAAAGCCAAAACCGTATCAGGCTCAATCATTGTCTTCGTATGCGAAGGCATGTTATACAAATACAATGGAAACGGGCATTTATCAGCTAACAACTCATAATATTCAATCAACTCGGGCTGTCCCAGGGCAAAATAATAAGGAGGTGCGGCAACCAGAGCCGCAGCCTTATATTCAGCAGTAAATTCAGCCAGTTTTATACTTTCATACACCGAAGTATCCGTTATGCCGACAAGAACAGGCACGCGTCCATTCACAGCCAGACAAGTATGTTTGATGAGTTCTTTCTTGATATTGATACTAAGGTGCTGGGCCTCGCCCGTAGTCCCTAAAATAAAGATACCGCTTACACCTCCCGATATAAGATGCTCTACCAGATTATTTACACCTTTCACATCCAGCGTGTCGGTATCTATTAACGGAGTTATCATGGGAGGGACAATTCCCTTCAGTTGGAAAATTGGATTATTTGAGTTCATTATATTTTCAATTTATTTTATAGAATAAATATTTAATCATCTGTTTTATTTATAACTGTAGGCTTCAATATCGTCAATTGCAAAATAATGGCAATAAGGACAACTATGGCTAAAAGAGCGAAGTCACGCCCCATATTTCCGGCATCGGCCGATTTTCCAAGAACGTTCGTTATCACTGCTCCGGCTGAAATTCCGGCTAAATTCAACAATCCATAACCCGTAGCCCTGTAACGAGGGGAGACAAACTGGCAAAGGATCGGCATATTGTTTACATCGAACATACCGAAACCAAAGCCAAAGAAAATGGCACCGGCAACAATAATAACCAGACTATTACCGAAAGCCAGTAACAAAAGAGCAGGTAATGTGAGGACTAAACCGATAACTCCCGTATAAATACGCCCTTTTATATTTCGCTGTACCCATTTATCCGATAAATACCCACCGATGAGCACGCCAACCAACGACGCCATAGCAATGGTAATAGTAGCCATTGGCCCTGCTTGTTCCATATCGATATTCAGACTGGTAGAGAATAGTGTCGGCAGCCAGTTTTTGGTTGCCCAACCCGGTAAACTCGGGGCTGAAAAGTAGAATAATATAACCCAGAAAGAGATATTACCAAACAGTATCCCCAAGCCTTTAAGCATAGCGGAAAATTCTTTCTTAACAGATTTCTTTTCTTCCGTCTCAATTGTATATGCCTTATGTTCTTTCAGAAATAATATAAGTACAATACAATATATGATACCTACCAATCCGAATGTATGGAATGTCATCTGCCATGAAAAACTACCTGCAACGACAGCACCAAAACCGCCCAATGCCTGTCCTAAATAAACTCCCGTAGTATGGAAACCAACAGCAAGCGAACGGGTTTTTCCCTGATGATAATCGGCAATAAGCGATAATCCCGCAGGAATATAAAAGGCTTCGCTTATCCCCATTACCGCACGCAAAATATACAATTGATCAAACGAAGTTGCGTATCCCATCAGTAAGGTAACGGCCGACCATGTGAATAAACTCCCTACGATAAGCCATTTACGGTTCAGACGGTCGGCAATAATGCCCGATAACGGGCTCATAAAAGCATATATCCATAAGAATATAGCCATTAAACGTCCAAAATTAGCTGCCGATACCAATTCCGAAATATCTTCCATCATAGCAGGACGCATGGTAGAAAGCATCTGCCTGTCCATATAGTTCAGCAGGGCAACAAACCATAACATCGCTACGACCAGCCAGGGGTACGCCTTTTTGTCTTTCATGAGAATATTTCCTGTGGTTTATCCTATTTATATAAGGGGCCGTATGCTTCACAGGCTCTGTAATCAGAACCCTCTGCATCCGAGCCGAATGCAGCCCATGATGATGGACGGAATATTTTATCCTCGTCTACATTATGCATGCATACAGGAATTGAAAGCATAGAGGCTAATGATATCAGGTCGGCACCAATGTAGCCATAGCTTATAGCACCATGATTAGCACCCCAATAATTCATTACTGAATATACATCTTTAAAATGTCCTTTTCCGGTAAGCCGGGGAACAAAAAATGTGCTCGGCCATGTCTTATCCGTGCGTTTATCTATTTTGTCGAATACTTCCTGCGGGAAAGTAGCTGTAACCCCTTCCACGATCTGTAATACAGGTCCGATACCTTTCACCAGATTAATCCTGCACATAGTAACAGGCATTCCGGGTTCGGTCAGAAATTTAGAAGAATAGCCTCCCCCCCTGAAGTATTCGAGTGAAGCCGGATGCCATTTCGTCGCACCCAGCATCTTATCTACTTCTTCCTGATTTATCTCCCAGAAAGATTTCATTACAGGCTTTCCATCTTCACGTTGACGACCTGTACCATCCAAAGTACAGGAACCCGAGTTAATTAAGTGGATTGCGCCATCAGCCAATACGCCTTCCGGTTTCCAGCCTGTAACCCGTTGGATAGATGCCGGACTCCAGTATGTCCTGACATCGGCAAATATCTGTGCTGTATTCGTCAGCAATTTACCAAATAACATACTTATACCATTCAAATGGTCATCTTCCGTAGCAAATGCGAATGGCTCACGTATCCCATTCCAGTCGAAAGAAGAATTAAGGATTGCCTCCGAAAAATCTCCGTTAGGTAAAAAGTCAGTCCACTGACGCTGTCCCTGAAATCCACCGGCAATGGCATTGTGCCCCATCGCTTCTTCGGAATAGCCTGTTTTATGA
>BNXH01000004.1 GCA_025999435.1 Bacteroidia bacterium | reverse complement strand
ATGGCATAAACAGACCCAGCGCTTAACTTAATTCCAAAAACTTGCCTGCTTTGCAAAATCAATGCAGATCGAGACAGTTCCACAAGACGCAAATTAACAGTTTTGTGTCATCGTGGAGACGCTTACACTAAAAAGTAACAAACTCCACACTTATTTTTTAGCCGATAGCTGTTAGCCGTTAGCCCTTGCTCGCGCGGCTACCCTCTTTGTCCTCCTGACCGCAGGGAAGGATCCCGACCCCCGGGAGACAGGAGATGCTTCCTGTCGTCAGCATGACAAACCGGAATTTAACTAAAAAGTAACAAACTTCTACAGTTATCAGTGAACAGTAAACAGTAGTCAGCGCTCAGAACTTAAAACTTAAAACTCATAACTTTTTAACTCCTGCTTTTTATTTTAACTAAAATGTAACATTTTCCACACTCATTTCGTTTTTTACTTTCTGGATTGCTTCGGGCGAACCCTCGCAATGACGAGAGAAAAACTCCTTCCTCCTTTTTAACTAAAAAGTAACAAACTTCTACAGTCAATTAGCCATTAGCTGTTAGCTGTTAGCTGTTAGCCGTTAGCTTATAGCCTTTGCCGCTTTGCGCCATTGTTGACTGATAACTGTTGACTGTTGACTGTTACTGTCGCTTCGCGCCATTTTCAAATTTGCTAATTCGCTAATTATCTAATTTTCAAATTATCACTATATCTATAGATAAAACGAACGTCGAACAATGTTTCACTCTTCGTTCATCGCTTTCATCGCTTCGCGCCATTCTTCTTAATTCTTCATTTTTAATTTTTCATTTTTTTTGATGGGTTGCCCTGATGAAAGACAAATATATTAAGATAAAAAAAATCATTTTTTCACTTTCGATGGAAAAAATAAATGCATAAATTCTGAACAAAGATATCATAAATGACGTTGTATTATCAAAACAGGTATAGATTTACTTTTTTCATAGTGTGTTAGATAGATTGTTTAGTTGGGTTTTTACCTGTTTTTATCATAGTATATGTTAGTTTTATATTAGTGTTAAGAAGGGAAGGGATAGTTGTGAAACCGTCCCTTCTTTGTATCTATTTAAGAAACGTTATGCACAAAATCGATATAATTGACAGTGGATATATTATGGCAGACGGAGGGGCTATGTTTGGCGCTATACCCAAGCGTGCCTGGTCGCGCAAATATCCGTCGAACGATGAAAACCTATGCTCTCTAGTCATGCGATGTGCTTTAGTTACATCCAACGACAGGAAAATACTCATCGACACGGGAATGGGTAACAAATTTCTCGATAAGACATCTTATTATCAGCCTTATTCGTTAATTAATATAGAAGATGCGATTCACGATCTGGGGTACGGATCGGATGAAATAACCGATGTCGTATTGACTCATCTCCATTTCGACCACTGCGGGCATGCTACCCGGAAAGGTGAACATGGGAACATAGTACCAACTTTCAAAAACGCCAGATATTGGTTAAGCCTCAAACAATGGGAAAACTTACAAAGTCCCAATCTGTTGGAAGAAGATTCAATATTTGCCGAAAACATTATGCCAATAAATGAAGCCGGGCTATTAAATCTGGTAACTGATGATATTCAAATATGCAATGGATTTAGTTTAAGATTATTTGACGGGCATAGTGTCGGACAACTCGTTGCCTATATAGAAACTGAAAATCATGGTACATACACCTTTCCCGGCGATTTGATTCCCACATCCGCGCACGTTCCTTTAGAATGGATTTCTGCGTATGACATATGTGCCTTAACTTCAGCAAAAGAAAAGCAACGATTTCTTATAGAGGCAGAAAAGGAGAACTATACGCTTATTTATTGCCACGATTCGGTACATACTACAAGCAAAGTAAAAAAACTGAATAACAATTTTAAAGCTTGCCTATAGTTTTTTAATTCTTTTTAGGCAATATAGCTTTACCGGATAAGTTAAATAAAGGTACATTTGCAGCAACATTTACCATAATTAATGAAAAAAATATTTGTTATAATCTCCCTCCTTCTTTGCACTACCATGCTTTCAGCCCAAACATATGAAGAAATGGTAACCAAATCGATGGACTATTTGGATAAGAAAGACTACTTTTCTGCCGAACAGGCCCTGAAAGCAGCTTTGCGGAAAGAACCGGCCAATCCTAACAACATTATGTTGATGGTAAACCTGGGAACAATACAGCGTAATTTAGGAAAGTTTGACGAAGCGCTCGTCTCCTATAATATTGCCGTTGATAGATACCCTGAGAAAATATTTTTAAGACAAAGCCGGGCTGCCTTATACTGTGAAATGGGAGAATACGGAGAGGCGATGAAGGATTATAATGCTATACTACTCTCCGATCCTAACGACCTGGAAGCCCTGTATCGTCGCGGTTTATTGCATCTTTACAACAAAGAATTGTTATCTGCCGAAGACGATTTTGAAAAAATAGTCTCCATTGTTCCCGAAAGCCTTCAGGGTAAAATGGGAATAGCCCTTATAATGAAAAGAAGAGGCAACTGGAAGGAGGCCGAAGAATACTATACCGATCTGATATACAAAAACAAATCGAATGCAGAGCTTTATTTTAACCGTGCCGAATGCTACCTGCAATTGAATAAATTGGCGCGAACAAACGAAGATATCAGCAAAGCCTTGGAACTCGGAATCAGTGATCCGTTGATTTATATACTCAGAGGGCAGTTGCGGTTAGCCCAGTACGATAAACGAATGGCTAAAGAAGATTTTCTGAAAGCTCAGGAAAATGGTGTAAGCGAATCTATCGTATCCGATTTTCTCCGTTTGTGTAAATAAAATATATACAACTACAAAAAATGCATTATACAGCCAAGTATAGTGCTTTTTTGTTTTAAACATTAGCGTAAAATGTATACGAAACACAAATAAAATCTATATTTTTGTAGCCTTAAAACACTAATATTTACAATATGACGGAATTAAAGATTATCGCTGCTATTGTAGTAAAAGCTACATACCGGAAAGAGATGGAAGAAATATTGCACACTGTGGTGGATGAAACACGTAAAGAAGACGGAAACATTTCGTACGATCTTCATCAGGATTGCCAAAATCCGCTGAAATATACGATCCTCGAAGTCTGGAAATCCCAGTCGGCAATAGATCTGCATAACGGAAGCGCTCACTTCAAAGCCTTTGTCAAGGCTATAGAAGGCAAAGTAGATAGTCTGGCTGTGGATATTATTAAACAAGTTTACTAAATACGACAAAATATTATGTACAGAAATCATACGTGCGGAGAACTTAGCCTGAAGGATGCGAATAAACAAGTAACCCTTGCCGGATGGGTACAAAGAGTACGCAAACTGGGAGGGGGAATGACTTTTGTTGACCTGCGCGACCGCTATGGAATCACACAATTGGCATTTAGCAAAGATGTGAACGCGGACCTATACGAACAATCGAATAAACTTGGACGTGAGTATGTGTTACAAGTAACAGGCTCTGTACAAGAGCGTTCGAGCAAGAATTTGAATATTCCAACCGGCGAAATAGAAATTGTTGTAAATAAGCTGGTTGTACTTAATACATCCGATGTTCCGCCATTCACTATCGAAGATGAAACTGATGGTGGTGACGATATCCGTATGAAGTACCGTTATTTGGATTTGCGTCGCAATACAGTACGTAAAAACCTGGAACTTCGTCACAAGATAGCATTCGAAACACGCCGTTACTTGGACGAACGTCAATTCCTGGAAGTAGAAACTCCTGTTCTGATAGGCTCTACACCCGAAGGTGCACGCGACTTTGTTGTCCCTTCCCGTATGAATCCGGGTGAGTTTTATGCTTTACCGCAATCGCCTCAGCTATTCAAGCAATTGTTGATGGTATCGGGCTTCGACCGTTATTTTCAGATTGTAAAATGTTTCCGTGATGAGGATTTGCGTGCCGACCGTCAACCGGAATTTACACAAATAGACTGTGAAATGTCGTATGTCAATCAGGAAGATGTGCTTAACATGTTCGAAGGCTTGACCAAACATCTGTTCAAAGCTGTTAAAGATATTGAGATACCCGATTTTCCGCGCATGACCTATGCGCATGCCATGAAATATTATGGATCGGATAAACCGGACACACGCTTCGGTATGGAGTTCGTTGAGATCAAAGACCTTACTACCGGAAAAGATTTCGTAGTTTTTGATTCTTCTGAATATGTGGGAGCGATATGTGCCAAAGGAGCTGCGACATATACCCGTAAACAACTGGATGCGCTTACTGATTACGTAAAACGTCCGCAAATAGGAGCTAAAGGCTTAGTCTATGTAAGATACGAAGCCGATGGTTCCCTAAAATCATCTGTAGATAAATTCTACAATCAAGATGATCTGAAAAAATGGGCGAAGCGCTGCCAGGCTGAGCCGGGAGACCTTATCCTTATCATATGTGGTGAAACAGAAAAAGCTCAAAAACAATTATGCGAACTTCGTCTTGAAGTGGGTGAACAACTTGGATTGCGTGACAAAAACAAATTCAATTGTCTTTGGGTTATTGATTTTCCTCTATTGGAAAAAGATGAAGAGTTAGGACGTTTCTTTGCTAAACACCATCCATTCACCAGCCCTAAAGACGAAGATATAGCTTTGCTCGATTCCGATCCGGGTGCTGTACGGGCCAATGCCTACGATATGGTGATCAACGGAGTAGAAGTTGGAGGCGGTTCTGTGCGTATCTTCAACAGCCAATTGCAACAAAAGATGTTCCGGGTATTGGGATTCACCGAAGAAAAAGCTCAAGCCCAGTTCGGTTTCTTGATGAATGCATTCAAATACGGAGCGCCTCCACATGCAGGTTTGGCTTTTGGGCTTGACCGTCTTGTTTCTTTATTTGCAGGGCTCGACAGTATCCGCGATTGTATCGCCTTCCCTAAAAATAATTCGGGGCGGGATGTCATGATAGACGCGCCATCGGTCATCGATCAGGAACAGTTAGACGAACTAAATCTCAGGATAGACATAAAAGAAAAATAGTAGTCAGTAGTTAGTAGTTAGTAGTCAACAATCTTTAAATCTTTAAATCTTTAAATCTTTAAATCTTTAAATCTTTAAATCTTTAAATCTTTAAATCTTTAAATCTCATTTATATGCTACTTGACATTCTCCCTCAAGATATTTCTTCCGAAGTGAAGATATCTAAATTAGATCAACTTTTAAACCAATTGCTCGACCATGCTGTAACATTAGGGTTGAAACTTCTCGCTGCTTTTGTTGTGCTTATTATCGGGCGATGGATTATAAGCTGGTTACGTAAATTCATCAATCGTTTCCTTGCCAGAAGAAAAGTTGAAAAAACCGTCATAAGTTTTCTCGATAGTCTGGCTAGCATAACGTTTAAAATAATTTTATTCCTTATCATTGTAAATATACTGGGAATCCAGACGACGTCATTCGCGGCGGTACTTGCGGCGGCAGGACTTGCCATTGGTATGGCCATGAAAGAAAATCTCTCCAATTTTGCCGGAGGAGTTATGCTGTTGGTGAATAAACCATTCAAAGTCGGAGACAGAATCATTGCTCAAAGCATAGACGGAACAGTACAATCGATAGGAATACTATACACAATCCTTCTGACTGCTGATAACCGGACCATATACGTGCCAAATGGCCCACTATCGACCGGCACAATAACAAATATATCCGCACAAAAGGAAAGACGGGTGGATATTACATTCAACATAAACTATGGAATCAATATTGAAGATATAAAAAACACATTACTATCTATCATAAAAGAGGATACTCTGATAAAGGAAACTCCTCAACCATTCGTAGGATTAACTCTTGTAAACAATGGCTCTATCGATGTTACTATACGGGTTTGGGTAAATAGCGGTGATTATGCGACCGTAAACGTTGCCCTTAATGAAAAAATATATACCATCCTTAGCGAAAAAGGTATTTATACGCCATCTTTGCTAAGCGTCAAATTACTAAAAGATTAAAAAAAGTAATGAATAATTAAAATTGAAGTAACGCATTTTAATATCAGGAATAAAAAAATTAGTTTTGTATAAAGGAAGTCCAATAAAAAATTACAATAAATCTATTAACTCAAAAAATCTATGAAGAGGCTGAATTTACATCTAATTCTATCGGTGGTTGCTCTTGCTGCTGTATTGGCGACATCTTGTAGCAAAAAGAACCTACCACCTTTATCTAATTCGCTGTTTACCACTACTCCATCACCCCTTGAACTAGTGGCAAATAAGGTTCCGGTTACTATAGACGGACGCTTTCCTGCTAAATGGTTCGAAAAAAATACTACGATTGTAGTAACTCCTGTTTTGAAATATCAAAATGGAGAAGCTCTAGGCACAGCCTATACATATCAGGGTGAAAAAGTAGCCGGAAATGGAATTGTTGTTCCTTACGAAGCAGGAAGAACAATCACAATGAAATCCGAATTTGATTACACCCCTGCGATGAAAAAATCCGAACTATTTCTTCGCTTCGATTTCTTCAGAGGTAACAAACAAATATTAGGATTTTCGGATGTTAAAATTGCCGATGGGGTAATTGCAACCCCGGCATTGGCAAGCGCAGCTACATCAACTCCAGCTGTAGCACCTGACGCGTTCCAACGCATAATCAAAGAAACGTATGATGCAGACATCATGTTCCTTATACAACAAGCTGAATTACGTTCAAGTGAACTCAACTCTACTAATCTGAATGCATGGAAAGATCTTGTAAAAGAAGCCGACGAAAACGAACGTAAGAACGTAAATATTGAGGTATCTGCATATGCTTCTCCTGATGGAGGTTATAAATTGAATGATAAATTAGCGGAACAACGCGAAAAGAACACTTCCGGATATCTAAGCAAAGACTTTAAGAAAAATAATTTGGATGTTGAAATTAATTCAAAATACACAGCCCAGGACTGGGACGGATTCCAAAAATTGGTACAGGCATCCAGCCTTCAGGACAAAGACCTTGTATTAAGAGTATTGTCTATGTATCCCGATCCTGAAACCAGAGAAAAAGAAATTAAAAATATTTCGATAGTGTACAGTGATTTGGCTGAAACTATTTTACCTAAACTTCGCCGCTCCCGCTTGATGGCTAATGTAGAAGTAATTGGTAAAACAGATGAAGAACTGAAAATTGCTGCAACAGGAAATGGTATCTCTGAACTAGCTGTGGAAGAATTGCTTTATGCAGCTAACTTGGACGGCGTCTCAAAAGAAAGAGTATATACTGCTATCACACAAAAATTCCCTAACGATTATCGTGGATGGAATAATCTTGGTGCATACTACTTCCAAAATGGACAAACATCTAAAGCAATACAGGCTTTTAACAAGGCAGCTCAACTATCGTCTCGCGCACCTGAGGCAAATATGAACCTTGCACTGATCTCTTTGTCGGAAGGGAACACAGCGAAAGCCGAACAACTATTAGGTAATGCAGCAGGCTCAAACTCTCTGGGTGAAACATTAGGCTTGTTATACATCCAAAAAGGTGACTATAACAGAGCAGCACAATCGTTTGGCGATACTAAATCAAACAATGCGGCATTGGCTCAGATATTGACAAAAAATTACAATAAAGCTCAACAAACATTAGATGCAGTTCCGGGCAAAGATGCTACATCTTATTATTTGGCTGCTATTGTAGCTGCAAGAACAAATAATGCTGCCGGCGTGGCTGGAAATTTAAAATCAGCTATTGACAAAGGCGCTTCAAAATTGGATATAGCTAATGATGTTGAATTTGCTAAATATTTAGCAAACAGCGACATTAGAAATTTATTATTCTAAAAACTGATCATAAAAGGAGATAGCCTGGTATAAAGCCGGGCTATTTTTTTATAACTTCATCCTTCAAAGTATTAAATATGGGAAATATACAGGTATTAAGATTAAAAGATTTTCTCGACAAAAAAGTTGAGCAGTATAATACACCTGATTTTATACCCAACGACCCGGTCAGTATTCCTCATAGTTTCGAACTCGAGCAAGACAAGGAGATAATGGGTTTCTTCGCTGCCATATTCGCATGGGGGCAGCGAAAGACTATTATAAACAAATGCAAAGAGTTGGCTCAAAGGATGGACAATGCTCCTTACGATTTCATCACAGGGCATAGCGATTCCGATCTGAAAAAGCTTTTAGGATTTAAGCATCGGACATTCAACGATACAGACTTGCTCTATTGTATTGAGTTTATGCAAAGGCATTATTCGAATCATAAAAGCCTTGAAGAAGCCTTCTTTCCTAAAGAAAATATGGATGTAGAATCAGGGTTGAATCACTTTCGTTCATATTTCTTTTCATATCCCGATGCACCAACCCGAACCCGTAAACATATCCCTTCTCCTGTGCAAAAATCGGCTTGTAAACGGATGAATATGTTTCTGAGGTGGATGGTAAGGAAAGATGACAAGGGTGTAGATTTCGGTATCTGGACTAGGATAAAGCCATCTCAGCTTATCTGTCCGCTGGATCTTCATGTAGAACGTACAGCCCGCAAAACAGGCCTGCTTCGAAGAGACAAACCGGATTGGCAAGCAGCGGTGGAACTTACAAATAATTTGAGAATACTCGATCCGGAAGATCCGGCTAAATATGACTTTGCCTTATTCGGTATCTCGATAGAGGAAAAATGTATAATAGAATGACTTACCTTTTCAGGTATTGACAATATCTTGAATATGTTTTCTTCAGCACTTCCTGCTTTTTTCCCCAGTAATACAGCTTCTCCGGATTGTGTTTCAAGGTATAGGTTGCTTTAGCAGTTCCCAACTTCAACATATTGGCCCAATACAGTAATGCTGTCTTAAATTTACCCTTAGTCTTGCTGAAATAAACAAACTTGCTATACCAATGCTCCTGATATGACCATTTATTGAGTTCTTCACTTTTATTTTCTGCTGCTGCTCCTTCAAGATGAATTATCCTGGCCTGAGGGACAGATGTCACCTTGTAGCCGTCACGACGGACCAGATCACAAAGATAAACTTCTTCAAAGTACAAAAAGAAGTCCGGATCGAAGCCCTTTAACCGGTTAAAAATGTCCCTACGGATAAACAAGTCTGCGCCCATGATTACACTGACGTCTTGCGGCTTATTAGTAATGTTAAATCCTGACGGCCATTTTTTATTGAGAAGTATGCGCCATTCGCGGGTATAGAAATCCATCGTATGAAACGAGATTGCCGGGGTATTATCCTGCTTATATAAATTCCCTCCGCAAGCACCTGTCTGCGGATTTGCTTCCATAAATTCGTATAAAATGGAAATGGCATTGTTCAGTAGGAGTGTGTCGGGATTCAGAAAAAACAAATATTTCCCGTTAGCATAGGAAACACCCAGATTATTTGCACGGCCGAATCCTAAATTTTCTTCCGAAAAAATGAAGTTTACCGTAGGGTATTTTTTGATAAGATGATCGAGTGATCCTTTTTCAGAATTATTATCTACTACTATTATCTCATAATTGACATCCTCTGTTTTCAATTGCACTGAATCAATACAATTGTCCAATAATTCAGATGTATTATAATTTACAATAATGACACTTACCTCTATTCCCATTCCTCTACTTTACATTACTGGCCTTCAAACCCTTTATCACAGACGAAGTAAAACCTGCATGTTCCATTTCGTTCAGGCCCTTTATTGTGATACCTCCCGCAGTAGTAACCTTATCTATTTCCGCTTCGGGATGAGTTCCGTTTGCTTCCAGCAACTCGATAGCCCCTCTGAGTGTTTGTAGAACAGCATTCTTAGCCTGTTCGGGATAAATGCCCATCTCTATTCCACCTTCCATCGCGGCTCTTATATAACGAAAAGCAAAAGCGATCCCACATGAAGTGAGGGAGGTAATAGCCGGAAATAGCTTTTCATCCACTTGTTCCGCCTTGCCTAAAGCAGCAAAGATTTCGCATACTTGCTGAATCTGGTTTTCGCTTGCTCCTCGCGAAGCAATGTATGTCATACTCTGACAAACCGATATTGCCGTATTAGGCATAATACGAAAAACGGGCTGATCGGGATTTGTCCATTCTCGCAGTTGATCCAAAGTTATACCTGAAGCAACCGAAGCAACCAATTGTTTCGCGTTCAGCAATGATTTATGTGTTGTCAAAACATCTTCTATCATCCATGGTTTAACGGCTACGATTACAATATCAGATTCAGAAAGTGACGAGTAATCGGCAATTACAACATTCAATTTTTCACAAAACGCTTTCAGGCGTTCTACATTCTTGCCTTTATGATCGATAACTGTAATATCCTTTGGAGAAACACTTCCGCCGACAGCCAAACCACAGGCTACGGCCCCCCCCATATTACCGGCTCCTATAATTGATATTTTCATATGATAATAATTTTGATTTTAATTGCCATATGGAACTCACATGATTTTTATTATCATGGACTTTGGTAATTTGACAAAAATCATGCTTCGTTTCATGCTTAAATTATTTTCGAAACAAAGTTAAAAAACTTATAAGGCTCCAACTAAGAATTTTCATTAAATATGAAAGTCGTCATGGCTTTTTAGGGCAAAAAAAAGCCAAAATGTTACATTGTGCTTATTTCTTATCAGCTATATTTTCCCGCACCTTAGTCAGGAATTTCAGCATAGCCGCACTATCCTTTTTCTCTATAATTTCCAGAAGCTGTTTCAGCTCTGCGCGGATACTTTCTACTTGTGTCGGAGTATATGGATTGAAAAGGATCTCTGTCAAAAGATAATCATCTTCCGACAGTAAGCCTCGTGCAATATCCATATGACGCTTGAATGTTGTTCCCGGAGCATCTTGCGGTTTCATCACCGAAGCAAAAACCAGGGTAGACGCAAACGGAATAGACAGCGAGTAAGCTATCGTCTCGTCATGTTCTTCAAACGTGTATTCAAACACATTAAGATTAAGACTGTTATACAAATCTTTAAAGAATATTTTACCCCAATGGTTCGATTCGGATATTACAATTGCACTTTGTGTACTCAGATCAGACAAGCTTGCAAACGTTGGCCCGAACATCGGGTGAGAAGATACAAACGGTCTGCCGACCTTCTTATAATATTCTCTCAATCCGGTTTTTACAGATGCTATATCAGAAAGTATACATGATTCGCTCAGATACGGAAGTACCAATTCAAATGCATCGATAGTATATTTTATAGTCGCGGCATTGATAACTATTTCCGGATTGAAATCCTTTATCTCTTCGGGATTGCTCATTCGCACCACATTGTATACAAATCTGAGTCGTTTAGGTTCAACATCAAACACAGCTACTTCGTGGTCGAAGCTCAATACATCTGTAAAAAAAGAGCCCATTTTTCCGGCTCCGAGTATCAAAATTTTCATCATTTTGTTTTTTGTTCGTGCAAAGATAAATCATGTCAGGTAAATAAAAAGCTAATCAGCGCCTTTTTCCTTTTAATTTATTTAATTTTGCACATTAAACAGATATTTTACCTGACTTTTTGATTGACAAGAAAGTCATAAAAATAAACAGATTAATTGTGATTTCAGTAGAAGGACTAACAGTCGAATTTGGAGGTTTTACACTTTTTGACGACATATCATTTGTTTTAAATAAGAAAGAGAGGATTGCCCTTGTTGGGAAGAACGGAGCGGGCAAGTCTACTATGCTCAAAATATTTGCAGGATTGCAACAGCCTACACGCGGCAATGTATCTTTACCCAAAGATGTCAGCATAGGTTATCTTCCCCAGCACATGACACTCAATGAAGGGAATACCGTATTTGAAGAGGCATCGCTGGCTTTCGAACATATCCATAAAATGGAGATTGAGTTGGAAGAGGTAAATAAACAGTTGGCCGAACGTACCGATTACGAATCGGAAGCATATCATAACCTGATAGAGCGTTCCACCTATTTGTACGAACAGTTTACAATGTCGGGAGGAAACAACTTTCAGGCAGAAATCGAAAAAACGCTGACAGGTCTCGGTTTTAAACGTTCCGATTTTGAGCGTCCCACCCGTGAATTCAGTGGAGGTTGGCGTATGCGTATCGAACTGGCTAAACTCCTGCTTCAACGTCCCGATGTGCTATTACTCGACGAGCCTACCAATCACCTCGACATAGAGTCGATCCAATGGCTCGAAACATTCCTTGCCACCCGTGCCAATGCCGTAATGCTGGTATCGCACGACCGTGCATTCTTGGATGCTGTTACACAACGTACTATCGAAATATCGTTAGGGCGGATTTATGATTATAAAGTGTCGTATTCGAAATATGTAGAGCTTCGCAAAGAGCACCGCGAACACCAAATGCGAGCCTTTGAAAATCAACAGAAGCAGATACAGAAGACCGAAGAGTTTATAGAGCGTTTCCGATATAAGGCGACAAAGTCGGTACAGGTACAATCGCGTATCAAGCAACTCGACAAACTGGAGCGATTGGAAGTAGATGATGAGGACAACGCTATGTTGAACCTGAAATTTCCACCCGCGCCACGTTCGGGTTCCTATCCTGTTATAACAGACAATGTAGAGAAGAGCTACGGAGATCATCTTATTTTCAAAAATGTTACCTTAACCATCCATCGTGGCGACAAAGTCGCTTTTGTAGGGAAAAACGGTGAAGGAAAATCGACACTGGTGAAATGTATCATGAATGAGATAGATTTTAAAGGAAAGTTGGAATTAGGTCACAATGTAAAGATCGGATACTTTGCTCAAAATCAGGCGCAGCTGTTAGACGAAAGCCATACCGTTTTTGAAACTATCGACTATGTAGCCACCGGCGATATCCGCACAAAGATCCGTGACATTTTAGGCGCATTTATGTTTGGGGGAGAAGCCTCTGATAAGAAGGTTAAAGTTTTGTCGGGAGGAGAGCGAAGCCGTCTGGCAATGATACGCCTGTTACTTGAGCCTGTCAATTTGCTGATTCTCGACGAGCCTACCAATCACCTCGACATGCGTTCGAAAGATGTATTGAAAGATGCCTTAAGAGAGTTCGACGGCACTGTGATAGTTGTTTCGCATGACCGTGATTTCCTGAACGGACTGGTAGATAAGGTGTACGAGTTTGGCAATCAGCAGGTGAAAGAACATCTTGGAGGAATTTACGAGTTTTTGGAACGAAAGAAAATGGATAGCCTCAAAGAGCTCGAAGTATCTTCCCTCAAAAAGCAGGAAAGCGAGATACAGGAAGAGTCTGCCAATAAACTTTCGTATGAAGAACGTAAGGAGTTGAGCCGCCAAATAAAGAAACTGGAAAAACAAATATCCGAAACGGAAGAAGCGATAGAGAATAAAGAAACAGAAATAAGCGAAATAGAAAACCGGTTGGCTACCCCCGAAGGAACTGCCGACACGATCCTCTTTGAACGGCACGGACAGCTGAATAAAGAGCTACAAGGCGATATGGCCAAATGGGAGGAACTTACGACGGAACTGGAAAACATTTCAAATATGAATTAAATTGAAAATTAATGTTCTATACTTTTTGTCATTTTGAACGAAGTGAAAAATCTTGTAAAAAGGAAGATGCTTCCTTTCAGGGCAACCCATCAAAAAAATGAAGAAGAGGAGTGAAACATTGTCCGGCGTTCGTTTTATCTATAGATACGATTTTAAATTTGAAAATTAGCGAATTAGCGAATTTGAAAATGGCGCGAAGCGACAATATCTTGTAACTAATTGTTGACTGTAGAGGTTTGTTACTTTTTAGTTAAAAAGTTACGAGTAGACGAGATACGAGGTACGAGTTGTTGACTGTTGACTGTCGCACGTCATTGCGAGGGTTCGCCCGAAGCAATCCATTAATAATCAATACTCTGGATTGCTTCACTCCTGTTGGCTTCGCCGATTTTTCAAATTCGCAATGACGAAAAGGCCTTGCTTACTGATAACTGTTGACTGATGACTGTCGAAATTTGTTACTTTTTAGTTAAATTCCGGTTTGTCATGCTGACGAGAGGAAGCATCTCCTATTTCTCGGGGATTTGGATCCTTTCCTGCGGTCAGGATGACAAAGAGGGTAGCCGCGCGAGCAAGGGCTAACGGCTATCGGCTAACAGCTAATGGCTAATTGACTGTAGAGGTTTGTTACTTTTTAGTTAAATTCCGGTTTGTCATGCTGACGACAGGAAGCATCTCCTGTCTCTCGGGGATTTGGATCCTTCCCTGTGGTCAGGATGACAAAGAGGGTAGCCGCGCGAGCAAGGGGCTAACGGCTAACAGCTATCGGCTAACAGCTAATGGCTAATTGACTGTAGAGGTTTGTTACTTTTTAGTTAAAAAGTTATGAGTAGACGAGATACGAGGTACAAGGTACAAGTTGTTGACTGTTGACTGTTTACTGATAACTGATAACTGATGACTGTTGACTGTTGACTGTTGACTGTTTATTCCGGTAGGGCTCAAAATTTTGATGCGGTTGCCCTAGCTTCCTTTCGTCAGCATGACTCAAAAGGATATTTTTATTATTAAATTTGAAACCTTGAAATTATATATACTATGAGAACTAAACTATTAACCTTATTGTTATTTCTATCAGCATATGCTATGGGACAGGAAATACATGAAAATATTCTGGAAAACCAGACATATGCAGAACGCTCTGCCTATTTTAAGCAAAATCCATTAAAAGAGGGACAGATCGTATTTTTAGGTAATAGCCTGACTCAAGGCGGAAAATGGAACGAATATTTTCCTGAACAGAGTCCTGTAAACAGAGGTATTTCGGGAGACAACACGTTGGGTATGCTGGGACGGCTGCATGAAATAATAAAAGCAAAGCCCTCAAAATTATTTATTTTGGCGGGGATAAACGACATCTCGCTCGGCAGATCGAACGACAAGATTTTGAACGGTATCAGATCGATTATCTATCAGGTAAAAGAAGGTTCTCCCGGTACGGCTATTTATGTGCAAAGCCTGCTACCCATAAACAAAGACGTATGCCAGTATAAACGTATGATGAATAAAGAAAAGCAGATAGAAAAGTTAAACAAGGAAATTATAAAATTCTGTAAATCCGAGAACATAACATTTATCAATCTATATCCCCATTTCTTGAGCGAAAAAAGAAAAATGGATGCGAAATATACGTCCGACGGATTGCATCTCAACGAAGCAGGTTATGCCGTATGGACAGATCAGATAAGGAAATATGTAGAATATTAATCTAAATATGTATGAAGAAAGTATGTTATTATTTACCAATTGCTGCACTTACCCTGATGGTAGGTTGTAAACAAAAAACACAGGACGTGAAAGACGTTGTGACGTTCAATATCTCTAATCTGGATACTACATTTGTTCCAGGTAACGATTTTTACATGTATGCTACCGGAGGATGGGCTAAAGCCAATCCTATAAAGGACGAATATTCCCGTTATGGATCATTCGACCAGCTGGCAGAAAGGAACAAAGAACAGGTAAAAGGCCTGATTGAAGAACTGGGAAAAACGGCTCACAAGGACGGCTCTATCGAGCAAAAAATAGGCGACCTGTATGCAATAGCGATGGACAGCACAAAGCTGAACGCAGATGGAGCGAAACCTATACAGCCTCAGTTAGAAGCTATTAGCAAAGCTGCTACTGTTGCCGATGTTGTAAAGCTTTCGGGCGAGATACGGAAATATGGCGAATCGCCTTTCTTTTCGCTATACGTAAGCGCTGATGATAAAAACAGCTCTATGAATCTGGTGCAACTTAATCAGGGAGGTTTAGGTTTGGGCGAACGTGATTATTATCTGGCAACGGATACTACATCTGTGGCACTTCGCAAAGGTTATCACAACCTGATTGTAAAACAGTTTGTGAATGCAGGATACGCCGAAGCCGAAGCATTGAAAGCTGCTGATGCTGTTCTTAAAATAGAAACGGATTTGGCCAAAGCTCACTTTAAAAAAGAAGATACGAGAAAACCGGAATTGAACTACCACAAAATGAAAGTGGAAGATCTGAATAAATCGGTTGCCGATTTTGAATGGCAAATATTTTTCGATGCTGCCGGAGCCAAAGGTTTTGCAGACATCAATGTAGGTCAGATAGAACCGATAAAAGCTGCTGTACAACTTATCCATGCATTGCCGATAGACGAATCGAAAGCATACCTTTCGTGGTGTGTAATCAACGCTGCCGCTCCATATCTGAGTGACAACTTTGTAAATACGAATTTCGATTTTTACGGTAAACAACTGAGCGGAAGCAAAGTGTTGCAGCCACGTTGGAAACGCGCCGTAAATGCAGTTGACGGATCATTGAGCGAAGCTGTCGGACAAATGTATGTAGAGAAATATTTTCCTGCCGAAGCTAAAGAGAGAATGCTGAAACTGGTTAAGAACCTGCAAGTAACGCTTGGCGAACGCATAAACAACCTGGCTTGGATGAGTAACGAAACCAAAACCAAAGCCCAGGAGAAACTAAATGCGTTTACTGTTAAGATAGGCTATCCTGACAAATGGAAAGATTACACTACATTGGCTATAAAGAAAGACAGCTATTGGCAGAATATTGTTCGCGCCGGCGAATTTGCTTATAACGAAATGATAGGTAAAATAGGGAAACCTGTGGATAAATCGGAATGGCACATGCCTCCTCAGATGGTAAATGCCTATTATAACCCAACCACAAACGAAATTTGTTTCCCTGCCGGCATCTTGCAACCACCTTTCTTCTACCTGGATGGTGACGATGCCATTAATTACGGAGCTATCGGAGTAGTTATCGGACACGAAATGTCTCACGGATTTGACGATCAGGGCAGCAAATACGATAAAGACGGAAACCTTGCGGACTGGTGGACTGCCGACGATTCCAAGAAATTTGTAGAACGCGCGCAGGTGCTGGTTAACCATTTCAATAAAATAGAAGTTTTACCCGGAACTTTTGCAAATGGAGAGTTTACTTTGGGCGAAAATATCGGAGACTTTGGTGGCCTTCAAATCTCTTACAATGCATTTGAAAAAACAGAAGAAGCCAAATCCGCAGCAAAGATAGATGGCTTTACTCCTGCTCAACGCTTCTTCCTTTCATATAGTGGAGTGTGGGCTGGCAATATCCGCGACGCCGAAATTCTACGCCGCACAAAAATGGACCCTCACTCGCTGGGTAAATGGCGTGTAAACGGAACGTTGCCGCATATTAATGCTTGGTACGATGCCTTTGGAATCACAGAAAAAGATGCTCTGTTTATTCCGAAAGAAAAAAGAGCAGATATCTGGTAGATTTATGTTATACAACTATAAGAAGATGGGCAGTGTTGTCCATCTTTTTTTATAAATTAGCGATGTTATCTTTTAATCAATACTATCTATCTAAGACAAACATCTATGGAAGAATTGCGTCCGAATGACCAAAGAGCGAGATATGCTATCGCAATGATATGGGTAATACTGTTTCTGAATACTGTAATCCTGATAATGAGTTTTATAGGATTTATGATTAACGAAGGTTATATTCCTTCAGAAGACATGCCTGAATTTCTTATTTGGTTGTATGTCGCAGGGATCGGGTATGCATCTATATTGGTACTCCTTGCTGCTATCGCTTCTATAATTACTTTTATTATGTGGTTCAGGCGGGCATATTACAATCTGCATCAGAAAGTCACGACCCTGAGTTATGGTGATGGATGGGCATCCGGAGCATGGTTTATACCATTAGTCAATCTCTATATACCGTTCAAAATAATGAAAGAATTATATCAGAAAACGGAGAAATATCTTTCATTCAATGTAGAAGAACCATATAAAGGTAACCTGAAAACAAATTACGTTAACCTGTGGTGGACATTGTGGATTATCAGTTCTTTTTCAATCAGATTAACTTGGAAGATTGAAGATGTAGATCAAGCAGGAGCAAATCCTTTAATATTAGTAATAGGCGCTATATTACAAATCGCCCTTTGTGTGGTCACTATCATTGTGATAAAAGATTACAGCGATGCAGAAAAAATACTGATAGAAGAGCGTCCCGAAGAATTAGAATATGGACTCATCCCACCCTAATATCAGATAGACCCACACTACAACTGATATAGGAGCAACAAGGAGATAGATCAATGATGCTTTGTACACCCCCGAATGGAAACGAGAAAAATATCTTTTCCCGTGATTAACTGCTGCAACAAAGATCATGACCACCGGAGCTGCAATATAGGAGTAGTATATTAACAACTCATATACTGGCATAAAATCATAAAGGATAGGAAAAGTAGTGACAATTGGAATTATTGTATACGACATCAACACAAGAAACAAGCTGAATATAGGTGGGCTTTCTACCATTTCAGCTTTCATTTTATCTACGAGCCTTATATAGTACCGAAGGACTATCAACGGAATGAAGATATAAATTAGGATTAAAAAGAAATATTCATTTTCCATTTTTGATAATATTAAAATAATTATACTCTTTATTAAAATTTCCCAATGAATCCCTTTTTAGAAGAAGCTTGTTCGAGTCTCGGTCTATCAATATAGTATCGGGAATAAAGTAATTATCGTAAGGCTTTTTAGTAAAAATAATAGTGTCTCCTTTGAAATAATACTTTCCTTTAATTACTTCCTCATAACCTAAAAAAACTGATATTTCATGTTCGCAATCTCCGTTTTCACGAAAGATAAGCGTATAATAAAAGAGGTCATCTTTAAATTCGGCAGTTAAAACCTTTGGCGATTTAAGAAATTCCGTATCATAGATACAAGAAGCTAAAAAAAGAATTATAGGAAGAGAGAGAATCAATACATGTAACTTATTTTCTTTCACTCCCGCTTTGATTACTGAAATAAGAGAACTCACCAGAGAGACAAAATATATACCGAGCAAAGGCAAAAGGATGATCCCATATGAGAGCATGTGGATAAACATTCCACCGTAATAATCGGATATAATCAGATAAATTACCCCGGCTGAACCAATCACTGCCATTAAAACAGACAATATTTTTTTCATAACTAGATAATTACACGCTCTCTAATTTCTATTTTTCGGCTACTCTCTTTATATTCCACTTTCGACAATATGGATTCCAGCATCGGCAACATTTCGTTTAATCCACCTGTTTTGATAATGAAATTCCAGAGAGATTCGAATTTCTTCCATCCTCCCATATAAAAGAGATGCTTCAATCGGTGCTTCACCGAATCATGCTTGAAAGACGCCTCCAGTATATTAGACCAACTATAAAACTCTTTATATGCCCAATGGTATCCCTGTTCTAGTTCTACGGCAGTCAGTCCCCGGGTTTTGTACACCACATGACGAGTGTCATATAAATCCCAATTACGGATCGATATACGGCCCTCAGCCTCCATATTTTGGTACAGGCGCGTTCCCGGATAAGGTGTCAGCACATGGAAAGTAGCTGTTGTTATCGCATTTTCGATACCCCAGTCTACCGTCCGGCTGAATACATCTTTGTCGTCGTGATCTAACCCAAATACGAAACTTCCATTTATCATAATACCCAGCGAATGGAGGCGTCTAACAGCATCCGCATAGCTCTTTGCCATATTCTGTTTTTTATTGCTCTGTCTCAGGTTTTCAGGTGAGAAAGTCTCAAATCCCACAAATACACTTCTAAGCCCTGCCTCCTCAGCTCTTTCTATCAGGTCGTCGTCCAGAATGGAGTCTATTGTTGCAGCTCCCTGAAACACACGGTTCATCCCCTTCATTCCTGCAAATAATTCGCCTGCGAATCGTTTATTCCCAAGCAAGTGATCGTCCAGAAAATACAGATGTTTGCCCGGCAACCTATCTATCTCAGCCAAAGCATCATCAACAAGTTGCGTATAAAATGACTTGCCTCCCTGGTAAAAAGCGTCTTTATAGCAGAAATCACAATGGTGAGGGCAACCTCGCGTTACCACCAACGAATTAGGTACCAGATAACGATTCCGCTTTATCAGGTCGCGTCTGGCCGGAGGCAAATTATGGAGAGTACGTATAAACGACCGGTATACTTTCCGGGGTCTTTTGGCATGATAATCTTCCAAAAACCGGGGGAATGCTTCTTCTGCCGGACCTAGAAAAACCGTATCGGCATGTTGCGCCGCCTCTTCGGGTAAAGCTGTTACATGTAACCCGCCTAACAAGACGTAAGCCCCTTTAGCCCGGTAATGATCTGCTATCTTATATGCCCGGAATGCATTTGTTATATAAACCTGTATGAGTACCATATCCGGCTCATCATCGAGATTCAATTGTTCCACATGCTGGTCTTGTAAGTCTATTTCATCATCAGGAGACAAAAACGCAGCCAAAGTAGCCAACCCCAAAGGAGGGAAAAGCGAGTACTTGATTGGTCGCCAAAAAGGACTTTCGGCTTCGGTTAAGGCAGGGAGGATTAGTTTCACTTTCATAAATAAAAAGAACTTTGAATTGCAAAGTTATTATTATTTCTTGATTCCAAAATATTTTCGGGAAAAATCTTTTATTCTTACCTTTATAGCTTATTAATCAAACCAACACCATGAAAAGAACGACATTTCTATCAACACTTTTACTGCTACTTATAATTCCATCAATAACCTTTGCTCAAAAAAAAACGAAAGAAGAGACATTTAAAGTCCTCCAATTTAATGTTTGGCAGGAAGGCGCAACCGTTCCGGGAGGATATGATGCTATAGTCGATCAGATAATAGAATCCGAAGCTGATTTTGTGACATTAAGCGAAGTTCGCAACTATAAAAACACTCGCTTTTGCGATCGCATCGTGCAATCACTCAAAGAAAAGGGGCAAACTTTCTATTCATTTTATAGTTACGATACAGGATTATTGTCGCGTTATCCGATAATAGATTCAACAACTGTCTTTCCGTGCGTCAACGATCAAGGCAGTATCTATCGGGCTTTGATAGACATGAAAGGACAGGAGGTGGCTCTATATACTGCACATCTGGATTATCGCAATTGTACCTACTACGATGTGAAAGGATATAGCGGTTGCACATGGGAGAAGCGTCCACCAATGACTGATATAGATTCTATTATGATGGATAACGTAAAATCGAAGCGGGATAATGCTGCTATGGCTTTCCTAAAGCATGCTAAAGAAGACAGAGCGAAAAACAGGATTGTAATTATTGGTGGAGATTTCAACGAACCTTCACTCCTTGATTGGACAGAGGAATCGAAAAATATGTTCGACCGTAACGGTCTCGTTATTCCTTGGACAGTAAGCACCATGATTGTGGCTGACGGATTTATAGATACTTATCGGGCGCTATATCCAAATCCTGTAACTCATCCCGGTATAACTTACCCATCAGACAATCCTCTGATGCCGACAAACAAACTGTCGTGGACGCCTTTGGCTGATGAACGAGAGCGAATCGATTTGATTTATTATGCTCCATTCAAAGGTCTAAAATTGAAAAACGCTGTTATCTGGGGGCCAGACGAGTCTATCTGCCGCAATCAGCGGGTGAAAGATAATACGCAAGACTCTTTCAGGATAGGAAAAGGAATATGGCCTACCGACCATAAGGCGCTGCTGGTTACGTTTAGCTTGGGAAAATAGGCAATGACCTCTAATTTCTTTTTTCAAAATAAAAAAGATAAAAAGTTTGTTTTATTTAAAAAAGTATTACTTTTGTATCCATATTCAAACAAACGAATATTAGAATGAATAATTTTTCTTTTACATACTTCTTCTTTTTTTACTTTTATTTTAAAAAGTAGACAGGATTTTGTATGTGAAAATGAAAGTGGAAAAGCAATCAAATAAATATATGGGATCCTGTCAGAAATGACGGGATTTTTTTTTGACACACGATTAAAACATGAAAAAAGTAGCAATACAAGGAGGATTAGGAGCCTATCACGGTATAGCAGCTGAGAATTTTTTCGGTGAGGAAGTGGAAATAGTACCCTGTATTACATTCAGGGATATTTTTACTGCTATAAAGAAAGATCCGAACACGATAGGAATTATGGCTATCGAAAATACTATCGCCGGTAGTTTATTGGGAAACTATAATTTACTAAAGGAAAACAAACTGCCTATTGCAGGAGAATTTAAGCAACGGGTATCTCACTGTCTGGCAGTCTTACCCGGACAGACTGTTCATGATATAAAAGAGGTACAATCCCATCCTATTGCCTTGATGCAATGCACAGAGTTCCTGGATACACTACCCGGAATAAAGATCGTAGAGCATGAAGATACGGCTCTTGCAGCAAAAGATGTGGCGGAAAAGCAAATGATCGGCACAGCTGCCATATGCAGCGTAAGAGCTGCCGAGATTTACGGCCTGGATATACTGGCGAGAGGAATTGAAACGAATAAGCACAATTTCACTCGCTTTCTTGTTTTTGGAAACAAGTGGATCGTAAATGAGATTCAACAGAACGAAGTGCTGAACAAATCATCTATTGTTTTCACCCTGCCTCACGCCGAAGGCAGTTTGTCGAAAGTATTGTCTGTGCTATCCTTTTATGGTATCAACCTGACCAAAATACAATCGTTACCGATCATCGGGCGTGAGTGGGAATACCAGTTTTATATCGATGTGAAATTTTCTGATATAGAACGTTATCATCAATCTTTGGATGCTATACGTCCATTGATCAGTGAATTGAAATTGCTTGGAGAATATCCCGAAGGCAGGCAAAGCGAAATATAAGCCCCCTCAATCCCCCAAGGGGGAATTAGAGTAAAAATTAAACAATTAAACTTCTACCCTCGGAAGAATTCTCCCCTTTGGGGAGACTAAGAGGGGCCAAACTCATGAATATAATTCCGGCAGATCGCCTCAATACAGTTGAAGAATACTACTTCTCGAAGAAACTGAAAGAAGTAGCCGAAATGAATGCCGCAGGGCAAAATGTAATCAGTCTGGGTATAGGCAGTCCCGATCTTCCGCCATCGGAAGATACCGTTAATGCATTAAGCCAATCGGCTGCACAGCCAAACACACATGGCTACCAACCTCATGTTGGGATACCAGAACTAAGAAAAGCTTTTGGCGACTGGTACAAACGCTGGTATGGCGTTACACTGGATACTGCAAAGGAAATACAACCTCTGATTGGCTCTAAACAAGGTATTCTTCATATCTCACTGGCATTCCTCAATCCGGGCGATGGTGTTTTGGTTCCTGATCCGGGCTATCCTACATATACATCAGTAAGTAAAATGGTGGGAGCTAAAATTCATAGCTACGATCTGGATGAGAATAATAACTGGCAACCCGACTTCGATGCACTGGAAAAGATGAATCTATCCAACATCAAACTGATGTGGGTAAACTATCCCAACATGCCTACCGGAGCAAATGGAAGCTTAGAGCTATTTGAAAAGCTGGTTACTTTCGGTAAAAAACATAATATTGTTATTGTTCACGACAACCCTTACAGTCTTATCCTGAACGAAAATCCCCTGAGCATTATGCAGATAGAAGGAGCTAAGGATATCTGTATAGAATTGAATTCGATGAGTAAATCACACAATATGCCGGGCTGGCGTCTTGGAATTGTAGTTTCCAATGCGCAGTTTATCCAATGGATACTCAAGGTGTTAAGCAATATCGAAAGTGGAATTCTAAAACCGATGCAACTGGCCGCTATCGCCGCACTGAACAATTCCAGCGAGTGGCATAGAAAGAGCAACATAGAACTGTACGCAAGCCGCCGTCAATATGCGGAGGCCATTATGGATGCATTGGGCTGTACATACGACAAAAATCAGGTTGGCATGTTCCTGTGGGGGAAAATTCCTGCTCATTATAAAGGAAGTGAAGAGTTAGCCGATAAAGTGTTATACAATGCGAAAGTATTCCTTACTCCCGGATTTATTTTCGGCGACAAAGGAGAACGATACATCCGCATATCGCTTTGCTGCAACGAAAATATGCTAAAAGAGGCGCTCGAAAGAATAAAGAAATTATAATCGATGAATCGTGATTTACCTAATCGGCGCAGTATCCGTTTGCATGGATATGATTACAGTCAGGAAGGATTGTATTTCGTGACTATTTGCGTACAGGGTAAAGCATGCTTGTTTGGTGAGATTGAAAATGACGAAATGGTATTGAATGAGGCAGGGACAATTATTAACGATGAATGGCAGTATTTGAAAACCAAATATCCACATATTGAATTGCACGAATACATAATTATGCCTAATCATTTTCATGGAATTATTGAAATTGTAGGGGCGGGGTTTGCCCGTCCCCATAATGAACAGGCTATTCGTGGGCAGGCAAACCCTGCCCCTACAGTTGGCAATATTATTGGATATTTTAAATATCAAACGATAAAAAAAATAAATTTGTCTATCAAATTATGGCAACGAAACTATTACGAGCACATTATCCGTAACGAACAAACATACGGGAAAATTGTAGAATACATATTAAACAATCCTTATAACTGGGAAAAAGATAATTATTACAATAACAATAAATAATAAAATAAAATAAAAATGAAATTAGATTCAATCTTACTGCCGGGTATCGATCCGAAACGCCCTTTGGTAATAGCCGGACCTTGTAGTGCCGAAACAGAGGAACAAGTAATGAAGACTGCTAAACAATTAGCAGCTGATGGTGTGAAAATTCTTCGTGCCGGAATATGGAAACCCCGCACAAAGCCGGGTGGTTTTGAAGGTGTTGGCAGTGAAGGACTGGCATGGCTGAAAAAGGTAAAACAGGAAACAGGTATGTATGTTTCTACCGAAGTTGCGACACAAAAGCATGTATACGAAGCATTGAAATTTGGGATCGACCTTCTTTGGGTAGGTGCGCGTACTACTGCAAATCCGTTTGCTGTACAAGAAATAGCTGAAGCATTGCAGGGAGTAGATATACCCGTATTAGTTAAAAATCCGGTAAACCCCGATCTTGAATTATGGATAGGAGCACTTGAACGTCTTAGTAATGTAGGTATTACTAAACTTGGGGCTATCCACCGCGGGTTTAGTTCATACGACAAGAAAATATATCGCAACCTTCCGCAATGGCATATCCCGATCGAATTGAAACGTCGTATCCCCGATCTTCCTTTACTTTGCGATCCAAGCCATATCGGGGGAAAACGCGACCTCATATTGCCCCTGTCACAACAGGCTATGGACTTGAACTATGAAGGTTTGATTATCGAAACTCATTGCGATCCGGAAAACGCATGGAGTGATGCGTCGCAACAAGTAACTCCTGACAGGCTGAAAGAAATACTGGAAACCCTGGTTATCCGTGACAGAAAACAATCGACAGAAGACTTATCCGACCTGCGCAAACAAATCGACGAACTGGATGATCAGCTTTTAGAACTGTTGGCTAAACGGATGCGTGTATCGTGCGAAATAGGTACATTCAAGAAAGAACATAACATGACAGTTGTGCAAACAGGCCGTTATGATGAAATATTGAATACACGTATTGCTCAGGCTGAAGCGATGAACATGAACGCAGATTTCATACGAACTATCCTTGAAGCCATACACGAAGAATCGGTAAGGCAGCAAGTAGTTATACTCAATGAATAAGTAAAAGAGAGAGGGGGGGCCAAAGTCCTTTTGACACACCCTCCGTCTTTATTTAATCAGGTTTAGACTCAATTTTCCCATTGCTGCAACTCAGCTACAGCCAATTGATAATCTCTCTCTGTTTCCAGGTATTTATCTATTGTTTCGTAATACACGGAAAGTTCCAATAAATAATTGATCAAAGACAATTGCCCCTTATCAAGGGCCTTCTTCAACAATTCCCGGTTATTAGTCACTTCGAGAGCTTCTTTATACTCGCCCAATAGCGCTGACAACTTCACCGCTTTATCATATTGGTTCTTTAGCACATTTTGAAATTGCAGTTTCGAGTCCTGATGCTGCATTTGCAAAGCTACTGTTTGAGCCTTTTGGTGCTTAACCGTATTTTTCCCTTCCCACAATGGTATGGACATCCCGATAGAAAAACCCTGCAAAGTCTCGCCCGGAATCCTCTCACTTGTATATCCGGCAGTAAACTTCGGAAGATTCAACGCACGGGTCAATTGCTCCTGCTTCCGGCTCAAAGCTATTTCCTGCTCACCCAATCGAAGCGAAGGATTATTTTCCTTTACCCGTTCAAACCACTCCTGATAATCATTTGGTAAAGCATAGGCAGGGAAGTCATCCGGATTGGCAGAAAATGTCAAACCTCCATTAAGCCTTTGCAATTCCATCACCAGCGTATTTATCTCTACATTGTTTATCTGCAAAGCCTTTTCTTCGTTCAGGTAATTCAATTTGGTTTTGTTTCGCTCCAAAATATCGATATTTCCCTGATCGAAACTCTTTTGATATGCTTCTGCCAATTCTTTGGCATACATAAGCCGCTCAGACAATTGTTCATTTACCTTAGACTGATAAGCCAGTTCCACACATAGTAGTCTGGCTTGTTGGAGAATATCCCTCCGTTGCCGGTCGTAAACCAGATCGAGTTGCTTATTCTTTCCTTCAGCCAATTGCGACTTGTAGCGATATGCCGTAGGAAAATCGAACGATTGAGAAATATCCAGATTAGTACGGTGGCTTGCGGCATTAGGCGATCCCCACAGGTATGCAAATTCCACCTCCGGATTTGCCATATTTATTCCTGTTTTGTTTCCTATTTTACTCGCTTTGGCCTGCTCTCTGTACGCTTTTAATGCCGTATTGTTTTCTTCTATACTTTGCAATATATTATCGAAGTTCTGTGCTTTTCCCGCGAGAGAGAACAACGCGGATAATAATACTATATATATAATCTTTTTCATATGATAATAATTTAATATTCCAGGCCCCTCCAAGAGACTGTGTCAAAAGGTCATTTTTTTCGTCATTGCGAATTCGAAGAATCGGCGGAGCCAACAGGAGTGAAGCAATCCAGAGTGTTGATTATTAATGGATTGCTTCGGGCTATCGCCCTCGCAATGACGGGAACTCCATCTTTTGACACACCCTCTTTATAGGGGACGATTATTATTTCTTTGTTTCAGGAATCTGTAAATAATAGGTACGATGTACATATTCAACAGTGTGGATGTAAATAATCCACCTAAGATAACTTTAGCCATCGGACTTTGTATCTCATTACCCGGAAGATTACCTTGTACAGCTAACGGAATCAATGCCAGCCCCGAACAAAGGGCAGTCATCAGAATCGGATTTAACCTGTCCAATGAACCTTGATAAATACTTTTCTCTATCGAATATCCTTGATTACCCAAATCATTATAGTGTGCCATCAATAGGATTCCGTTGCGGGTAGCAATACCGAATAAGGATATAAATCCGATTATGGCAGGAATGCTTATTTCTCCCGAAGTCAAAAGAATAGCATACACTCCTCCTATCAGCGCTAAAGGCAGATTGAGCAGGATAACAGCCGATTGCATAACATTCCTGAACTGATTGAAAAGCAACAGGAATATAATCATAATGGCAAACACGGAAGCGATAAGCAGTGTTTGCGATGCAGCTTGTTCACTTTCAAACTGGCCTCCATATTCTATATGATAACCTTCGGGTAAAGTAATTGTTTTGTCGACCTTTTCGCGAATATCATTCACTACGCTACGCAGGTCGCGCCCGCTGACATTTGCCGAGACTACTATTTTGCGCTGTGCATTTTCCCTGTTGACGGTATTCGGACCTGTAGTAGATACAATATCTGCTACATACTCGAATGGCACCTTCTTTCCGTCGGCATCTATCATCAGGTTACGGATTTTATCTGCCTGATCTTTGTATTCATCGTCTACTTTCAGGGTAAGATCGAAGCTTTTTCCGTTGTCATATACCTGAGAAACCACTTCTCCCGAAAGCATTACGCTAATAAATTCGGAAAATTCGGGTAATGAGATTCCATATTTAGCAAGCAGTTCACGCTTCGGAACTATCTTCAACTGGGGACGTTCTACTTGTTGCTCTACATTCAGGTCGGCAATACCTTCAATACCTTCAATCGATGATTTTATTTCATTCCCTATCGTATAAAGCTTATTGAGGTCTGTACCAAACAGTTTGATTGCAATATTCGCCTTCGTTCCCGAGAGCATATGGTCGATACGGTGCGATATAGGTTGTCCGATCTCTATGCTTACGCCCGGAATGCTACTTAGCTTCTCTCTAACCTCTTCCAGCATTTCATCTTTAGAGCGGTCTTTCAAAATAAAAGGGGTTTCTATTTCGGATGAGTTCACTCCGAATGAGTGTTCGTCAAGTTCTGCACGTCCGGTTTTACGACCGACTGTCTGAACTTCGGGAATAGAAAGAAGTTTTTCTTCTGCCACACGTCCTATTTTATCCGACTCTTCGAGCGATATACCAGGTAGAGTATTGAGCGTTATCGTTAGTGATCCTTCATTGAAAGCCGGCAAGAAATTTCGTCCGAATGTAAAGAATATAATCACAGCCGAAAGTAAAAGAGCACCCGTTGCACTCAAGACGATTTTTTGATGATCCAAAGCCCAATGCAGGCTTTTCTCATAAATAGCTTTCAGTTTTACAACAAGAAGAGGTTCTTTCTCTTCCTTGTCTTTCTTTCCTTTTCCTAATAGATAGCTACACAACACAGGCGTAACCGTAAGAGCTACGATTGTAGATGCAAACAGAGCTACAATAAAGGCTATACCCAGCGGAACAAGCATACGCCCTTCCATACCACTCAAGAAAAACAACGGAATAAAGCTGGTAACAATAATCAGCGTAGAGTTAAGTATCGGCATACGTACCTCTTTAGAAGCCTCAAAAACAACAGTCAGAATACTTAACTGTTCTCCTTTCGGTTTCCGCCTGTTTTCCCGCAAGTGCCTGAATACATTTTCCACATCGATAATGGCATCGTCTACCAGCGACCCGATAGCAATAGCCATACCACCCAAACTCATCGTATTAATGGTAAGCCCCATAAGTTTCAGAGCCAGAATAGATGCTAACAGCGACAGAGGCAGAGCCAAAAGTGAGATAAAGGTTGTCCGTCCGTTCATCAGGAACAGGAAGAGAACGATAACGACAAAGATAGAACCTTCATACAAAGCCTTCTCTACGTTGCCGATAGAGTTATTTATAAACTGCTCCTGACGGAAAATGTCGGTCGTTATTTTAATATCAGAAGGCAGGTTTTTCTGTAATTCGGCTAGCGATGCATCCAACTTACCGGTCAGTTCTATCGTATTCGTATTTGGCTGTTTGGTTACGGTCATCAACACAGCAGGCTTTGTTCTTTCGGAAGCTACTCCTAATTTAGGAGTTTTCGCTCCGATCTTTATTTCCGCGACATCACTGATAAGAATAGGATTTTCTCCTGTCTTTTTGATAACAGCCTTTCCTATTTCCTCTGCATCAGCACTCTGCATCACGCCTCGAACGATGTATTCGTTGCCATATTCGTACAATATGCCACCCGATGAATTTTGATTCATATTGCGGGTAATCAGCAACACTTCATCGAGGCTGATTCCGTAATGTTTCATCCGCCCCGGATCGAGCAATATCTGATATTCTTTAATATCCCCGCCAATCACAGTCACCTGAGCAACTCCTCCGGTAGAAAGCAGGCGCGGACGTATTGTCCAGTCGGCAATAGTACGAAGATCGAGAAGCGATGTAGAATCGGATGTCAATCCTATTATCATTATTTCGCCGAGAATAGATGATTGTGGGCCTAAAGTCGGTTGTCCGATATTTTCGGGTAAAGACTCTCCCAAAGTAGCGAGTTTTTCGGTTACTATCTGGCGGGCTTTATAAATATCCGTTCCCCAATCAAATTCAACCCACACAACAGAAAATCCGGTAGTAGACGACGAACGAACGCGGCGAACATCGGTTGCTCCGTTTACTGCTGTTTCTATCGGAAATGAAACCAGACGTTCCACTTCTTCGGGAGCCATTCCGTTCGCTTCCGTCATTATCACAACAGTAGGTGCATTCAGATCGGGAAAAACATCTATCTCCATATTCCTGGCAGTATAGAATCCCCCGACAAGCAGGAGTACTGCCCCGATAAGCACAACAAGGCGATTATTGAGTGAAAATTGTATTATTTTGTTCAGCATAAATCTTTATATTTTGAGTTAACAAGTAAACTAGTTGACGAGTAGACTAGTTATGAACTCGTCCACTTGTATCTTGTTTACTTGTATCTCTTTATTTAATGTTCGTGACCATGAGGTATAGCTGCTGACGCAGAAGCCAGTTTTACGTGATAAGCTCCTTTACGAACCACCTTATCACCTTGTTTTACACCGGATAGAATTTCGACATTCTCTCCATCGTTAGCACCTAACGTTACTTCCTGTTTTTTGTAAGCGTCGTCTTCTATTTGCAAATAAACGAAATACAATCCCTGTTCTTCTATCAGGGAAGAAACAGGTATGGATATAACATTTTCGCGAGGTTGCCCCAATAAATAAACTTCGACATAAGAGCCGGATATGATCTGCCCTACATTGTTAAATTCAAAGTTTACAGGAATATAATATTCCTGGCTGTTTGCCGATTTTCCATACGATACCAATCGTCCGCTCAGATCAGAAAGACGATGCAAAGTCTTGTCATACGGTGTATTGAAATTGGCGGATGTTATATTTCCCAGATTCCTGTAATGCCGTTCCGAAACATCGGCTCGTAGTTGCAGTTTCCGGTTCTGGGTAATAGTCATCAAGGGTTGCCCGACTTCCACATATTGGCCTTCGCTAACTAATTTTGTTTTCACATAACCTGCTATCGGAGTCGCCACACTTATACCTTTGGCCGTTGTACGTTGACCGATGGCTTGGTAAGCTATCTTCGCATTTTCATAATTCAACTTAATGTCGTTATATTCCTTCTCAGAAATCAATTTGTCTTTGATCAAACTGTTAGCACGTTCGTACTCACGGGAAGAAATATCATAAGTCGCCTTTGCACGTGTAGCAGGGTCGCCATCTACTATATTCTTAGATGAGATGCTGACTAAAGACTCTCCTGCTTTCACTGCAACACCCTCATTCAGAGAAGGCTTATTGAAAGAAACGATACCACTGGATGTTGCTGATATAGTCACTTCATCGCCCTGAGCTGACAGTATTTGTCCACTTGTTTTTATTACCTGATGAAAAGTCGATGGCTGCACTGTTTTTACTTCCAGGCCTACTGCCTTAGCCTGTTCGGGAGCAAAGTGAATTTCGTCTGCATGCGATTCGGCTTTTTCTTTCCCTGAGTGATCATGGTCGTGACCGTCGCACTCTTCCCCTTCGGCATGGCTATGACCTTCTCCTTCGTGATCATGGTTATGATCTTCTTCGCCGTCAGCATGTGTATGACCTTCCTCTGAATGGTCATGATCAGCATGTGCTTCGTGATTGTGTCCGGCATGATCGTCTGCTTTTTGTTTCGAGTTACATCCCCATAGTATTGCCAGCAGACAGGCAATATATATAATATTTTTTTTCATTTTCTTATTTTCTAGATTTTAAAATGCTAATAAACCCGTCTAAAAAGTATTAGACAAAGCAGCTCTTAAAAAAGAAAGAGCTTAACCTAAAAAATAAGATGCCGGAGGAGCGCGCAGACCTGAGATAAGGCCTACGAGAGGTGAAGTATAATTCTCAATATATGGTCTTTGAGGAAGTATCTCTTCCAGCAAAGGCGTCTCAAGACAGAACTCGTTCAGAGTATAGAATGTAAACAATAACGACAGGCAATTGGCACATGGAACGATCTCGTCATGAACATCATCATTTTGACGCATAACAACATCCTTTAAGTCGCAACCATCTATTGTTCTGGGATGATGATGAGATTTCGCATTGTGTGTACAACAATCAGACTCGTTTTGTTGAGATGAAGATTGTTTTTGATGTGCCAGTTCTTGTAACGAAAAACAAATTATACCGTCGTGATGCGAATGAGGAACAACAGCATGAGCCAACATAAAAATGTTAGCCATAAGTATTAAAACAAATGCTATTAACCTCAGATGCTTCATGCCACAAAGATATAAAACTTTAACAAACAAGATCAAGTTTTTCTTTTGTAAAATAATTTGACCGTTTAAGAATCTGTTTAAATTTTATTCGTTCAGAAAAATGAACGAAGTGATATTGATGTCAGGTGGTTATTAATTTCCCTAACTATATATTGGATTGTCTGTAGTATATTAAAAAAAGTCCCTACACTTTTCCAATGCAAGGAGTATTTATTTTGTGGAGAATATCGGACTCGAACCGATCACCTTTAGACTGCCAGTCTAACGCTCTAGCCAGATGAGCTAATCCCCCGTGTATTTTGGGCAGCACAAAGATAGAATAATTTCCGTAATACCCATACTTTACAGATTAAAATTTGACTTATAAAGAAGAGGGTGTGTCAAAAGTAAATTTCATTATCTTTTTACATACGCTACGCTCCTGTGACCGTTGGTTGTCATCCTGAACGGAGTGAAGGATCTCTCTTTGAAAGTCGAGATTCTTCGTTACACTCAGAATGACAAAAGAAAGTAATATTTTGATAGTGTAATTTTACTTTTGACACACCCCTTTTTATTAAAATCTGTAGAATGTATCAAATGTTCTCCATATTTCTTTTTATGAAGTTGTTTAATGCTTCACCCTTTAGCATACCGTTCGATAATAGAGCCAAATCGACTAATTGACAAATATTTGAGTTACTTTCGGCATAGGACGCCACGGCTTTTTTGTCTTTACCGTCTATATCAACCATAATGTTCTTTATTAGTGGGTGTTCTATATTCAGTACAAGATTGTAGTTATTCGGCATTTCTCCATAAAAACCCATTCCAGTTTGCATTGCCGACATTTCTTTCATCCGTCTCATAAACTCATTCTGAGTTATTTGTATAGGTTGGGACTTTTCACCCAAAGCTTTATAGTCGACCGTAAATTCAGCTTTTTCAATCTTCGGCAGTTGAGAAGTGAAAGCTTCACTTAGCTCTTCTTTTTGTTTGTCAGTCAGTTTAATTTCTTTAGCGTCGTCTTTTACTATCAGATTATCAATGGTGTCACTGTCTGCACGGACGAAACGGCTCTTCTCAAACTTTTGTTCAAGAAAGCCGGCCATGTGTACGTCGAGCTGTCCATCGAACAATACGACATCATATCCCTTGTCTTTTGCTGCACCTATATATGTATATTGCTCTTCTCTATTGTTTGCATAAAGATAGATCAGGTTTCCGTCCTTATCCGTTTGGTTTGTTGATATTAATGTTTTGTATTCTTCAAATGTAAAAGCTTTACCATCAGTGTTTTTTAATAAACAGAATTTTTGTGCCCGGTCGTTGAATTTCTCATCTGTAAGCATGCCGTATTCGATGAATACTTTCAGGCTATCCCATTTTTCTTCAAATTGAGTACGATCATTCTTGAAGATTTCTTCGAGCCTGTCAGCAACCTTTTTAGTTATATGGCTCGATATCTTCTTCACATTCTGATCGCTTTGCAGATAAGACCGTGATACATTAAGCGGGATATCCGGAGAATCCAGCACCCCATGCATTAATGTAAGAAATTCAGGTACGATGCCTTCTACCGAATCGGTGACAAATACCTGATTGCTATATAATTGTATTTTATTCTTATTCAGGTCTACATTGCTCTTTATTTGTGGAAAATAAAGTATCCCTGTCAATTTGAATGGATAGTCAACATTCAGATGTATCCAAAACATAGGCTCATCAGAGAACGGGTACAAGTCCTGATAAAACTTCTTGTAGTCTTCATCTTTCAGTTCAGACGGCTTTCTTGTCCACAATGGGCTTGTTTCGTTTATAATATTATCTTCATCCGTTTCAACGGATTTTCCATCTTTCCATTCTGTTTTTTTACCAAAAACGATTGGTACAGGTAAGAACCGGCAATATTTCTTTAAGAGTTTATCTATCTCATTTTTTTCTAAGAAATTCTTATTTTCGTCATCAATATACAATATGATATCTGTACCGCGATCTGCCTTTTCTACAGCTTCTATTGTATATTCAGGCGAACCGTCGCAGCTCCATTTAACAGCTTCGGCACCTTCCCTGAATGACTTGGTTATGATCTCTACTTTTTTAGAAACCATAAACGAAGAGTAGAAGCCCAATCCAAAATGGCCTATAATGGAATTTGCATCTTTCTTGTATTTGTCGAGGAACTCATTGGCAGAAGAAAATGCGATTTGGTTTATATATTTATCAATTTCTTCATTGGTCATGCCGATACCTCTGTCGGAGATAGTCAGAGTACCGTTTTCTTTATCAATTTTTATATTTACATACAAATCTCCCAGTTCTCCTTTAAATTCGCCAAGCGACGAATATGTTTTTAGTTTTTGGGTTGCATCTACTGCGTTGGAAACTAATTCTCTAAGGAAAATTTCGTGATCACTATATAAGAATCTTTTGATTATGGGGAAAATATTTTCAGTTGTAACCCCAATTTTTCCACTTTGTGACATATTTTCAATTTTTATTAATTATATTTGCTAAAGAAGAACAAAATAAGTGCCAAAGAACTCAAATAAGACAATTTGTCGCTCTTGCTAGGTGAAATTTATATTGATTTTTTATCAATAGATATAATTTATAAAAGATATTAACCCTTTAACCTGACTTAGGTCCATTCAAAATCAGCGTGTTATTTGTTGAACTTATATGCTTTTAATAATATATCGATGCTAGAAGACTATTTTTTTAGTTAAAATAGAAAAAGTATATAACTTTGTCTCAAACAAGATAAATATCAAGATATAGATCTTGCACTATAATAAAAATATTTCGCCAACTAAATACCTTAAAATGATGGCAACACTAGAAAGCAACAAAGTTTTTGAAGACAAGTTAATAGACTTGCAAAACAATATGATGAACTTCGCTCTTACTCTTACTTCAAATAGAGAGGAAGCTAAAGATCTGTTACAGGAAACCACCCTTCGTGCATTAGATAATAAAGAAAAGTATTACGAAAATGTTAATTTTAAGGGTTGGGTATTCACTATCATGCACAATATATTTGTGAATAATTATCGTCGTGTGGTGCGTAGCCAGACAATGATCGATCAAACTGAAAATCTTTATCACTTGAATATGCCTCAAGATTCCGGATTTGATAGTCCCGAAGGGGCCTATACTGTATCGGAGATCGTAAGAGTGATAGGCAGTTTTTCCGATGAGTATAGGTTGCCTTTTTCTATGCATGTGTCGGGATTTAAATATGAGGAAATAGCTCAACAATTGGGATTGCCTATAGGAACAGTGAAAAGCCGTATTTTCTTTGCGCGAAAGCGTCTACAAGAGTTATTGGCAGATTATAGATATGAGGACAGACAGTGATTTGAGTTAAATATTTTGATATTGAGAAAGCCTGCAATTCAATTTTGCGGGCTTTTTTATTGGCCGCAGAAATAGGTTTTTCTTATCTTTTGATAGATGCTATAAATTAAATTTCTTATATTTGTATGAGTAAATTATAGATTAAAGTAATAAGAAAAATATGCACAATTGGTTTGAATGTAAGGTTAGTTACGAAAAGGTACTGGAAAACGGAATGCAAAAAAAAGTAACAGAACCTTATTTGGTAGATGCGCTTTCTTTTACCGAAGCTGAAGCTCGTATTATAGAAGAAATAAAACCTTACATATCCGGAGAATTTACAATAACGGATATAAAGAGGGCAAAATTATCAGAACTGTTTTTTAATGACAACGGAGATCGTTTTTTTAAAGCGAAGGTTATGTTTATATCCTTAGATGAAAAAAGCGGTACGGAAAAGAAAACAGCTGTACAAATGTTGGCTCAGGCATCTGATCTGAAAGAAGCATTGAAAGTGGTTGAAAAAGGAATGGAGGGCACGTTAGCCGATTACAGCATAGCGTCTTTGTCTGAAACTACCATTATGGATGTATTCCCGTATTCGGAAGATCAGAAGAAAAAGATTATGCTAGTGTAACTATTTGATCTATTGATGAGTATTTTAGGAAATATAGATTTAATTAAGAAGAAAATACCATCGCGTGTAAAGCTTGTGGCGGTATCTAAGTTTCATGGCGAAACGGCTGTCAGAGAAGCATATGATGCAGGACAACGCATGTTCGGAGAGAGTCGCGTGCAAGAAATAGAGCAAAAGCGGAATTTACTGCCGGCAGACATCGAATGGCATTTTATAGGACATTTGCAAACAAATAAAGTTAAAGCAATCGTTCCTTATATTCAGACTATACATAGTGTCGATAGCCGGAAACTTTTGCAGGAGATAGAAAAGCAAGCCTCTAATGCACAGAAACAAGTTTGTTGTTTGCTGGAAATCCATATAGCTCAAGAGAACTCTAAATATGGCTTTTCATTCGACAGTTGTCGCCGGCTACTAAATTCGGAGCAGTGCAAAGAATTAAAATTCGCGTATATAGGAGGTGTAATGGGGATGGCGACAAATACTGAAGACCAGGATGTTATAAGAGAAGAATTTAGGCGTTTGAAAAAATTCTTCGATGAGATAAAGGCAGAATATTATCCTCAGGATAATCGCTTTTCAGAAATTTCTATGGGGATGTCTGATGATTATATAATAGCTGTGGAAGAAGGTTCTACACTTATCAGGGTTGGGTCATCCATATTTGGGCACCGAGAATACTAACATATAAACACTAAAAATACCCAGGACATGAATATACAACAGCTGGAATATATTATAGCAGTGGATAACCACCGGCATTTTGCCAAAGCCGCGGAGGCTTCGTTCGTTACCCAGCCCACGCTGAGTATGATGATACAAAAGCTTGAAGATGAACTTGGTGTTAAGATATTTGACCGTAGCCAGTTGCCGGTACAACCGACTGTTATTGGTACCCAAATAATCAATCAGGCACGGGTTATCGTCTCTCAGGTAAAGCAAATCAGGGAGATAATTCAGGAAGAAAAAGGTATTATACAAGGTGTTTTCAAGTTGGGTATTATTCCTACGATAGCGCCTTATTTATTGCCTAAGTTAATGAAAGCCCATGATGAGAATGGTTACGATATTGTACTTGTAATAGAAGAAACCACTACAGGACAGATTATAGAGAAGCTTCTCAATGGAGCTTTAGACGGAGCTATTTTGGCCACTCCACTGAAAAATGAAAAGATAACCGAACATCCGGTTTATTACGAACGCTTCTATGCATATGTTTCTCCAAAAGAAACATCTCTTTACGCGAAAAAAGAATTAGAAGAGGATGACTTAAATATCAATCGTTTATGGCTTCTGGAAGAAGTGCATTGCTTTCGCGGACAAATTCTTCGTATATGTAATATGCGCAAGCGGAAAAGCTCGCATTCGCTCTTTTCTTATGAAGCCGGCAGTATAAGTACTTTAATAAATATTGTAGATAGCAATAGTGGACTTACTATTATTCCGGAAATGGCAATAGACGAATTGAGCGAAAGACAAAAGAGAAATGTGCGTCCACTCAAAGGAATCTCGCCTGTACGTGAAATAAGTCTGGTGACAAGACGTGAATTTTTGCGTGAAAGAGTTTTGGATATTATAATATCTGAAGTGAAACAGGCCGTTCCGCAGTCATTGCTGAATCCTGATCTTAAGAAGTTTATTGTAGATATTTGAATATCCGTATTCCGGAATAAAAATAAAGAGGCTGTGTCAAAAGTAGAACAGCACTATCAATGTGTTACCCTCTTTGTCATCCTGAGTGCAACGAAGGATCTCAACCCTGAAAAACGAGATATTTCACTCCGTTCAACATGACAAAAAGAAAGTGTAAAAGACCTTTTGACACAGCCTCTTTATTTTTATTCTGAAGATTTCCTCTTTTGAATACTCCCTATTATGATGAGTAAGATTCCAGACCCCGTGCAAACTCCTTGAATGAATCCCATTGCAAAGGTGGAATGATCGGGTAATGCCTGCCCTATAATGAGAGATAAAGAAATAAGAATTAATCCTAACCCTATCTTTTGATTGAAATCTAACTTTTTCATCTATTAAAACTTTGTCCTTCTACAACTTTCTGAAAGGCGGTTTAACAACCTCTGCTTTCAGGCTTTTTTCCCTTACCTTGATAAAAACCGGAGTGCCTAAAATTGCATATTCCGGCTTAACATATCCAAGGCCAACACCAATTTTGGTTGTAGGAGCTATTGTTCCGGAAGTAACCGTTCCAATTTTTTCGCCTTTGTCATCTACTATATCATATCCGTGACGTGGTATTCCTTTTTCCTGCATCCGGAATCCAATCAGTTTCCTGGCGACTCCGTCTTTTTTCTGTTTTTCAAGAATAGCCCGTGCTGTCAGTTCTTTGCCATCTACGAGTTTTGTAATCCATTCCAAGCCTGCTTCTATCGGCGTTGTTGTGTCGTCCAAATCGTTCCCATAAAGACAGAAGCCCATTTCGAGACGAAGGGTGTCGCGTGCGCCCAGGCCTATAGGTTTAATGCCGAATTCAGCTCCGGCTTCAAATATGGCATTCCAGATGTCAACTCCATATTGGGGATAGAAGTATAACTCAAAACCTCCGGCTCCTGTGTACCCTGTATTGGAAATAATTACATTATCCAGGCCGGAACCTTCAAAACTGCCGATTGCAAAAGAATAGTACGGAATTTTTGTCAGGTCTATTTTTGTCAGTTTCTGAAGAGTAGCCAAAGCTTTGGGACCTTGAATAGCCAACTGTGCTATATTGTCGGATGAATTTTCCAGATCAGCCATTTCATCATTGTGACCGGTCAGCCATTTCCAGTCTTTTTCTATATTTGAGGCATTCACTACAAGCATATATTTTTCAGGTTCGTAGTGATAAACAATGATGTCGTCTACTATTCCACCCTGCTCGTTAATTATCGCTGTATATTGCGCTTTGCCTATTTCCAGAGCTTCAAGGTTATTACTCAGCATTCTTTGTAAGAACGGAACAGCCCGGGGACCTTTTACCCATATTTCGCCCATGTGCGATACATCGAATACGCCTACTGCATTACACACTGTCATGTGTTCATCGATAATTCCTGAATACTCGATAGGCATATTGTAGCCTGCAAATTCGTGCATTTTTGCCCCCAGGGCAACGTGAATGTCTGTAAATGGTGTTTTTTTCATTCGTATATATTTTAATTAATTATTTGTTTATTTTGTTTATTGTTTTGGCTCAGCTTTTTACAGTCAACAATCAACAATCAACAGTGAACAGCTAGTTACATGTTATTGTCGCTTCGCGCCATTTTCAAATTTGCTAATTCGCTAATTTTCAAATTATCAAATTATCTCATTTATTCGCCGCAAGTTCTGCTATTTTCACAATTACTTCAACGGCCTTTTCCATCGATTGTATTGGAACAAACTCATAGCGTCCGTGAAAGTTATGTCCTCCTGCAAAGATATTCGGACAAGGCAGCCCCATAAAAGACAAGCGTGCGCCATCTGTTCCGCCTCTGATTGGTTTCACGATAGGAGTTACACCAACCGATACCATCGCTTCAAAGGCAAGGTCGACCACATGCATAACGGGTTCTACCTTTTCTCGCATATTATAGTATTGGTCTTTTATTTCAACTGTAGTGCTGTCCGGATACAGTTTGTTGATAAAGCCGATAGTATCCGTCATTAGTTTTTTGCGTTTCTCGAAAATATCGCGGCTGTGATCGCGTATGATATAGCCCATAGTAGCCGCATCTACTGTTCCCGAAATATTTGTCAGATGAAAGAATCCTTCATAACCCGAGGTATGCTCCGGTCTTTCATTCTGGGGTAGGAGGGAAGCCAGTTTGTTGGCGACGACCAATGCATTTACCATTTTATCTTTGGCATATCCGGGATGTACACTTCGTCCTTGAATATTGATTTTCACACCGGCTGCATTGAAGTTTTCATATTCCAGCTCACCTACCGGGCCACCATCCATTGTGTATGCCCATTCGCAACCGAATTTTTCTACATCAAAATAGTCGGCTCCGGCTCCGATTTCTTCATCCGGAGTAAAACCGATACGGATTTTTCCATGTTTAATTTCCGGATGATCTTTTAAATATTTTATCGCGGTCAATATTTCAGCAATACCTGCTTTATCGTCTGCGCCCAATAATGTGTTGCCGTCCGTAACGATCAGGTCCTGACCTGTATAGTCTAGCATTTCGGGAAAATCGACAGGCGAAAGAGTTACATCTTTATTCAATGGTATATCTTTTCCGTCATAATTTTTTACAATCCTTGGGTTGACATTTTTTCCTGTCAGGTCAGGGCTTGTATCCATATGTGCTACAAAACCGATTGCCGGAATTTTCTTGTCGGTATTTGCCGGAAGAGTGGCCATTATGTACCCTTTATCATCTAATGATATATCTTCCAGCCCCATTTCTTGTAGCTCTTTTTCCAGTTCACGGGCTAAAATCATTTGTCCCGGAGTGCTGGGTGTCACTCCGGTTTCTGTATTTGATTCAGTATCAAATTTTACATATTTAAGAAAACGATCTACTACTGTCATACGAATTTATTTTTTTCTTTAAAATTTTATACTAAAATGTCAATATTATAAGTATCTGATTGCGAACTTCTTTTTTCTGGAAAAGACTTCCAATACAAATGTAGTAAAAGGAAATCAAAGGAAAAAATCGAATTTGCATTTTGTGGGTAAGAAAAATTTATCTACTTTTGTCGCCGGGTAAGTCCTATACGGTCAGCTCCCGATTAATCCCCCAGGGTTTGATCGCAGCAAGGGCCGTCGGTTGTAGCGGCGCGATATAGTAAGCTTACCCACCTGCCTCTTTAGCTCAGCTGGCCAGAGCACGTGATTTGTAATCTCGGGGTCGTTGGTTCGAATCCGACAAGAGGCTCAAAGCAAAAGACTATTCCCGACAGAATGGTCTTTTTTTATTCTTAAAAATTTACCTCTTTATTGATTAAGATTAAGAAAAAATGAGCAATAAAAAAAGCGACGTCGAAATAGTCATACCCATTTATAAAACAATCCTTTCCGAGTTTGAACAAATATCACTCAAACAGGTCTACAATCTGTTAATCGACTATCCGCTGGTTGTCATAAAGCCAAAATCTCTCGATATATCATCACTTGTAAAGCAATATCCTTTACTTACGGCCAAATCGTTTGACGATGATTATTTCAATGGCATAAGCGGGTATAATAAGTTAATGTTATCCAAGCAATTCTATGCTGATTTTTTGCACACTAAATATATATTGATTTATCAGTTGGATGCCTACATTTTTAGTAATGAACTGATATATTGGTGTGAAAAAGACTATGATTATATTGGTGCACCCTGGTTAAAAAAACCGGTATATAATTTACCAATTATTTCAACTATCATGAAATTTTCCAAATGGAATCATAGTCGCAAAGGGTTAAAAAGTAAACAGGATCTATACAACAAAATAGGAAATGGTGGGTTCTCACTACGAAAAGTAAAAAGTCATTACAACGCTATTACAGAATACCAAGAGCAAATCAATTCTTATTCAGAAGAAAAAAAGAAAAATCATCTTCATAACGAGGATGTATTTTGGGCGTCGATTCCAAACTTTACATATCCGGATATCAAAGAAGCGATTGCATTTTCTTTTGATAAATACCCGGCTCTATGTTATAAGTTAAACAATAAAAAATTGCCTTTCGGATGCCATGGTTGGTACAAAAGAAAAATGAAGTCTTTTTGGAAACCTATTATTGGGTTTTGAAATATGAATTTGAATTTATATAATGACATAGACCATATCAGAGTACTCATGAATAGGTGCGGAGAGGAGGGTATTCCTTTTGTGTTTATTCTGAATTTTGAGTTAACAGAAGGCTATTTTATTGAAAATCCATTAGCTCAGGACGAAATCCTGTTTAGAATGGGAGATGTTGGAAATCAGAAAATCCCGGGTGAGGGGGACGGGCCGAATGACATTGAGATATTTCCATTGTCTCTCAAAGATTATAAAAAACGCTTCGATGTTGTAAGAAACGGTTTGTATAGTGGCAATTCTTTTTTGACAAATTTGACAGTCAGAACAAAAATTCGGACTGATTTATCTCTCAATGAGATCTTTAACCGTAGTAGTGCTCCTTATTCATTGTATGTCCCCGGACGGTTTGTTTGTTTTTCTCCGGAACGTTTTGTGAAAATAGAAAATGGTCAGATATCAACAAACCCAATGAAAGGCACTATCGATGCATCTATTCCTGATGCAGGACAATTAATTCTGGATGATTTTAAAGAAAAGGCGGAGCATAATACTATTGTAGACCTGTTGCGAAACGATCTTAGTTTATCGGCTACCAATGTGCACGTTTCCCGTTTTCGCTATATCGAAAAAATTAAGGCCAGAAATAAGGAAATATTGCAGGTTAGTTCCGAGATAAAAGGAACCCTTTCTTCTGATTATCGGGAACACCTTGGAGATATTATTTTCAAAATGCTTCCTGCCGGTTCTATTTCTGGAGCACCTAAGGCTTCTACTGTTCGGTTGATACAAGAGGCTGAAAAAGAGCCCCGTGGATATTATACCGGTATAGCCGGCTATTTTGATGGCGATATGCTCGATAGTGCTGTGTTGATTCGCTTTATTGAAGAATATGAGGGTAAAATGTATTTCCGGAGCGGCGGTGGTATAACTGCATATAGTGATTGGGAAGAGGAGTATCGAGAGGTTTTAAACAAAATATATTTACCATTTATATGAAAGAGCAAGTATTTTCGGAAGCTATCAAGCTTAAAGATGGCGTTTTATATAATTTATTTTATCACGAAGCGCGGATGAGGAAAACAACTGAACGTTTTTTCGGAATTAGTTTTCCTCTCTTAATCGAAGTACCGGAAGATAAGAGAAAGGGGCTTTATAAATGCCGGATTATTTATTCGGATAAGATTCTTTCAGTAGAATTTATACCATACTCTTTTCGTACAGTTCGACGTTTATCACTCGTTAGAAATGACTCGATCGATTATTCTTATAAATATACAGATAGGGTAGAGCTCAATACTTTATTGAAGGAAGGCGGATGCGATGATATTATTATTATAAAAGATGGTTTTGTTACAGATGCATCATCATCTAATCTGGTTTTTGAAGATAAGACAGGCTTATATACCCCAAATACCTGTTTGCTGCGAGGAACTAAAAGAGAGTATTTGATAGATCGTGGTATAATACAGGAGCGAATTATAAAGAAAGAGGACATAAAAAAATATGATTCGGTTTATCTGATAAATGCTATGATAGATATAGAAGATGGAATAAAAGTGCCTATAACACAACTCGGTATATAAAAGAAAAAAGCGTTTTATTATCAAGTAATAAAACGCTTTAATAAATTAAATCATAAAATTCTAGTTCAAATACTGATCTAAATCTTTAGGTGAAAGATTCATTGCCATAATTACCCCGTTTTCGTCAATCAGGTAATTTTTGAATCCTTTCTTTAACTGATAACGGTCAAACAAGGCTGAGTATTCGTTTCCATTTGCCAGAAATTGATTCTTTCTATCAATTTTGTCCATAGCTAAGGTTCGTTCGAATACTGTTTCGCTTTTGTCGAAGGATACTGATACCATTTGTACCGAATATTTCTCGTTTTCGATCAAATTTGAAAAAAGAACGTTATCCCTGTGCGAATTAGCGTCGTAAGCCGCCCATAAATTTACCAATACTTTTTGACCTTTTAGATCAGACAAATTTAATTTTGTCCCTGATACATTTTCCAAATTTTTAATATCAGGAAACAGGTTTCCCGGATAAATACCTTCCGAAGAAAGACTGGAAGTTTCTGTTGTATTTGATGATAAACCTATTAAAGCTATACATACAATCAGAAAATACTTCGCGTACTTCATAAAATAATCATTAGGTTACCACTAAAGCCTCGTTTCTATACTTTCTCAGAAAAGAAACTCAGCCCCTCAATTTTTGAGGTTAAAACAAATTTTCTTTACGCTTAAAGAATGTTTTGTTTTAGATTTCGGGTTCAAAGGTACGTCAATTTTGTTAAAACAGAAAATATTGTAAGTTAAATTATACTTTTTGTTGGTTTAATGTGTTTATATATAGTGTTTTAATGTTTATTGGTTCGGAGTGTTAAGTACATTCTTCGCGTCATTTTTTTAATAAAGATAAATGATTCCGGGTAAAATGCTCCGGTCAATTAAAATATATGTATGAATCTGAAATTACTGCTCGAAAATTTTTGTACTTTTGCATCTTAGTTACAGCAATTACATAAAAACGGTGTTAAAATGAAAGTTCTGAAATTTGGTAGTGCATCGATAGCTACAGCCGATAAGTTGAGGGAGGTAGCTGCAATTGTAACAAAGGAACATAATAATATTATAGTCCTGTCTTCAATGAGTGGTACAGCTGAGTCTTTAGCTGAAATTTCCGATTACCTTTATAAGAAAAACCAGGAAGGCGCTACGGAGATTATCAACAAACTCGAAAAACACTATTTAGGCTTGGTTTCTTTACTTTTCGATAAGGCGGAATTTCAAGAAAAGGCTAGAGCTGTTGTGTCCGGCAAATTCGATTATGTGCGAACTTTCACTAAAGATTTGTTTACCTTATTTGAAGAACGTGTTGTAATGGCTCAAGGTGAACTGATCAGTTCGGAACTATTCTATCTCTTTTTATTAGCAAAGGGAGTTAAGGCTGCTCTGATTCCGGCTTTGGATTTTATGAGAACCGATAAAAATTCAGCTCCTGATCCGGTATATATAAAGGATAAGCTGAATATATTACTGGAGACTTCAAAGGACGCTGATTTATACATAACTCAGGGTTATATTTGCCGGAATGCCTACGGAGAAATAGATGACTTGCGTAAAGGAGGAAGTGATTTTAGTGCGGCGCTAATAGGCGCGGCTGTAAATGCCTCGGAAATTCAGATATGGGCTGATGTTTTTGCAATGCAGAATAATAATCCGCAGTATGTGAAAAATACAACTCCTATTCGTCGGTTAAACTTTGATGAGGCAGCCGAATTAGCTTATTTTGGAACTAAGGTTTTGCATCCATCAAGTATTTTACCCGCCAAACTAGCGGATATTCCGGTTTGCCTGAAGAATACCGGGCATCCGGAAGCAAATGGAACTGTTATTTCTAATAAAACGGAAGAAGGAGTTATAAAGGCCGTAGGAGCGAGAGATAATATTACTGCTATAAAGATAAAGTCGGGTAGAATGTTGCTCGCTCATGGTTTTTTACGCAGGGTAACAGAAGTCTTCGAAAATTACCAGACTTCTATCGATATGCTGGCGACATCAGAAATAGGATTTTCGCTGACTATCGATGAGGATAAAAATCTGGAATATATAGTAGATGATTTGAAAAAATACGGGACTGTATCTGTCGATAAAGATATGGTTATAGTATCCGTTATCGGCGACTTAGAATCGGAGCATACCGGATTTGCCGCGAATATACTAGGATCAATGAAGGATATTCCTGTGAGAATGCTGTCTTATGGTGGCAGTAAATATAATTTTTCGTTTTTGATTAATAAAAAAGATAAAGAGAAGACACTTCAAATATTAAATGATAAATTGTTTAATTAATCTTAGAATTTCAGATGACAAAAGGAAATTTTCCTGTTGATAAACTAAAAGGTATAGAAACACCTTTCTATTATTACGATATTGAATTATTAAAGAAGACACTTAAAATCGTAAAAGAAGAGACTAAAAAATATGGATTTATTCAGCACTATGCAGTAAAGGCAAATGCCAACCGCCGTATACTGGAACTTATTGCTTCTGAAGGTTTTGGCGCTGATTGTGTAAGCGGAAATGAGGTGAAAACCGCAGTGAATTCCGGGTTTCCTGCATCTAAGATAGTGTTTGCAGGAGTAGGTAAGACCGATAAGGAAATAACATTGGCTTTAGATCTTAACATATTCTGTTTTAATGTAGAATCGCTGCCGGAACTGGAGGTAATCAATGAGCTTGCAGCTAAAAAAGGTAAGACAGCCCAAGTTGCCCTACGTATAAATCCTAATGTTGATGCGCATACTCATGAGTATATTACTACCGGATTGAATGAAAATAAATTTGGATTCAGTATGGCTCATCTTGATAGTGTATTGGATACATTGAAATCTTTAAAGAATATCAATTTGATAGGAATCCATTTTCATATTGGTTCTCAGATTGAAGATGCCCATACATTTGAACCATTGTGTGCAAGAGTAAATGAGTTGCAGGATTTCTTCGAAGAAAAAGGTGTTAAGCTGGAACTTATAAATTTAGGGGGAGGATTAGGCATTGATTACGAAAAGCCAAATGAAAATCCGATTGCTAATTTTCCTGAATATTTTGAGTTATTTAGTAAGCAGCTTAAACTGAGAAGCGGACAAATAGCTCACTTTGAATTAGGGCGCGCTATTGTAGCCCAATGTGGGTCATTGGTAACAAAAACGACTTACATTAAGCATGGCGAGAGTAAATCCTTTGTGATTGTCGATGCCGGTATGACCGATCTTATTCGTCCTGCACTGTATCAGGCTTATCACAAAATTGAAAACATAACATCGGACCTTCCTGTGAAGAAGTACGACGTCGTTGGCCCTATATGTGAGTCCTCCGACTTCTTCGCGAAGGATTATGAACTGAACGAAACAGAAAGAGGCGACCTGTTGGTATTGCGTTCAGCGGGAGCTTACGGGGAAATAATGGCTTCCCAGTACAATTGCCGGGAGTTGCCAAAAGGATATTTCTCTGATAAAATATAGTTTACGAATTAAATAAAGCAAGGGTCGTATTGATATATGGCTCTTGTCTTTTTTGCATTATTAATAATGGAAATGGTAGAGCAGGTCTTATCTTATTTCAGATTCGATACAATAGAGCTAATTGGAATATTGTTATTCGTGTTTTTGTTTCTTATCCAATTATTTTATTATTTAAATTATTATCGGAAGCCTTATACTTATGTGAAAAATCTTGACTCATACGAAGGCCTTTCTGATAAGTCGAAGCTAAAAGTATCGGTTATTATTATTTCTGAAAACGAAGTAGATTCATTGACTGAGAACCTGCCCGCTATACTTAATCAGGACTATCCTGATTTTGAAGTTATTGTTGTAAACAATGGATCGACAGATGAAAGTGATGTGTTGCTGACATCGATGGAACTGAATTATCCTAACTTGTACCACACATATCTGCCATACTCTAATGACAAGATGTTAAGCCGGTATAAATTGGCTCTGACATTAGGTGTTAAAGCCGCCAAAGGAGATATACTGTTATTTACCCAACCATATTGTAAACCTTTATCCGACAAATGGATAAGTTCTATGGTAAGCGGTTTTTCAGAAAATAAAGAAGTGGTGTTAGGATATTCTTTTTATCAAAAGAAAAACCGTTTCTATAATCGTATGGCTCGGTTTGATAATCATATTTTCAGTATGCAATATCTTTCGAGCGCGGTAAAGGGAGATCCCTACGTAGGTGTTTTACGTAATATAGCTTTTCGTAAGCATTTATTTTTTGATAATAAAGGGTTTGCGTCTAATTTGCATTTAGAGACGGCCGAGGAAATACTAATAAATGAAATAATAACTAAGGATAATACTTCTGTGTCGTTGTCGCAAGATAGTTTTATTGAAACCGGAATGCAAGAGTTCTCGCTATGGAAGCAGATAAAAAGATCCTATTCTCTGTCTAAAACTTACTTAAAAGGCAATGCGCCTGTGATATTCGGTATCGAAAGTTTCTCCAGAAGTATTTTTTATTTATTGTTTATTGGGCTTATTGCATATAGTGCTATTCTTCAGCATTGGGCTTTGCTGGAAATAACCATATTCTTTTTTTTACTTCGTTTATGCATCCAATATGTTGTATTAACAAAATCTGCCAGGCATTTTAATTCCGGAAAATTTATCTTTTCCCTACCATTGTTAGATTTTCTGGCGCCATATTATAATATTAGGTTTAAGACTCGTTATCGTGGTTCGATCAAAGTAATAAAGTGAAATGTGTCAGGTCTTTCCCATCGTATTTGATTGTTTCAATTGCGCATAAGGTTTCCGTATTTTTTCTTCCCAGATCAACCATAAAATAAAGATTACTCCATCATAATATATCCAGGTAAATATGTCACGATGGAATACATTAAACCAATCTTTATAAAATTGCAGATAGCCGGCTGCCGAGTTATTCCACGTTCTGTTGTTGTACCATTCGTTAAATGATATAAACCATTCAGGAAACGGATCTTTTATAATAATGAATATGATGGATAGCCTGAGGATATTTATAAATACGAGTATCGCTAGCGACATGGGAATATACCAATATTTCTTTTTTTGCGGACCAAAGTAAAATATAAGGATGAATGCAAACATAAAAAGCTGTTTCAGCCCTGTACATCCCCATATAATATCGATAGGTACGGAGTTTTTGAATTGGAGTGTTATTCCGTTTAAATAAAAGTCATTATATCCCAATAAGTCGTGAACAAACCAATGTACCGATTCTGCTGTCCATAAGCATATTCCATCAGTATAGGATGTCAAATCTTTTCCTAATACCAAAAGAGTTCTTTCGTTTTCACCTTGATGGACACATAATTTCCAAATAAATTCGAAGATTAGGAATAAAGATAAGAACCAAATAATATCTTTAAATGGCTCTATTTTTTTGTATAATTTGTTTATGTTTCGACCCGCTCTAATCTCCATTATATGTGTATTGACCGCAAAGTTATTAAAATAAGGATAATTAACCTTTTTAAGGTAAAAAAAATATGACATTTTATTTAAAAACACGGTTAAGTAAGTTTTTTTAATTTACTTTGCACAAATTTCATCTATAATCTTATCTTGATACAAGATTGTAAGAACCTGTTTAAATTTTATTCGTTCCGATTTTCAGAACTATTTTTAGAATGATTTTTTCTTTTCTGAAGAGCGAATAGCGGGCTATTCAAGCTGAAGAAAGGGAAAAATCAGATAAAAAGAGACTGAAAATGAACGAAAAAAGAGCTATAATAATATGTTTTGATAAAATTTAAACAGGCTCTAAGTCTTGAAACTGATTTTAAGATTAGTTTTTTCAGTAGGCAGATAATAATTCTGTATTTTTTTTGTTTATAGATGAGAATGCAAAAAGTAATTCTATTGGTAATTTAATTAATGATAAACCCTATCTAAATTATAATGTTGAAGAATAAAAAACTTCTTTTTATAGCTATTATAGCATGTCTGGCAAGCTCGGTCGGAGCACAAGAAACAAACTCACCTTACAGTAGATATGGTTATGGAATATTAAGAGACCAGGCTGTAGGTCCGTCAAAAGCGATGGGAGGTATCGGATACGGATTGCGCCATGCCCAGAGTGCTAACCCTATGAATCCGGCGTCACATTCACGTGTCGATTCTTTAACATTTTTGTTTGATATAGGTATATATTCTACGTATGGTAAATTGAGCGATGGTATCAACTCTAAAAACCATTATAATGGTGGACTTGACTATATTACAATACTGATACCATTAGCAAGAGGATTAGGTGTAAGCGCCGGAATTCTTCCTTATTCGTCAGTAGGATATAAGTTTGGCAGTACAGAAACTACCAATGACTTATCTTATATTAAATCTTTTTCTGGTTCCGGCGGTCTAAGTCAGGTCTATTTGGGAGCAGGCTACAAATTACCCGGAACGGGCCTTTCGTTAGGAGCTAATGCTTCTTATTTGTTTGGTACTGTCGAACATGTACGGAGTTTGCCTTCTATAGGGTCTAGTAATAGTTATACATCTGTAGAGTACTCCAGGCTAAAATTGAATACATATAAGTTTGATCTGGGATTACAATATGAATTAACATTGTCTAAAAAAGATAAGCTTACTATTGGTGCTGTATATTCTCCTAAGATCAATTCTAAAGGAGACTATGAAAACCTGCATTATGAGCTGAATAGTTCAGGCGCTTCTGTATCAGCAGATACTATTACACAGAATGGTGTAGATGCAGGGATTCCTGCGACATATGGAGCCGGCTTTTCTTTAAATCGAGATAATAAACTTATCATGGGGGCAGATATTACGTATCAGAAATGGAATGATGTAAAATACTCCGGGTATATGGGGGATGGTTTAAGCCAGAGCGATCGATTTAATGATAGATGGAAATATGCGGTTGGTGCTGAATATATGATTGATCCATACGATCGTAGTTTTTTCAAACGGGTTAAATTCAGAGGTGGTCTTAACTATAGCAACTCTTATATGAATGTGATAAACTCCGATAATAAAGTCAAAGGCTATGACGAGTATGGAGCTACTCTGGGTTTTGGATTCCCTATAAGGGATAACTTAGGAGGAAGACTTTCATATATTAATATAAACTTTGAATATAAAAAGGTGAAGCCTAAGATAAGTAATATGATCAGTGAACAATATTTTGGGGTATCTCTAAATATGAATATCAACGAGTTTTGGTTTTTCAGGAAGAAGATCGACTAAATTTAATATAATCTTAGCCTCAATATATATTATTGGGGCTTATTGTTTTTATAACATACATGTTGCTTTACTTGATAAATAAAAGATATTTTCCTCTTACAACGTTCTTTTCTTTAGTTGTGGGTATTGTTTTCATGTCTTGTAATAAGGAGGTTAAAAATACCGTTAGCTTTATTAATGATAATGAAACAACGCCGACTATGTTGACACATAACGATACCATGTTGATTTCCGATTCAGGTCTTATTCGTTATAAAATAATAGCCGAAACATGGGAAATGTTTGACCGTGCCAAAGATCCGCACTGGAGATATCCCGACGGGTTCTATCTCGAACAATTTGATTCGGTGTTTAATATTGTTGCAACTGTAAAGGCCGATACTGTCTGGAATTATACACAGCGTAAGGTGTATAAGTTCAAAGGAAATGTTTTCATTCATAATAAGAAAGATGAAACTTTCTCCAGTGATGAATTGTATTGGGACCAGCGACAACAAAAAGTATATTCGAATATGCCGGTGATTGTAAATCGGCCTGGCCAAATGACATTGAGAGGTACAGGGTTCGAAGCTAATCAGCAAATGACGAATTATAAATTTATGAATGTCGGGGAAATGGCGTCGGGAAAAACCATAATCTACGTAAACGAAGATGCAGAAAACAGTGAGGAAAAGCAAGAATAGTTTCGAGTTTATGAATGATATTTAATCTCAATTTATTATCTTCGTGCGCTAAAAGAAGCTAATCGAAATAAAATAACTAATAATATATCTAATAATAATTAATTAAATGGCTGCTTTACAGAAAATTAGAAGCAAATCGGGCTTATTGATCGGGATTATTGCAGTAGGATTGCTATGTTTTGTTTTACCTTGGAATGAAATCGTGACAGGTATAAATAAAAGCAAGGATAAGGCCTTTACCGTAGATGGTGAGGTTGTTTCTACAGAAAAATACTCGGCTAGAATCCAACAATGGGAAAATTTCCAGAAGACAGTGACAGGTCAAAACAGTTTGGGAGAAGAAATATCTTCTTTTATCAGAGAGTTAACGTATCAACAGATGGTAACAGAAATGATGTTGGACGAACAGGCTAATTCTCTGGGACTTGCTGTTACTACAGCTGAACTGTCAGATGTGGTGAATAGCCCGAATTTTGGATTTGTTTTACAACGTCTTCGTTTAGTATTAAATCCGAATAGTGGAAACCTCGAAGGCATTGCTTCGATGTTTGCAAATCCTCAAACCGGTCAGTTTGATAAAACATATTTTACTCATTTTATGAATGATGTAAAAACAACAATAACTCCGGATATGCCGGTTCAGGCACGTCAGGATGTGCTGATGAAGCAGGAAATATGGACTTTTGTCGAGCATATGCTTAAATATCAACTGCTTCAAGAAAAATATTCTTCATTAGTGGCAGGACTTATTTTACCTAGCAATACTGATGCAAAAGCCGTGTTTGAAGATTCTAAGACTCAGTCTAATATAGCCTACGTTCTTCAACGATATGCAACGATTCCTGATTCGATAGTAGCAAAGGAGGTTACAGACAAGGAGATTAAAGATCTTTACGAATTGCGTAAGAACAACTTCAAACTAGATACTGATTTACGTAAAATATCATACTTTGTAAAAGACGTAATACCTAGCGATGAAGATTTCGAAGCTGTGGCAAAAGAAATGAACACAGTATATGAAAAAATGCTTACCGCTGAGAATCCTGCTACATTGGTTAGCGAATATTCTTCAGCTCCATTTACAGACGCATATATTTCTTTGTCTAGCTTACCTTTGGATATAAAGAATTTTGCACAGTCGGCTACAATCGGACAAGTAACCGAGCCGGAGCGCAGTGGTCAATCATATGTGTTGTATAAACTTATTGACAAAACATCCGCCGCAGACTCTGTAAAAGTTCGCATAATTCCATTACCGCAAGGATTAGATCCGAAGATCGCTACTCACATTTCCGACAGTTTGCTTAATGTGGTAAAAGGAGGAAAAGATTTTATAACTCTGGCAAATGAGACAATGCCGGGTTCTAACTCCGTTTGGGTTACAGAAATGATGATAGCAGGTGCAGGCCCGGACTTTGTGAAAAAAACCTTTGGAGCGTCTAAAGGCGAAATTCTAAATCTGACGGCTAACGGGCAGACTCAACTTGTATATATAGAAGAAAAGACAAATCCGGTACCTAAAGTAAAATTGGCCATTGTTCAAATGCCTGTTATCGTGAGTGATAAAACTCAGAATGCAATAGATAATGAGTTAAATCAATTTGTCTCTGAAAATGGGAATCTTGAGAATTTTGATAAAGCTGCTCAGGGAAAAGGCTACAATCTTGTTCCAAATGTTGTTATTTCTCCATCTGAAATGTCTTTGGGACAAGCATCTGGATCTCGTCAGGTTATTCATTGGGCATTTAATGATAAAAAAGGTTCTGTAAAGAAATTCGATTTGTCAGATAAGAGGATTATAGCTATTGTTAAAGAGGAAATCAAAGGAGACTATATGCCTGTTTCAGAAGTATCAGCTATGTTGAAGACCGAATTGATTAATAATAAGAAAGCCGAAAAGATTATTGCCGATTTGAAATCAAAGAACCTGACATCTCTGGAGGCATACGCGGGAGCAATGTCGAGCCGTATAGATACAGTTAGTTTCGTAACATTCCAAACAAATAATATATCTGGTGTAGGATATGAACCTATATTGAATGTGTATGCTAAGTTGGGAGAGGTAAATAAATTAGAACAACCGTTGAAAGGTAATGCTGGAGTTTATGTTCTCAATATTACTGAAAAAACGGAAAATACAAATACATTCGATCCTGTGCAGGCAAAACAAACAGCACGTCAAAATAATTTCTATCAATTGATGTCGCAGGCTATGTTTGTATTGAAGGATAAAATGAATGTGAGAGACAATAGGGTGAAATTCTGGTAAAAAAATATACGTAGAAAAAAGTCCCTTATAGAAAAACTGTAAGGGATTTTTTGTTTTAAAGAGAAATATTTATGACAAAGAAAGATCGTTATGCTGGTGTTATTCATTGGTTTGAACAGAATATGCCTATCGTAGAAACAGAATTGCGTTATGATAGTCCATTTCACTTGCTTATTGCTGTTATTTTGTCCGCTCAGTGTACCGATAAGCGTGTTAATATTGTTACTCCTCCTCTTTTTCAAGCATACCCTACACCGGAAGTAATGGCCGTTTCTACACCGGATGCTGTGTATGAATATATCAAGAGTGTTTCATACCCCAACAATAAGGCTAAAAATTTAGTTGGTATGGCTCGAAAGTTAGTTGATGATTTTGGAGGAAAAGTACCCGGTACATTAGAAGAATTAGAATCTATTCCCGGAGTTGGACGTAAAACGGCGAACGTTATGCTCATTGTGGCCTTTGATAAACCTGCGATGCCTGTCGATACACATGTTTTCAGAGTATCTAATCGCATAGGATTAACAGATGATTCGAAGAGTCCGCAACAGACAGAAAAAGAATTAATAAAGCATATTCCGGCTAAATATTTATCAAGAGCCCATCATTGGTTAATATTGCATGGAAGATATATTTGCCAAGCTCGTAAACCCAAATGTGAAGAGTGCGGCTTAACACCCTATTGTAAGTATTTTGCTGGAAATTAATATGGTTTTATAGTGGATTGATAATAAGGTTGTTGAAGTTTTATTGTAAAATAATTAAAATATTATCTCTTTTTTATTTGGAACTATTATGATTTCTTTTTTATCTTTGCACCCGCTTTACCACCCAATGGTACTGGTTAATCGAGTGGATACAGAGAATTGGGATTACCGGAACGGGATTATCGACCGCCTTTGTTTAATATAAGGATTAGGATTACCCTACGGATTAAGCGAAAAACAAAGCGATCTTTGAAGGAATTGAAATAACAACATTAAGAGTGTAGTACAATAGAATGAGGAATGAAGAATTTAATTTTTCACTTTTAATTTTTCATTTAAAGAAGGGTATTATACCGTCAATACCTAATAAAGATAGAAGGATTGAGAAAGGACAGGATCACAAAAGACTTAGAAAAAAGAAAATACAAAGAAGAGTTTGATCCTGGCTCAGGATGAACGCTAGCGACAGGCCTAACACATGCAAGTCGAGGGGCAGCGCGGTGTAGCAATACATT
>BNXH01000003.1 GCA_025999435.1 Bacteroidia bacterium | reverse complement strand
CGGAAAGTTTATATCAATGGTTATAGCGCTACTTTCAATCCTGCGCTTATGACTGATAATAATATATGGGTGCAGATTCCGAGAGGAACGCCCATTATGGATGCGGAAGCTGATGTACGCAATACCATCATTCTGGAGAAAGGGGATAATAATAAGCTCTCATATTCTTTTGAGATAAGGGATGCCGCACCGTCTATCACAAATATATCGCATACCATGCCGCAGGCAGGTGATGTGATTACTATTTATGGAAACGGATTGCAGGGTATTACCAGCGTAATATTCCCCGGCAATGTGATTATAACCGACGGAATCGTTTCTGATGACGAAGAAGGCAAATATTGTATAGTTACCGTTCCGGCCGGAGTATCCAACGACGGTGGTTCTATTACTCTTATCGGTGCCAACGGCGGCGCATATTCGCAGGCCTGTTTCAATTTCAAAAAAGGGTTGTTCCAAAACTTTGACGATGTCAATAATTATTCATGGTCCTCAGGTATGAAGGGCGATTCACTGTTGAGCACAGTTGTTCCTGCTTCAGGTAATGGTATTAAATCGCAGGGCAATTACCAGTGTTTCAACATAGGCGGTAAATCTATTGCGGCAAATGCAGATGTACGCTACTGGACAAATAGCTCAAGCTGGCCTACAGCTTTGTTGTCTGTTATTCCGGCAGGAACATTGGCTTCGGAATGTGGAATACAGATGGATATCTATGTCGAAGGTACATGGAATTCAGGTGTTATCCGCATGGTAATGGCTGATGGCTCAGGTACAGACCGATATTGCATGATTTACAGGCCTTGGTATCAGAATGATGCTGTAGTTGCTTTCGAAAATCCGGGCTGCTGGTTCACGATTACATTACCTTTTAGCGACAGTAATGATTATAAAGGAAAAACATTCGGAGACGTAGTTACTTCTATGGCAAATGCAGCATATAAGCAATCCGGCCCGTGGTTCCAGAACATCGGCGTAACGGATGTGGTAGAACCTGTATCTACAAATATTAAAATATATTTTGATAATCTGCGTGTAGTGCCTTTGAACGCGCCTACTTACAGCGATTTTCCAGAAACAGAAGAATAATTAATAATGAACATTGTTATGAAACTAAAAAATATAATACCACTCGCGGTTGTAACATTGTCTATTGCATTCAATTCATGTTATGATGAAAAAATGGAATGGGACGATCCTTATACGCACATTTCGCCGGAAGAGTTGCCTATCGACCTGCAGGAAAAAATATCGCTGTATAACGCGATTAATTCTTATGCCAATTTTAAAATAGGCGTGGGGATCGATTTTAACCTGTATATGAACAATGAAACCTATCGTAATCTCGTAAACAAAAACTTTGACGAAATTACGCCGGGCAATGAAATGAAACAGCAATCACTAATGAATGCGAAAGGCGTTTTGAACTTTGATAACGCCGATCTTGTGATTGAACAGTTAAAAGCTTCGGGCCTGACTGTCTACGGGCATACACTGGTATGGCATCAGCAGGCGCAGGCTACCTATTTCAACAGTTTGATTATGCCGACAATCATACCCGGCACTCCGGGATCGAGCCTTATAGACGGAAGCTTTGAGGATGGAATGAAAGGCTGGTCTCCCAATTTCAACGCGCAGGACTATACGATTGTAACCACAGGGGCTATTGACGGTACACATTCACTACAAGCAGTTATAGGCAGTGGGGCAGCAGGAAAATACGACGCTCAGCTTACAAGTCCGGGGTTTCCGATTATCAGCGGTCATCATTACCAGATTTCTTTCTGGATTAAAGGCTCTGTTGCCGGAAAAATAGGAATTGATTTTCCAAATGGAAAACTGGGGAACCAATATCCGTGGGTAAATGGTGCGGATCTGGCTAATATAGGGACAGCCTGGACACAGGTAATTTACAATACTTCTACTGTCGGAGGCAATGCCATGATTGCCACCGAGGATGATAGCGCGATGACGTTTCGTCTGCTGCTGGGTGCAGTTGCAGATTGCACGTACCTGATTGATGGTGTGGAAATTATTGATCTGGATGCTGCACCTACCGAAGTTAACATGGTGTTAAACGGAGGTTTTGAAACAGGCGATCTTACCGATTGGTCTACTCCGAATATAGGTGCGGGTATTACTGTAACGGAAGAGGCAAAATACAGTAGAACTTATGGCTTGAAGGCAGTTTCGAGTGCTACATCCGCTAACGAATGGGATTTACAATTTCAAACTTCAGAGATTACTTTGGATGCCTCTAAAGCTTATACAGTGTCGTTTATGGTAAGATCGGATATTGAGGGAAGCGCGCGAATTTCTTATGCAGGATTTACCAATAATTATCCGTGGGCGAATTGGGATGGTAGCGGTACGAAAGCGGCTTTTAGCACTTCAGCCACATGGAAACAGATATCCTACGACTTACCGACTAATTTTTCGGCTACACCTCCGAAAGTAAAATTAAGCTTCGATTTTGGAAAATTACCGGGAGTTACATATTATGTGGATGATGTAAAAATAGTGGAAAAGCAGGTGCAGGCAGCGGCGATGGCTTCAAAACTGAAATCGGGACCTGTCACCATTGAAAAAACACCTGAAGAAAAGGCAGATATTATAAATGCAGCCTTAGTTGATTACATTACCGGCGTAGCCACTCATTACAAAGGCAAAGTAGCAGCCTGGGAAGTAGTGAACGAGCCGATGAACGATAACGGTACTCTACGTACCGGTACAGAAGACCTGACGGCGGCAAATATTTTCTATTGGGCTTTCTATCTCGGAAAAGACTATGGAGTAACAGCCTTCAAAACAGCACGGGCGGCCGACCCTGACGCGAAACTTTTCATCAACGACTTCAATCTCGAATCGGCAAATTCCGCGAAGCTCGATGGTTTGATTGAGTATGTAAATTATATTGACAATAACGGCGGACAGGTCGACGGTATCGGAACGCAATTACACATGAACATCAACTGGTCGGATACTACCGCTATTGCCAATATGTTTACCAAATTGGCAGCTACCGGAAAATTGATTAAAGTTACGGAACTGGACGTTGCTATTTCCAGCGAATCCAATTCTGGTAACGGGCCGGCATCTCCTGTAGCGCCGACGCTCGAACAACAGGAACAGCAGGCAAAACTGTATGAATATGTCGCACGGATGTACACCAAGCTGATTCCTGCCGCACAGCAATATGGAATCACTATATGGAGTGTATCGGACAATTCCGGTGAACATACCTACTGGTTGCCTAATGACGCACCATGCCTATGGAATGTCGATTATGTACGCAAATGGGCATACAAAGGCTTCTGTGACGGTTTATACGGTTCAGATGTCAGTGCAGGCTGGACATATGAAGATCTTATAAATGCAGCAAAAGGAAAATAATATGAAATAGAAATTTCAGTTTGTTCTGAAATCTTAAATGCATTCGTTTTCAATAGTCAAGATTTTTGGAGAGATAGGTCGAGATCAGATCTTGCCTATCTTCTTCAAAAATATTTCTGCACAACTGCTATGCCTGAAAAATATATGAAAACTTAAAGATCAATTTATCTGGTATTTACGAATAGGATGTAGCCTGCAATAAAACTTATGTTACATATAAATCAATGTATGTTACATATTGGAAATAATTTGAAACAAAATAGAAACCGGAGCTACGGAATCATTCATATATTTGTTCCGGACTAAATCAAGACCGTAACAAAGTCAAAGTGAAAAATATTGATAACAATTACTAATACTAACTTAATAAAAATGATTTTATGAGAAGCACGAATCATTATCTACGGACTGTAGGTCTGTTTTTTCTGCTATGCTTTATTTCGATGAGTACATTTGCGCAGACAATTTCTGTGCAAGGTACGGTAAAAGATGCTACAGGAGAACCGATTATTGGAGCCAGCGTTGTCGTACCCGGCACTACAAATGGGACTATGACTGACACTGACGGGAATTACATTATTCAGGCACCTTCTCAAGGTAAACTTACTGTTTCATTTATTGGATATCTGGTACAAACAATAGATGTATCCGGAAGAAATCGTATCGATATCGTTCTGGTAGAAGATAACAAAATGCTCGAAGAAGTAGTCGTAGTGGGATATGGTACCCAGCGCAGGGAGGCTGTAACCGGTTCGGTAGCCTCCATGCGGGGCGATGTGTTGCGCGAAGTACAGACCGGAAATGTTACCTCTGCTCTGGCAGGACGCGTACCCGGCGTACAAATACAGCAAACAAGCTCGAAACCTGGTGCGGATATGCAAATCCGTATTCGTGGTACACGTTCGCTTACCGGTGACAATGCACCTTTGGTTGTGCTCGATGGGATACCTTTTGGTGGTACTATCGGCGACATCAATCCCAACGACATTAAAAACATTGACATACTGAAAGATGCTTCAGCGACAGCTATCTATGGTTCGCGCGGAGCGGGTGGTGTTATCATCGTTACCACACACAAAGGAAATGCGGGGGTAAAACCGAAAGTAACTTACGATGCTTACTATGGCATCAAAACACTTTACCACCGTTATCCGATGATGACGGGGAGCGAATTGTACCAATTGCGTAAAGATGCGGGAATGTACAAAGATACAGAAGGCAATCCAACCATGGGGCTCGACGAAGCGCAAGGGAATAATACCGACTGGCAGGATCTTATGTTTCAAAATGCAATTACAACCAATCATAATATAAGCATCACCGGTGGTAGTGAAAGCGGCAGTTTCAATGTAGGTACGGGATATTATAAAGATCAGGCTTTGTTGCCGGAACAAAATTATAGCCGTATCAACCTGCGTGCGGCTATCGACCAAAATATCGGCAAGTATCTACGTTTCGGACTTACTACCAATAATAATTATAACATAACCAACGGTCAGAGTATCGGATTGTATAATACCTTGGCTTTGTCGCCGCTCATTGACCCATGGAACGAAGACGGTAGTTGGAAAACCGTAGTTACATCCGTCGCTGATAAATATTGGGCTTACTCACGCAATGCTATCGAAAATTTAAATGATAGGTATGCTGATAATCAACGTGGTTTCGGCTCATATAACTCGCTTTACGGTGAAGTAAAGATTCCGGGAGTAGACGGTTTGAGTTATCGTCTTACATTAGGCTTGGATTACAGGAATGTGCAAAGAGGCCGTTATCAGGGTATGGGCGTTTTCAGCGATACACCTACTGCCGCCTCTACGGCGTCGCTTGATAAAAGCACATATTACAAATGGGCTATAGAACATTTGATTACTTACGAAAAAACGTTTCAGAAACACCACTTGACGCTGAATGGTTTATATGCCTCCGAACAAAGTCATTATGACCGTTCGTATGCGAATGCGACTAATGTTCCCGAACAATTTCAGTACTGGAATATAGGGCGTGCCGAAAATGTTGTTTACAACCCTAATGAACAAGACTATTGGGAACGTGGGTTAATATCCTATATGGCACGTGTCATGTACGACTATGATTCCCGCTATATGTTCTTAGCCTCTGTCCGCTGGGATGGTTCGTCAGTGCTGGCACCCGGACACAAATGGATTACCTATCCGGGATTCTCGGCAGGATGGAATATTGCACGTGAAAGCTTTATGGAAAGTACGAATAATTGGCTGGACAACCTGAAGCTGCGCGTAGGCTGGGGATTGACCTCCAATCAGGAGATAAACCCTTACACAACACTCGGAAGCCTTGTATCCCGTCCGTATAACTTCGGAAATTCCATGCAAACCGGCTTCAATGTCGCAACCACGCCTAATCCCGAGTTAGGTTGGGAATTTACAAAAGTCTGGAACTTTGGATTGGACTTTAGCTTTTTACAAAACCGTCTTTCGGGAACCATCGAATATTATAATGCAGATACTTACGATATCCTCCAGAGCGTATATTTACCCTCTGCAGCAGGTGTTGGTAGCTATTTAGCGAATATAGGTGAAATGAATAACCGGGGGATAGAACTAAGCCTGAACGGCGTTATTTTAGAAAACAAGAACGGTTGGACATGGGAAGCCGGAATTAACTTCTATACCAACCGCAACAGGATCACAAAACTTGCTTCGGGAGAAAAAAGAGAAGAACAAAACAAATGGTTTGTAGATCATTCTATCAATTCGATATTCGACTACGAAAAAATCGGAATTTGGCAGGAAGGCGATAAATATATGAATATCCTGGAACCGGCAGGAAAAGTAGGTATGGTCAAAGTCAAATATACAGGCGAATACAATGCAGACGGTACGCCGGTAAGACAAATCGGAGTTGAAGACCGCCAGGTAATCAACACCGATCCCGACTGGCAGGGCGGTTTCTCTACCCGCATAGCTTACAAAAACTGGGATTTGAATGTACTCGGTACTTTCCAGCACGGCGGCATTCTGGTCAGTTCGCTTCATGCTTCGAACGGCTATCTCAATATGTTGACCGGAAGACGCGGCAATGTGAAAGTGGATTACTGGACTCCTGAAAATACAGATGCTAAATACCCAAAACCCTATGCAACAGGAACCGGAGATAATCCGCAATATGGTAGTACTCTGGGCTATTTCGACGGTTCGTACTTTAAAGTAGGCTCTGTTACATTGGGTTATAACTTTGATTCCAAAGCCACATGGTTTAAAAGGCTTGGGCTTAACAGTGCACGCTTATATTTTACATTGCAAAATGCCTTTGTGCTCTTCTCGGATTTCAACAAAGAAACCGGTCTGGACCCGGTTACCAACTCTTACGGAAACGAAAACGCTGCTGTAACTGATAACAGTAGCCTGCCTTACAGGGCAAGTTCTACGCTTACGGTAGGTACAAACAGTCCGCAATCCCGTAATTTTATGTTTGGTTTGAACGTATCTTTCTAATTATTTAATATCAACCATTGAGATATGAAAAATATAAATTTAAAAAACATTATAGGAACAGCCGTAATTGCTGCATTGGCGTTTTCCTGTTCCAACGATATTCTGGACGAGACCCCGCGTACCGATTATACTCCGGATTTCTTCAAAACAGAAGAGGGTATTCAGGGTGGTTTGACTTCACTTTATGCCCACACTCGCTACATTTTCGGGCAGTACTATTATGCCGCGCAGGAATGCGGTACCGATGAATATACTTATGCACAGAGCGGCGACAATAACTTTAAAGATACAGATATGTCTGGAGTCGGTTCACTCACTCCTTCGAGCAGCCGTTCGGACGTGCTTTGGAACGCGGCGTATTCCAACATCAATACGGCTAGCGGCATTATCGAGAACGCTACCGAAGCAGGCAAGACCGAATCATTGATTTCAGAAGCGCGCTTTTTCCGTGCATGGGACTATTTCCAGCTTGTACAGAACTTTGGCGGCGTGCCTTTGGATTTAGGTTCCGGCGAATTGAAATTCAATATTACACCTTCGCGCACATCGGTACGTAATACTGTTCCTGATGTTTACACAAAAGCTATTTTTCCTGATCTGAAAACGGCCATTGAAAATTTGCCCGATGCCGGACGTGTAACAGGAGGAGTAACAAAAACCGCTGCCCGCCTCTATCTGGCAAAAGCTTATCTGACTTATGGCTGGTGGCTGCAAAATCCTGCGAATATACCTACCTATCCCGAGTCTCCCCGTACTGACCCTGACGGACACGATGCCGCATGGTATTTCCAACAGGCATATAATGTAGCTTTGGAAGGAATAAGCAATGCAGGTACTAACTTCGGATTACAACCTACATTTTATGACGTAAATCTGGGTAGTAACGATCGCAACAAGGAAATAGTATTGTATAGCGACCACTGCGAAAACGAATACTACAATGTGGCAAGTTTGTCGTGGAGTAATGGCAGCCAGCCCGAAAGCTTTGCCATATGGTTTGCTACCTGCAACTATGGTGATATCAGAAGCTCTGAAGACGGAACTGCCTATAGTATCGTATCTGTCGACCGCGACGCTACCCAATGGGGTGGCCGTCCATGGACTCGTATGGCTCCGCCTATCGAGGTCTTTACCAATACTTTTGCCGATAAGGCCAACGACAGCCGTTACGATGGTACTTTCACTACCGTATTCCCAGGTAACTGGGGGAAAAAGGGCGATGCCCGCGTATTACGTAATGCCAACGGACTGCCGGTTAAAAGCGGTGAAGCTATTCTTACTTTTCTGGATGAAGAAAATTCCAATGTAGTCTATCCGAATGGTGGCGGAAACAGCAACGTAGGCGGCGGTACATTGCCCAACAGAGCCGACTGGGTAATCAATCCGAGTGGAATCAGCCGCTTGTATTACCCTGGGTTGTGGAAACTGGGAACATATCGTACCGATAGCGGAACTGGTCTTGGACAGCCAAATGGCGCCATTACACGTCCGTGGAATATAGCTAAGTTCTCAGAATTTTATCTGATTGCCGCCGAAGCTGCTGTTAAGGGAGCTACAGGCTCAATGTCGGCACGCGACCTTGTAAATGTACTTCGTGCCCGTGCAGGAAAATGGCGTTACAGTAATAACGGACAATGGAGTATGGGTGGCAATGGCACGAAGGTAGCTGACTATAGCGCAGAAATGGTTGCCGCTACTCCTGCTACAATCAATATCGATTATATTCTGGCGGAGCGTAGCCGTGAATTCTTCGGCGAAGGTCACCGCTGGCTTGATCTGGTACGTACACAAAAATGGGCTGAAATAGCTGCTTCATACACTATTTGCGGCACTGCTAAAGGTGATCATATTCCAGTTGTATACAGGCGCACCATTGAATCCTATCATTATTTGCGTCCTATTCCTCAGTCACAAATCGATGGTATGACAATGTCGGATGCTGAGAAAAAAGCTTATCAGAACCCGGGATATTAATAGAATATCAGGAACGAAGTGAGTGTTTTCACTTCGTTCCTGTATATCTTATTCAAATTGTTGATATTAACGTAATTTATATCTATAGAATGAAATATTTGATATCTTTATTTATCTTTTTCGCATTATATTTCAATACAAGGGCATATGCAACAGACAGCTTTGTGGTCACACACAAGGAATCGGCCGGCTTTACTCTTGCTGCAGATGGAAAAACGGCTACCGTAATGATCGACGCGAATGATTACAAAGGCGTATTGCGTGTAGCAGAGGATTTACGTCAAGACATATCGAAGGTAACAGGTACATTGCCGGACATAGGCAAAAGTCATTCAGCAATCATTATCGGTACAGCCGGAAAATCCACCCTTATCGATTTACTGATAAAAGAAGGGAAAATAGAAGCAAGAGATATTCTGGGAAAGAATGAGAAATATATTATTAAAACACTTCAGAATCCTGTTGAAGGTATAGATGAAGCGCTGATTATTGCCGGAAGCGATAAACGGGGTACTATTTACGGTATTTACGAACTATCGAAACAGATCGGCGTTTCTCCTTGGTATTATTGGGCAGATGTACCTGTCGCTACTCAAAAAGATTTATATGTAAAACCGGGAACCTATACCGATGGCGAACCGGCAGTAAAATACAGGGGAATTTTCATCAATGACGAAGCGCCCGCTTTTCAGGGTTGGTGTATAGAGAAGTTCGGCGGTGTCAATTCGAAGATGTATAAACATATGTTTGAGTTGATTCTACGCCTTAAAGGGAACTTTCTTTGGCCGGCTATGTGGGGAAATGCGTTTTTCGACGATGACCCTCTCAACGGGCAATTAGCGGATGAATATGGCATTGTTATAGGTACATCTCATCACGAACCAATGGGACGAGCTCATGACGAATGGCGCCGATATGGAACAGGCTCATGGAATTACAATAAGAATGCTTCTGTTTTACAGGAATTCTGGAAAGGAGGAATGGAACGCATGAAGAACTACGAAACGGTAGTAACCGTAGGCATGCGTGGCGATGGTGATGAACCTATGAGCGAGGAGAGCGATATCGCATTACTGCAAAAAATCGTAAATGACCAGCGCAAGATAATATCAGAAGTTACAGGTAAAAAGGCAGAGGAGACCCCTCAGGTATGGGCTTTGTATAAAGAGGTTCAGGATTATTATGACAAGGGGATGCGTGTACCTGACGACATTACATTATTATTGTGTGACGACAATTGGGGGAATGTCCGCAAACTTCCCAACCTTAACGCAAAACCACGCAAAGGAGGGTATGGAATGTATTATCATTTCGATTACGTAGGTAGCCCCCGAAACTACAAATGGCTAAACGTCAGTCAGGTACAGCGCATTTGGGAACAAATGAATCTTACCTATCAGTATGGTGTAGATAAGATATGGGTTGTAAATGTAGGTGATCTCAAACCTATGGAATATCCTATCAGCTTTTTCCTCGACATGGCATGGAACCCCAATAGGTTCAATGCTGACAATCTACTCGATCATACCGTTGAATGGTGTATCCAACAATTCGGAGAAAAATATGCGAAAGAGTCTGCGCGATTAATCAATTTGTATACCAAATATAATCGCAGGGTAACGCCAGAACTATTGAACGAAAACACTTACAGCCTCGACAATTATAATGAATTTGAGACTGTCGTAAATGATTACCGCAACCTGTTAATAGATGCAATGCGTCTTTATTATCTGATACCCGACAAATATAAGGATGCTTTCGACCAGTTGGTTTTGTTCCCGATAAACGCTTGTTCCAACTTGTACGAAATGTACTATGCAGTAGCTATGAACAGATATTATGTATCAAAGCGCGATGTCCAGGCTGACTACTGGGCAGACAAAGCGAAAAAGTGCTTCGAACGAGATTCTATACTTACAGTGCATTATAATAAAGACATAGCTGGAGGGAAATGGGCGCATATGATGGATCAGATACGCATTGGTTATACCAATTGGCAACAACCTGAAAAAAGTGTGATGCCAAAAGTGGAATATATTGCGCAAACAATGATATATAAAGAAAAGATATTTGCCGAAGCTGATGGCTATGTATCAATCGAAGCCGAAAATTATGCCATGGCTAACAATGGGGCTAAAGTGTCGTGGGTTATTATTCCCGATTTAGGAAAAACCGTATCAGGCGTAACAACTACACCTGTTACCGAAAATCCAGACAAAGACGTTTATCTGGAATATAAAGCCGATCTGAAAACAAAAGGAAAAGCCAGATTGATAATTCTTACATCCCCTACATTGAATTTCAATGCCAATAAAGGATTACGCTATGCAGTATCCTTAGATGGCGGGGAGGAACAAATAGTAAATATAAACGGACATTATAAAGGAGAACTGGGACAATGGCAGGCCGAACAGATCATAGAAACTTCCACGATACATAATATTGAGAAAGAAGGTATTCATACGATCCGTATCCGTCCTCTTGAACCGGGTATTGTTTTTCAAAAAATAATGCTGGATATGGGTGGTCTGAAACCAAGTTTTTTGGGTGCGCCACAAAGTGATTGTAAATAAAAATATGATAAGGATGAAATCTGTTAATACATCATTATTCAGGACAATATTCCTTTTGATATTGGCTGTATCGACATCAATAGCCCAATCTGCTGTGAAACTGCCATGCCTGGTCAGCGATGGTATGATTTTGCAGCGGGACATTCTTCTGCAACTGTGGGGATGGGCCTCTCCGAAAGAGTCTGTGACTATAAAATTCATGGATAAAACATACCAGACAAAAGCCGATAAAAAAGGTGATTGGAAAATTGTATTACCCGCTCAATTTGCCGGAGGGCCATATACGATAAGTATCAATGAAATTACGATAAAAGACGTTCTGATAGGCGATGTATGGCTATGCTCGGGACAGTCGAACATGGAATTGCCAATACGTCGTGTTCTCGATTTATACGAAGATGAAGTCAGACATGCAAACAATCCCCATATAAGACAGTTCAGAGTACCGATGCGATATAATTTCCAGAAAGAAGAATCAGATTTACAAGGTGGAGAGTGGAAATCCGTAACCCCTGCAAATATTCTTGACTTTTCTGCTGTCGCCTACTTTTTTGCAAAAGACTTATATGATAAATACAAGGTGCCAATAGGAGTAATAAATACAGCTATCGGCGGTTCTCCTGCCGAAGCTTGGATTAGCAAAGAGTCTCTAAAGAATTATCCTCACTACCTAGATGCCGCCCGTATATGTGCCACTTCCGGATATATAGACAGTGTTAGAAATGCCGAATCGCAAAGTAGCAATCAATGGTATTCTACCTTAAATGCGAAAGATAAAGGCATTTCCCTTTGGAATAAAAAAGACTTCGATGACTCCGGCTGGGACTTATTCTCCCTGCCGGGCTATTGGGCAGACAAAGGAGTCGGGCAAATAAACGGCTCGTTATGGTTTCGCAAAGATGTGGATATACCCGCATCGATGGCCGGAAAACAGGGTGTACTCCGACTAGGATGTATTGTTGATGCAGATTCTGCTTTTATTAACGGAACATTTGTCGGTACAACCTCGTATCAATACCCTCCGCGAATCTATAACATTCCGGCAGGAGTTTTAAAAGAAGGAAAAAACAATATAACAGTGAGAGTAATCAGCAACTCCAGCAGAGGTGGATTTGTAGAAGAGAAGCCATATAAAATCATTGCCGGAAATGATGAAATTGATTTGACAGGGGACTGGAAATACCGGATAGGTGCAGAAATGCCTCCGACCGGTTCACAAACATTCTTTCAATACAAGCCGACAGGATTATATAACGGAATGATAGCTCCGTTCACAAACTACAGGATAAAAGGTTTTCTCTGGTATCAGGGCGAATCGAATACAAACCGGGCTGAAGAATATAAGATATTGTTCCCTGATTTGATAAACGACTGGCGAAGCAAATGGAACAATCCTCAACTATCGTTTATCTATGCACAGCTTCCTAATTTTATGAAGGCTTGCGAACAACCTTCCGAAAGCGGGTGGGCAGAACTAAGGGAAGCACAACGACAGGCTTTAGCCCTGCCACATACAGGGATGGCTGTGACTATTGATGCCGGAGAGTGGAACGACATTCATCCGTTGAACAAGAAAACCGTAGGCCATCGTCTGGCGCTGGAAGCACGGCGGGTGGCATATAACGAAGATATAGTAAGTTCCGGACCGGTATATGAAGGAATGAAAGTGGAAGGAAACAGTATCATACTTACTTTTTCGTCTGTCGGTTCCGGATTATACACCAACCTGGATCTTCAGGGATTTGCAATAGCAGGAGAAGACAATAAATATGTGTGGGCAAATGCCGTCGTATTATCCAACAACAAAGTAAAAGTATGGAGTAATCAGATACAAAATCCTGTGTCAGTAAGATATGCATGGGCTGATAACCCCGAAGGAGCGAACCTCAGAAATAAGGAAGGGTTACTAGCATCTCCCTTTACAACAGAACAAGCAGATATTGTTCGTATAGAAGGATTAACCGGTAGTTTGACAGAACTATATATTACAAATAATAAGACCGGCGTATACGATGGCTTCGATTACGAACTCTGGCACGACAAGGGTAATGTTAGTATGACACTCAGGGAAGGCGGCATGTTCGGGTGCAACTGGAGCAATATCAATAATGCTCTTTTCCGCACAGGAAAAAAGTTCGACAGTACCAAAACCCACAATGACATCGGCGCTATTTCCCTTAACTACGGTTGCTATTACCAGCCGGACGGAAATTCGTACTTATGTGTCTACGGCTGGTCGGTCGATCCGCTGGTCGAATTTTACGTTGTCGAGGCTTGGGGTAGCTGGCGCCCGCCCGGATCAGTATCTAAAGGGACTGTCGAAATCGATGGTGGCATATACGATATCTACGAAACCACGCGCTTCGAACAGCCCTCTATTCAAGGCGACACAACCTTCCAACAATATTGGAGTGTCCGTACCGATAAGAAGACCGAAGGCATCATTTCCGTCAGCGAACACTTCAAAGCATGGGAAAAGATGGGTATGAAACTTGGAAAAATGTATGAGGTTGCACTGTGTGTCGAAGGCTATCAGAGTAGCGGTATGGCCAACATGTACAGACACATACTGACCCTTGGCGATACTACGATCGGCTCCGGTACGGAAAACAAAGATAAACTATCTGTATCACTAGCTGCAACAAAGGATTTCGTAAAATAAATCGAATAATATCAATATAAAATATATAATTATGAATGTGAATATAAGTGAGGCGAAAGGTTTTTACAAGCTGTCGTGGCTGCAACGGATAGGTTTCGGTAGCGGAGATTTTGCGCAGAATCTGGTTTTTCAGACGGTGATGCAATATATTTCCATTTTTTATACTACTGTTGTCGGATTGCGTCCCGAAACCGTGGCGGTAATGGTGTTTATACCGCCTGTTATAAATATATTCGGATCTATGGCGCTGGGTGCCTTTGTAGATAAACATAATCCCAAATGGGGAAAATACCGTTCTTATCTGATTATTGGCGGCGTTCCGCTCATGGCATTTGCTGTCCTTTGTTTTTGGAACGGCTTCCCCGGATCGACAGTGTATGCTTTTGTTACTTACATAGGGTTATGCTTGCTCTACACGGTGGTCAGTCTGCCTTACGGAGCACTATTTGCTTCGCTTACCCGCGACGGAGATGAAATGACTAAGCTCACTTCTACCCGTATGGTACTTGCCAATCTGGGCGGATTTACTGTGGCTTTCGGCATCCCGACAATCGTACAATCGCTCTCTCCTACCCGGACATACAATACCTCGGGTGATGCCCATGCATGGTTTATCACCATGACTATCCTGGCGTTAATAGGTTTGGCTTTATTGATTTTCTGTTTCACCCAAAGCAAAGAACGTATAGTAATGGAAGCCGATAAAACGTCGGAAGTAAAAGTTTCCGATTTATGGATGGAATTTATTAGAAACAGCCAGTTGCGCATTGTGGCATTGTTTGTTTTTACGGCTTTCGCCTTGATGTCTATCTACAATGCGGCAGGGGCTTATTACATGACATACAATGTACAGGCTTCTGACTACACGGGTTGGTTTCAGGGAATAGGCTTTTTACCTGCATTCATCTTTATGCCATTGGTCCCTGCCATAAAAAAATCGATTGGTAAAAAACAAATGTTTTATATATTTCTGTCTGTCGCTATTCTCGGAATGGCTTTGCTCTACATTGTATCGATAGTTCCTGCTCTTCGTTCGCAAATTTGGATTATAATGGTGGCGCAATTTATCAAATCCACCGGCATTATTGTCGCTACAGGCTATATGTGGGCATTGGTTCCCGAAGTAATTACTTACGGGGAACATACCACAGGCCGGCGTATTTCGGGAACGGTAAATGCTATTATCGGGATTGTTTTTCAACTCGGAATGGCTATCGGCCTCTTTATCCCCAATATAGTACTGGGATTCGTTGGTTTCGACAAAGATAATACCGTATCGCAATCTGCTCTTGCTCAACAGGGTATTTTATGGCTGGTTGCTGTAATTCCGGCAATGCTTCTTATTGTGGCGATGTTTATTATTTCAAAATATAAACTGGAGGATAATGTAATCGACAAAATAAATATGGAGATCGAAGAAAGACATTTGAATAAGCAATAAATAAAATACCGTTTAAATAAAAAACAGAAGAAATCATGAAAGTACTGACTCCCATTCTCTCTCTTTGCCTTGCGTTCGCTATTTTCAGTTGTTCGGCAAACAAGAAAGAGTATGAAGTAAAAGAGACTTCCTTAAAAGAGGCGCTTAAGGACAAATTCCTGATCGGAACAGCCCTTAATACAAATCATATTTGGGGCAAAGACACAGCTGCCATAAAGATTGTAACGGAGCAGTTCAACTCCATTGTTGCCGAAAACTGTATGAAGAGTATGTATATACAGCCAACAGAAGGCGAATTTTATTTTAAAGACGCCGATAAATTTGTTGAATATGGAGAGCAAAACAATCTGTACATCACAGGACACACACTGATATGGCACTCTCAGACACCGGACTGGTTCTTTACGGACGATAAGGGAAAAGATGTATCACGGGAAGTGCTTATAGAACGTATGAAAAATCATATAAAAACAGTAGTTTCGCGTTATAAAGGGCGTATCAAAGGTTGGGATGTAGTAAACGAAGCCATTTTAGAGGACGGCTCTTGGCGAAACAGTAAATTCTATAAGATCATAGGAGAAGACTTTATCTCTCTTGCTTTTCAGTTCGCACATGAAGCCGACCCTGATGCTGAGCTATATTACAACGATTACAACGAATGGCATGCAGGAAAGCGTGATGCTATTGTCAAATTAGTAAACTCACTAAAAGAAAAAGGCCTCCGGATAGATGGTGTAGGAATGCAGGGGCATCTGGGAATGGATTATCCTTCTTTGGATGAATATCGGGCAGCTATCGACACTTACTCTTCCGCAGGGGTGAAAGTACTTATTACGGAGCTGGATGTGAGCGCATTGCCTTCTCCTCGACGGGATATAGGAGCCAATATAGCAGACACCGAAGCCTATCGTCAGGAGATGAACCCCTATACCAACGGCTTACCTGACTCTATATCATCCGCTTGGAATAAACGAATGGGGGAACTATTCAATCTATTTATAGATAATAGTGATAAAATAGCGCGTGTCACTATGTGGGGTGTCACAGACGGGGATTCATGGAAAAACAATTATCCTATGCCGGGACGAACAGACTATCCATTGCTATTCGACCGCCAATATAAGGCGAAACCGGTTGTGAAAGAAATCATTAATAAACTAAAAGTGAAGAAAAGTAAAAAATAGTGTAACTTATATCTCATCTACTAATAATTTTAAAAATCAACAACAATGAAAAAAGCAAAATATTTATTTTCTCAGGACTATATGGCAGACCCGTCTGCACATGTATTCGAAGGTAAAATCTATATATACCCCTCCCATGATTGGGAAAGCGGTATTCCCGAAAACGATAACGGCGATCACTTCAACATGAAAGATTATCATGTATTTTCGCTGGATGAAGTGGATAGCCCTATAACCGATCATGGCGTTGTACTGGCAGTAGAAGATATCCCCTGGTCAGGTCGTCAATTGTGGGACAGTGATGTCGCATTTAAAGATGGCAAATACTACCTGTACTTTTCACTTAAAGACAAAAATGATATTTTCCGTTTGGGAGTAGCCATCAGCGACAAACCTTACGGCCCATTCATTCCGCAGGAAAACCCGATCAAGGGAAGTTACAGTATTGACCCATGCGTATTTGAGGACAACGGAGAATATTACATTTATTTCGGCGGTATCTGGGGTGGACAGCTCCAACGTTATCGTAATAATAAAGCGTTAGAATCGGCCTCTTTCCCCGCTGATAACGAACCTACCCTTTGCGCAAAAGTAGCGCGGCTGAGAGGCGATATGCTGGAGTTTGCTGAAGAGCCACGCGATGTTGTTATTTTAGACGAAAACGGACAACCTATTACACAAGGAGATACAGACCGACGCTTCTTTGAGGCTTCATGGATGCATAAATACAATGGTAAATATTATTTCTCGTATTCCACAGGCGATACTCATTTTCTCTGCTATGCAATAGGGGATAATCCTTACGGGCCGTTCACCTACAAAGGGGTAATCCTTACTCCTGTAGTCGGATGGACCACACATCACAGTATTGTGGAGTATAAAGGTAAATGGTATCTTTTCCATCACGATTCTGTACCATCAGGGGGTAAGACATGGCTCCGCAGTATGAAAGTCATAGAACTGGAATATAATCCGGATGGAACCATTAAAACGATTGAAGGATTAGAGAAGTAATTTATCCATAAAGTTATAGTTAATAACCTGAATATTTGATATGGAAAAGACCTGGCGTTGGTTTGGCCTGAAAGATAAGATCACACTGTCTATGCTTGGGCAGATAGGGGTGGAAGGCATCGTAACGGCCCTGCACGACATTCCCAACGGAGCAGTATGGCCATTGGAAAGGATAAATGATTTGAAGGATCACATTAAGGATGCAGGCCTCCGCTGGTCGGTGGTAGAAAGCCTTCCGGTAAGCGAAGCCATAAAGTACGGTGGAAGCCGGTCTGACCAGTTGATAGCCAATTACATAGAAAGCCTGGCCAATCTGGGAGAAGCGGGTATAAACACGGTATGCTACAATTTCATGCCTGTTATCGACTGGATACGCACCGATCTTGAATACCCGTGGGCAGACGGGACCTCGTCGCTCTTTTTCGACAAGATACGCTTTGCCTATTTCGACTGTTTCATTCTTGAACGAGAGGGAGCAGAAGAAGATTATACACCAGAGGAAATGGTCAAAGTGTATGAACTAAGTAAAACGATCACCCAAAAGGAGAAAGACGCTTTAATAGATACAATCATCGTAAAGACCCAGGGTTTCATAAACGGCAACATCAAAGAAGGGGATAAAAACCCTGTAGCCATATTCAAGAACCTGTTATCACTCTATAAAGACATAGACAGGGACGCGTTGAGAGAAAACCTGAAATACTTTCTTTCGCAGTTGATACCCGTTTGCGAAGAGTACAATATAAAGATGTGCATTCACCCCGACGATCCTCCATTCCAAATGCTGGGGCTTCCGCGCATTGTGACAAGCATGGAGGACATAGAGTGGATTTTCAACGCCGTGGACAACCCTTACAACGGCCTCACATTCTGTGCCGGCTCATTGAGTGCGGGCATACATAACAATGTGCCTGAGCTGGCGGAAAAGTTCGCATCCAGAACCCACTTTGTCCATTTGCGAAGTACGGAGGTGATGGCTAACGGTGATTTTATAGAAGCCCCGCATCTTGAAGGCCGTGGCCATCTGATAGAACTTGTCCGCATCTTTGAAAAAGAAAATCCGTCTTTACCGATGCGCGTAGACCATGGGCGGCTCATGCTCGACGACAGGGACAAGGCTTACAACCCTGGTTATTCATTTTACGGGCGTATGTATGCCCTGGCACAAATAGACGGGGTTATGGCTACAGTCCAGGATGAAATAAAAAGAAACATGAATGATAAAAGATAAAATAATGAACGGACAATTTAGTATAGAAGGAAAAGTAGCCATAATCACAGGGGCCGGAGGAGTCTTAGGCGGTAGCATTGCAAAAAGCTTTGTGGAGGCCGGAGTAAAAGTTGTAGCGCTGGATATACGCCAAGAGCAACTGGATATAAGAATTAAAGAGTTAACGGCTGAAGGAGGAGAAGCCATTGGTATTGTGGGTAATGTTTTAGACATAGATAGTCTGGAAGAAGTCTCAAAACAGGTTGTTGCAAAATGGGGGAGGATAGATATCCTGTTAAATATAGCAGGGGGCAATACTCCTAAGGGTACATTAGCCCCGGACCAGGCCTTTTTCGATATGCCGGTAGCCGAATGGGAGAAAGTAACCAGCCTGAATATGAACGGAACGGTCTATCCGTCGATGGTATTCGGTAAAGTGATGGCAGAACAAAAAAGCGGATGCATTATCAATATTTCGTCTATGGCTGCCTACTCAGCTATTACACGCGTTCCGGGTTATTCTGCTGCAAAAACGGCCGTAAGCAATTTCACACAATGGCTGGCCTCGGAGATGGCTCTCAAATATGGGGATGCGGTAAGGGTAAATGCCATTGCTCCCGGGTTCTTTATCGGTGATCAGAATAGGGCTGTCTTAATCAATCCTGACGGTTCGCTGACCGACAGAAGCAAAAAGGTATTAGCTAAAACGCCGATGGGAAGGTTTGGGGACATTACCGAACTGAACGGTGCGGTTCAGTTTTTATGCAGCAAGGCCGCAAGCTTTATTACAGGGGTGGTACTGCCTGTAGATGGAGGATTCTCTTCCTTTAGCGGTGTATGATACATGCACTAAAATAGTAGGTTGGATAAAACATTATAGGCTTCATCTACAATATTTTATTATCACGTCATTGCGAGCCACTTGCAATGACGTGATAATAAATTAAACAGGAATTTTATATAGTCGTCCCTTAAAAAGCCCACAAGTCGACAACGAAAGGTAATTTAAGTCGGAATAAAGAGCAAGAAATCACTCTAAAAAACAGGTCAAAAGATGATTTCCATTTGTTGATCATCCTTTTGAAGTTATAGGCGGCAGCTGCAAGCATGACATTGATGCTGTCGCCTGTTATTCCCTTGTAAAAATTACCTCCCAGCCTGTGGTCTGATTTCACATGTCCGATGGTTGGCTCTACGGCTGCCCTGCGCCGGAAGTGTACCGGTTCACTCGAAGCGCAAGGATAGACAGGCACAAAGTCCCGCTGCCCGCAAAAATATTGGTAGTAAAGATTCTCCGACCATTGCTCTACAATACTTTCATCCGAAACATTGCGGACATGCTTCAATATCAGCAAGCCCACCATCAACCGGATTGGTTTGGCCGGTGTGCCATTGTCCTGACAATACAGCGGACGAAAAGATGTTTCAAACATATCCCAAGCCACCTTGTTGGCCAGTATGTACAATGGATGCTTTTGATTCAGGCTATCCTCCAGGGAGAAGAACAGGTTCTGCCGGGGTTCTTTTTTACCCGGTTTCAACATAACAAATCTGCAAGAAACTATGACTCTAAGGTACATATTCTTGCAGATTTATGCAATCTTTTAATGATTTATTTATTGATATATAATTGTTTATGTGCTTTTTAAGGGACGACTATCTAGTTTTCAAATAATTATTCAATATATATGATAGAGTATTTTATAATGTTTTCAAGTTCAGATTACGCCATAGTACTTTGATTCCTCCGCCATCATGTATTTGTAAAGCAATACGGCCTTGTCCTGCTCCGATTTTTTCATCTTCAAGAGTTATCATTTCTTCACCGTTGAGCCAAGTTGTTATTCTACTTCCTTGCAATAGGATACGCATTGTGTTCCAATCGCCGACTTTCAGGAATTCTTCTTTTTCTTTTGGTATCTGAATCAGCCAACCACGTCCGTATGATTCATACACTCCGCCTGTGCCATGACCTTTCGGAGCTACTTCTACTTGCCATCCATTTACTTTAACACCTTCTTCAATGAAAGAACGAATAAATACACCTGAATTTCCATCGGCTTCTTGCTTAAATTCAACCGTCAAGTCAAAGTCGTCATAGTAATCACGTGTAGCTAAATAGCCGTATTTTTTATCCGGGCCGCTTTCACAAACGAGCAATTCATCTTGTACATACCATTTTTCGGTACCGTAAGCTTCCCATCCGGTGAGATCTTTACCATTAAACAGACTCACTTCTTTTGTTTTTCGAGGAAGTTCTTTTACTTTAATATTGCGAAATGAGGCCGGAGAACCATGATCTTGCAGACATATTACTCCTTTTTTAGCAAGCCCGTATTCAGGTGCATTGCTCCATTTTCCACTGTTTTTGCGGGCAAACCAGTCGTCTGTCCATGCCTCGAATTCAAGTATCTTTTCTCCGTTCAGCCAATGTTCTACATGTCCATTGTCAAATACTATCTTAGAATTATTCCATTCTCCGTAAGGATTTACTTTCATCTTTGCTGTATCAGGCAAATACATAGCATAGTCTACTCCCAATCGTTGCCAAGGTTCTAATGTACCATCAAAATTTGGCTCATCGATTAGCTGATACTCGGGGCCTGTTACATATGGCACCTTGTATTGAGACCGTTCTACCACATGATACAACATACCGCTGTTGCCGCCTTTGGTTAATTTCCAATCCCAGGAAAGTTCAAAGTTCTCATATTGTTTATCTGTAACAATATAACCGCTTCCATCACTTCCATCACCTTTAGCTTGGATACAACCATCTACAACATGCCATGGTTCGGCAAGAGTTTTACCATTATAATCTCGCCATCCATTCATGGTTTGCCCGTCGAATAATAATTGCCACCCTGCGGATTTCTCCTTGTCGGTAAGTACGTTATGTTGTTGGGTACTACTGCAAGATGCAAAACAAACTATAGAAATCATAGCTGAAGCCGACAGGCTTTTTAAAGTCGAAAAGTTCATATTGATTTAGGTTAAGATTAATAATCTACAATAAAGATAAGAAAATATTTCAAGCTTCTGTTTGATAGATATTTGTAATATAAGTTTTTATAACATTTATTGGCATTTTATGAGTAAGATTAATATTAATATATTTATGAATATTGATGAGATTCTATCACATGATTTGTTATGAAAAAAATGGAAGAGCTTCGAATAGAGGCTCTTTCATTTTATTTTTATTTTCCTGCTTTGTATGCGTCTACTGCTTTCTTGACTGACCCATGTAATAGTAACAATCGGTTAGCCTGTTCATAGTCCAGACCTAATTCTTCAGATACCATGCGGGTGCCCCTGTCTACTAGTTTCGCATTCGAAAGTTGCATATTTACCATGCGATTTCCTTTTACACGGCCAAGCTTTATCATTGTCGAAGTAGTAATCATATTCAGTATCATTTTTTGTCCTGTACCGGACTTCATGCGTGAACTACCGGTTACATATTCAGGGCCGACGATCATTTCTATCGGTATATCTGCCTCTTGAGAAATTGGGGAATCGGGATTGCTGGAGATCGATGCCGTAAGTATGCCATGTTTTCGGGCTTTGCGCAATGCTCCTATTACATATGGAGTGGTACCGGAAGCTGCTATGCCTATTACCGTATCTTTCTCATTTATATTGCGTTCCTGTAATTCTTTCCATCCCGCATCCATGTTATCTTCTGCTTTTTCTACAGGATTACGTAAAGCTGTGTCCCCTCCGGCAATTAAACCTATAACGAGGGTGTTTGGCATGCCGAATGTAGGAGGTATTTCGGATGCATCCAATACGCCCAGACGTCCGCTTGTCCCGGCACCCATATAAAAGATTCGTCCACCTTGTTCCATGCGGGGCACTATCTGAGATACAAGTTTTTCTATCTGAGGTATAGCTTTTTCGACAGCCAATGCTACTTTTTGATCTTCTTTATTAATTTCGGTTAGTAGTTCCAATACCGATTTGTTCTCCAGATTATCATATAATGAAGGCTGTTCTGATATTTTTATAAATGCCATTTTAGATATTAATTTTTTGATATTGTTCTTCAGCGTAATATTTAATTAGCCCATCCATCGGAGATGAGATTATAGTACCTACTTTTATACCTAAATCGTTTCCCGCTTTTCGCAGGATATTCTGATAATGGTAAGCTATAGATCCTGTGAAATGAACTTCATTATTTTTATAATCGTATTGCTGTACATTTTTTATATAAAAATCATTGAATGCTTGATATACGATGTTATACACTGTATTGTCATCAATGTTTTTTAATATAAATGGAGAGAGACTCGCTAAAAAACGATTAGCCATAGGTTGTTTATACACCTTGTCGAGTATAACAGCCGCAGTGAGATCAAATTCTTTTAAGAATTTTTCTTTAAGTCCCGGTGTCAGCTGATTTTTAAGGCAGGCTCCCAAAAATAACCTTCCAATGACAGCGCCGCTACCTTCATCTCCGAGTATGTATCCTAATGGAGATACGTTCTCTTTTATTTCTTTTCCGTCGTAATAACACGAATTAGAACCTGTTCCGATGATACAGGCAATCCCTTTTTCCTTGCCACATAAACCTTTTGCCGCTGCAAGCAGGTCACTGTCTACTTCTATGTGATTTATGCTAAAATTGTCAGCTATGGCCTCTTTAATAATGTTGTTTTTTTCGGGAGTGGCGCATCCTGCTCCAAAAAAGTAGGCGGCATCAATATCATACCCGTTTATTACAGGTTTTAGTGAAGTCATTAACTCTTCACTTATATCTTCTTTGGTGCGAAAAAATGGATTTGCACCTTTTGTATAAGTTTGTTTTATTTCTTTATCATGTTCTACTAAGCGCCAATCGACCTTGGTAGAACCACCATCTGCCAATAATATCATATCTTAATATAAATTTTCTTTTTATACAATATGTTACCTATAACCCAATTTAACGCGACAAACAACATGGCAAATATTAAGGATCCAAAATAGTCGCCTAAGTAAGGTTGCAGGCAAACTTTATATATAAAAACTTTAATGCTGATTGTTGCCCCATCGTAAGGGATTAAAATGCCTCCAAGCAATATTGATAATATACCTGCGGCTACGTATATGAATAGAGGATTTACTCCGAAAGACTCAAAGAATACACTCCACTTTTTATACCCTTTAATATCGATTATCCAGATAAGAAGGGCGAGTAAAGTCGAAGCTAATCCACATGTAGCCAACACGAATGTTGGAGACCAAATTTTCTTATTAATAGGACATCCGTAGCTAAGCAAAAAGCCTGAAAAAGTAAGGATAGCCCCTAAAATGAATAATCTGTTTATTTTTTCATAATTATCTTTAGTATTTAATAAAAGGCCACCACAACAAAAACCTATTAAAACGTGGCAAACAGCAGGAATCGTGCTCAGTAGTCCTTCAGGATCAAGTTTAACTCCACTGTCTGTATACATATGGTTTACTCCCAATATTGTCCTGTCGAATACAGAGATTATATTTTGTTCGCTTAATTCGAATCCGTTTCCGAATAATAGCAAGAGAAAATATCCTATCAATGTAATAAGAATGATATATGGGATATACTTGTGTTTCACAAGAATTGCAATCAGCGCTGTGATTCCATATGTAAGAGCCAGACGTTGCATCACTCCGAGAATCCGTATATTTTCGAAGTTGGAGACTGATTTTATAAGACGATCAAAAAAAGTCAGATCTTCTCCGGATAGCCCGTTATATGTACGAATCGATAACGATAACCAGCCAAGCCCCAATCCTATGAGAAATATGACAACTGTTCTTTTAATTATTTTGAACAGAGTAGCTTTGTCAAACTCGAAATTAAATTTACGAAGTGATATATATGTGGATATTCCCATGATAAACATAAAGAATGGGAATACTAAATCCGTAGGGGTAAGCCCATGCCAGGGAGCATGTCCTAACGGTGCATATATACTGCTCCACGATCCCGGATTATTAACCATAATCATTCCGGCGATAGTGATACCTCTCAATATATCGAGTGATAATAGCCGGCTACTGGATTTTTGATTCATTGTGTGTCCTTTTAGTTGACTTATTTATATAAATAATACTTTTTTGATGTTTTCTTGAATGGTTCTACTTCTTTGTACCAAAAGTCTTTAATATCGTCAAAATTATTATTTTTAACAAATGCCAGACGAACAAAATCACTTCCGGATACTTGATCGAACATACGGAACCGCTTGTCATTGGCATTATCAAAGATCGCTTTGTCCGGATATAGTTTTGCTATTTCTTGCATCAGATAAAATTGTATTTCCGACAGTCTGGCCTTCTCATAATCCATAATATGCACCTGCACACCTTGTAGTTGCTGTCCTTGTCCAACAGAATAGAAAGGTCTTATATGTAAAGGTCTGAAATGAATGCCCGGCAAATTTAGCCGATTCATGTTGTCAGCTAATTCCTCCGCGTTTACCCATTCAGCGGCAAACATTTGAAATGGAATAGTATAGCCTACGCCAATGGACATGTAACCCAATTCACCTAAAATACCAGATACCGGATAGAACACAGCCGATATAGGTTGTGGTATATGTGGCGATGATGGTATCCATTGAAGACCTGTTTGTTCGTACGACATTTTACGTTTCCAACCTTTCATCCTCACCACATGTAGTTTACATTCTTGTTTAAGCATTTTCTCTCCGTTAAGCAATAAAGCTAATTCTCCACATGTAAGTCCGTAGACATATGGAATCTTGAACTGACTAACAAAGGAAATAAATTTATCGTCAACTAAGCCACCTTCAACCTTTAATCCTCCAAGAGGGTTTGGCCTGTCGAGAACAATAAATTCTATATTGTTTTCAGCAGCGGCTTGCATAGCCAGTCCCATTGTGCTTATATAAGTGAAAGAGCGGCATCCTATATCCTGAATGTCATATACCAAAACATCTATACCTTTAAGCATTTCAGGGGTAGGGATTCTTGTTTTTCCATAAATAGAATATACAGGAACTCCGGTCTTAGGATCGGTTACATTGTCAACATGATCTCCTGCGTGAGCGTCTCCGCGAACGCCATGCTCAGGAGCGAATAACGCAACGAGTTTTACATTTGGAGCTTCACTCAGAATATCGATAGTAGATTTCATCTTGTTATCCACTCCCGTAGGATTGGTGATAAGTCCTACTCGTTTACCTTCCAATACTTTAAAGTTTTGCTCTTTTAATATTTCAATACCCGTTTTTACCTTAATCTTTTGGGCAAATGCCGTGACAGATAAAAAGCATAGTGTAAATAATATAATCGATATTTTTTTCATGATAGTTTAATTATTATTCCCCTCTTCTTTTGCTTTGGGTTTTCCATAGTTAGGATCTATTTTAAGCAAAGAGACGGCTATGATAGGAATTATAGAACAGATCATTACCCATATAAAGAAATGATTGTAACCTAATAGTTCTTGTAACCATCCGGCAAACATACCCGGTATCATCATCCCCAGAGCCATTAATCCGGTGCAGAATGCATAATGGGCTGTTTTATGCTGACCTTCGGAGAAGTATATCATAAATAGCATATATGCCGTAAATCCGAATCCATAGCCGAATTGCTCGATAAATACACAGATATTGATAATGATCAGGCTGTCTGTCTGTGTAAAACTCAAGTATAGGAATGTCGCTATTGTTAATAACATACTCAAAGTCATTGGCCATAACCATTTTCTCAAACCTCCTTTAGCAGCAACGAGACCGCCGATAATTCCGCCTGATGTTAAACCAATAATTCCGATAGTTCCATAAACAAGCCCTACTTCACCGGTCGTAAGCCCTAAACCACCTATTTCTCTTGAGTCCAGTAAAAACGGATTGATGAGTTTCAGTAATTGAGCTTCTGAAAAACGGAATGTGAGCATAAAGAATAGGGCTGCTCCAACTTGCGGCTTTGTGAAAAAAGTATACCATGTGGTAAGGAACTCTTTCAATATGGATTTTGCAGTCACATGTGTATGTGTCTTATCCGAATCGGGTTTAGGTAGCGCTACCCTGTGGTAGAAACTAAAGAATATAAACCATCCGGCCAGTACAAAAAATGTAATAGACCAAGCGAAAGGAATATTTCCCGATAAGCCTTTATAATCAGCAGAACTGGCAGTTGTAAGTTTCGGATCAATCTGAAATACGATATAAGCCGGTTTATTCCAGTTTGCATTGTTAAAAGTTAATCGTTCACCTATAAGGAGCGAAATGCTTTGATCACCATGATTCATTGTTGTATTCAACACCATTTCTTTACCATCTTCAGGCTGCTTTGACAGCCTGACTGCTACTACAGCCACGTTGCCAGTGTGTCCGGATTTCTCTACATAGCGTTTTTCACCAAAATTGCCTTTAATCCATGTTCCTAAGGGTTTTGATACGCTAGATGTCCACCAACTTACTTTCTTTGTTGTATCAACGATCTCTTTGGTACTGAACCCGTTATCATGATTTAAAGTATTTATTTCTTTAATAAAGAGTTGTAGGCTGTCTTTGTTTACGCCGTGTGTTCCAATTTGTACGACATCCCTGTCTACAATAAATCGTATATTTCCATCTTGAGGAGCTGTGTCCTGTAGTTGGGGTATATACAGTGTAGATTGAGTGTATTGCGGCGAAGCATCAATACTTATTTTTACAGGCTCACTACCTGATGTACTTTCCAGAAATCCTGCAAGGATGATAAGGATACCTTGTCCCATAATCGTAGCTACTCTGTAGAAGGTACTTCTAATGCCTACATACATAGCCTGCTGGTTGGTGTCGAGTCCCAGCATATAGAATCCATCGGCGGCTATGTCGTGTGTTGCCGAGCTGAATGCCAATAGCCAGAAGAAAGCCAGTGTAGCCTGAAAAAAGAAGGGTAGGGGAATTGTAAATGCAATGCCTGCAAATCCGGCTCCAATAAGTAATTGCATGGTTACTATCCACCAACGTTTTGTTTTTAGCAGATCCACAAACGGACTCCAGAATGGTTTAATTACCCAGGGTAAGTATAACCAGCTGGTATATAGAGCTATATCTGTATTGGAAATACCCATACGCTTGTACATAATCACCGAAATGGTCATTACAGCGACATAGGGTAATCCCTCTGCCAAATATAGAGTAGGAATCCACGCCCAAGGCGATCTTTTATTTCCTTTCATATTCTTTATATTTACTTAATATAGTTCGTTTATAGTTGCATCTATATAGTAATGCAATAAGATTGTGTCGTATTTGTATCCTTTCTCTCCCATAACGGCTGCTCCTATCTGGCAAAGTCCGACTCCATGTCCCCAGCCGGCTCCTGACAGGATAAAAGTATTGTCTTTTTTGTCAACAATAAAAGCAGAACTATAGAGGTGGGAAGTGGATAAAATACGGCGTATTTCCAGTTCTTTTCCTATAATTAGTGTTTTCTTGCTTCCTACAAATTTTAATTTTACAAGCCGTCCGGATGTACCTCTTTGTATAGGTATCAGGTCTTGAATAAGCCCGAAATCGATCCCGGAACGTTTTTTCACCAGTTCTGACAGTTCTTCCTGAGAATAACTGATTTGCCAGCGATAAAAATTAACGGTCTCCTGATCGTAATTATTCAGTACTTGTCCCAGAATTTTTTTATCCTGTGTATTACAATAGGCAGGCGGATTGGTTTGTATCCATTTTACAGACTCACTCTCTTGTGTCAAATCAGGTATATCCAGCGGAGATTCACTGTCTCTACGCTTTACCAGATAAGGGAATTTTGTGTCTTCCCAACAGTTTTGGAATTCTTCGAAAACACCTCCGCAGCATTTCGAAAACCGGGCATCGCATATCTTGTTTTCTGACATTAATACTTGCCCGCGGGTTTCCGCAATAGCCTGCTTTACGATGCCGATATTTGCCGAAGCGCGTGTAATTCCCTGATAGCGCTGGCAATGATCGTCAGCACACACATCATAATTCGTGTGGTCCTCACGATCATACCAACGAATTATCTCATTCTCTGTTTCTGTAAATGTCGAATAATTTTCATTTTTGGCTACGATTTCTTTATTCTTTTCTATCTGAGCCAACAACCAACTACGCGATATAACAGCATGAGCTTTCAGCAACTCAAGAGATGCTGTGGCACTCATTTCTGATGAGATAACACTAGTGAGATAGTTTTCTACTTTAATAAGATTAATAGCAGTTATCATATTATTTTCCACGATTAGTTTCAATGCCCCTTGAAACTGTTGGTCTTCTTTTCGTTCCCAGTGGAAATTAATACCGATAACGACATCCTTCAGAGTAAAGCAGGCGTCATCATTTTGTGGTTCGAAGAGTAATTCTTTATACAATAGCCCATTCCATAGAATTTGATTATCCTTCAATTGTGCACTGTTTTCGGAAGATACTATTTCTCCTTGGCACAAATAATCTGCATTCAAGGTAAAAGATATCTTTTCGTTCCACAAAATTCCGACGCTTACTTTCGGTTCCATTTTCATTACATTTTTAATTTGTCAATGACGAGTTGCATTTTTTCATCACTGATGCAAATCTCTTTTAGAATATCTTTAACATCTTTTTCTCTTATTTTTTTGAAGTCCTTTTCCAAAGGAGTAATAAACACTCCTCCGAGATCTACGGAGGCAGGGCTTATCAGTAAATTATCGTCTCCTTCGGCAAAGAAGCAGTACGGACGATGTTTTTCGCGTGGAAAAACAACACTGTACCATGTTCCGTTTTCATACCATGTCAGTATGTTCGTCATAGGCTCTTTGTCATCCTCTTTGAGCTCCAAAAATCCGTATAGTTTATTGAATACGGTTATTGCAGCATCTTTATCTTTTGTTTCCAAAAGAAAACAATTTCGCATATATTGCCTGATGGCATAAAGTATTAATTTATCAGACTTTAAAACCGTTTCTTTTGTTATGCTTTTTATCTCTTTCTCTAATGGCAGAAAACCTTTGTTACCTGCCTGAAAATGAGCATGGTCAGGAGCCGAAGCTCCACATTTAGGTCCATTGTAAAAAATGGTATATTCTTCCATATCTTTTGCCAGATCGAGCATATCTCCGTAAATGCCGGCTATAAGTTGATCCGTATGCTTGTATGTGGGAATTGTAAAGTGTTCAGGAAAAATAGGGTAGGGATTGACCAGTACCTGATATTCGCCATATGGAATCCCTTTTTGTTCTATCGGTAAATTATCCGGACATAGAAAACATTTCCGTTCCCGGATTGATTTAGCATCTATCTTGGCTGCTGACGATTGGATACGGGCAGGATTGAATTGTATTCTGATAGCAAAATCAGAAAAGTCAAATTCTTTCGTTTCCACACTCTTCAAAGCGTCGAAATTTGTCTTAGCCAATATCCATTCATCTAATTGTGAATGAAGTAATTCTTTAGCTTGTTTTGAGGTTAAACTCATGTTTGTTTATTTATACAGGGTGTAATGTTTTGCTTATTATTACACCCTGAAAAGATTGATAATCAATTACCCTTGTTCAGAGCAATACGAGCTTCTAATTCCCAAGTACGGATTCTGTCTTTATATGTATTATGTGCATTCATTTTTACTATATCCAGTGAAGCGTCTGAGTTGTCGTCCCATCGACGGCATAGGTATAGTACATCGTATATACGTCCTATCTGATATTCACGTGAAAAATTCAAGCCCAGGGCATAATCTTCCCCGTAGCTGGTATTCGGAACTTTAATATCTCTTAGTACCGGAGTGTAGAATGCACGAGGAGCTCCTAATCCATTAATGCGAAGAGCATTGTTACGTCCATTATCCGGTGTCCACTCTTTATGGTCTATAATGCCCGGAGGTATCATCTTCATGTCGAAGTCGGTCAGCATATAAGTACCGACTACCATAGCACAATTTTGTTGATAAAAGGCATCTACTATTTTTTGTAATGTGTTTTCGTCAGAATATACATCATCACTATCCAGTTGAATAGCAAACTTTCCACATTTCGGATGATGCACCCCGGCATTCCAGCAACCACCTATTCCCAATTCTTGATTGTCCGGAATAAGGTGTATGAGGCGTTCATCTGCAAATTTATCTATAGCTTCAGTTGTGCCGTCGGTAGAATAATTGTCTACAACTATCAGGTTGAACTTAAAGTTTGTTTTCTGGCTTAATACAGATTGAATGGCATCGGCGATTGTACGGATGCGATTGCGAACAGGGATGATGACCGAAGCCTCATATTCAAATCCTGTTTCACTGAAATTTATTTCTTTGAAATTAGGAGCTAAATACCCATCGATCTTTTTCAGGTGATCGGTACATGCTTCTTCCATTTCTATTTGCATATCGCGGTTTTTGGGATCGACATAGTCAAATATCTTTTCACCGCTCTTGCGGTTGTCATTTTCTATTTCAGTGTATAAGTATTCATTAATATGAACCAGAGCGGCTTCCTGGGAGACTTTCAAACGAAGGTCGTATATTCCTGCGAACTTATAGTCTTTTTCCATTTTTGCAACAGCTGCTTTCAGGTATGTAGACTTATAAATAAGGACTGATCCAAAATTGAAATCATCCCGTAAGCTGCCTTTTTGATAAGCAATTACCGGACTATTCTTTTTTTCTCCGTTTGCAACCTGGTAATGATCAGCGTAAACGAGGCCCGCACCGGAATCTTTTGCTATTTGCAGCATACGGTCAAGGGCAAACATTCCCATCCTTAGATCAGCCGGTTTTGTGTAAATAAGCGTGTATTCAGTATTGGCTTTTTCTGCTATCTTCTTTATTGTTGAAGTAGAACGTAAAGAATCGATGTTAATAACTTCACATCCTTCTATTTTTTCTTGATTTGCATTATCATCGAGCAAGAATATTTGTTCTACGAGAGACGATTCACGTAAAGATGTTATTGTTGCTTTTATTTGATCTATATTTTGAAATGGAATAAAACAATTAATTTTCATTACTATTTTTTGTTTATGTTGTTAGAGATGATTTCTTTTTATTTGTAAGAAGAAGTAGCCCAACGAATGTTAAAGCTGCATTTATGATTAATATTTCGTAGCTAAATTTATATCCATTAAACCAGGATACCGAATTTTTATCCAGAATAAAACAGATTATAGGGGCTATAATCGCTACCAAAGGTATATATTTGTCTTTGACAGTCTTTTTGGTAAAGATGCCGAATGCAAATAATCCCAAGATAGGACCATATGTATAACTGGCAAGAATGTAGACAGCATCTATCACCGATGTGTTGTTAAGCAGGTCTATAATAATGATTACCAATCCCATAACGACTGCCATTCCAACATGTACTTTTTTTCGGATTTTGGCCACTTCGTTATCTGCTTTTTTCTTAGTGCTTTCCAATATATCTACAGTGAAAGAGGTGGTGAGTGCTGTGAGCGCTGACCCGGCGGCAGCATATGCAGCGGATATTAATCCTATGATAAATAAAATGCCGACTATAATAGGAAAATAACCGTTTGTAGCCAATAATGGGAATAACTCGTCACTCTTTTCCGGTACGGCAATGTTATTCTGAGATGCATAAGTGTATAGAAGGACTCCCAGCATTAGGAACAGTAAGTTGATTACCAGCTGCATTGATCCACTAATGACAATATTTTTTTGTGAATCCTTAGAGTTTCGGCAACTCATATTCTTCTGCATCATGTCTTGATCTAGCCCTGTGGTGGCAATTACAGTGAAAATTCCTGCCAAAAACTGCTTGAAGAAGAAACGCCTGTCATTTACATCGTCAAAAAAGAATGTTTTAGAAAAATCATTATCCCTGATAGTTGATAACATGCCGGAGAAATTTAGCCCCAGGTCAGAAGCTATGTAATAAATACATAATCCTACGGACACAATTAGGCAGAATGTTTTAAGTGAATCTGTCCATATCAGGGATTTTACACCTCCGCGATATGTATAGAGCCATACTAATCCTACAGTAAATATAACATTAAGAATAAATGGTAATTTGAGAGGAGCAAAGACTAATAATTGTAGTACAATGCAAACCAAAAACAGGCGTACAGCCGCTCCCAACATCTTAGAGATAAAAAAGAACCATGCTCCGGTTTTATATGATGAAATTCCGAAACGATTCTCCAGATACTCATAAATAGATGTAAGGTTCATTTTATAAAAAAGGGGGACTAACACGAAGGCAATGATAAATTGCCCTACAACGAATCCCATTACCATTTGCATGTATGAAAATCCACTGGCGGCAACCATTCCGGGCACTGATACAAAGGTTACTCCCGATATGGCAGAGCCTATCATTGCAAAAGCAACTACGTACCATGGCGATTTACGGTTTCCGGTAAAGAACCCTTGATTGTCAGCCTTGCGTCCTGTTATATAGGATATTGCAAAGAGTATGGCAAAATAAAACGCTATAGTTATTAATACTAGTATTGGGCTCATTCTTTTGATTTTTTATTCTTCGTATAACAAATAAGGTTTACGTTGTAGTCTGAATTTTTCCACATCGCTTTTCCACATTTTTTTGATTTCGTCAGCCGGTTTCCCGTCTATAATCATTTTTCGGATATAATCTACACCCACTAATTTTTCAAAGAAAGAACGGAAGAAGTGATCACCCATATTCAGATTATTATAGGCGTCTATTATATATGTAAGGTCAAAACCTTTGGCAAATATTTCATCGTCTGACATATTTCTCAAATCAACGCCATAACAGAGTTTATTTAGTTGAGGTGGATTTTTAGCGCCGGAAATGCTTCTTGGTGTAAAAGAAAAAGCGTATCCTTTCATATTGGGATGCCCGTATACTTCGAATGGAAAGGAAGTTCCACGTCCTAAACTCACGGGAGTGGCCTCAAATAAACAGGTCGAAGGATATAAGTAAATGGATTTCATAGTTGGGAGGTTTGGCGATGGCGCTACCGGTAATTTATATAACATCTTGTGTGTATAATTCTTGCACTTGATAACTGTCAGGTCACATGTTTTACCATCAGTCAGCCATTTCTCTCCGTTTACCATCAATGCCAATTCTCCTAGTGTCATGCCATGTACAATAGGAATCGGTAACCAACCAACACCGGATTTATGTTTCATATCTAGTATTGGACCATCAATATAATGTCCGTTGGGGTTGGGACGATCAAGGACTACTACTTTTTTTCCGTACTCAGCACAAACATCCATTAATCTGACCATTGTTACATAATAGGTATAAAATCTTAATCCTACATCTTGGATATCTATTATTAATATGTCGAACATATCCATAGATTCTTTACTGGGTTTACGCTCCTTTCCATCATAGAGAGAGCGGATTGGCACCCCTGTTTTTTCGTCTACAGAACTGCCTACATGTTCTCCTGCATCAGCATTTCCTCTGAAACCATGTTCCGGCGAGAATATTGCGACAACATTAATTTTTTCTCTTACCAGCATATCCACAAGGTGCTCATTGTTAACGATGCCTGTATGATTAGACATTACTGCTATGCGTTTTCCTATGATAAGAGGATAGTATTCATTCGTAGATTCTGCTCCTACCTTAATATTGTTTTGCGCATGGGATACAGTGAACAAAATAAATAATAAAAGTGTGATATTCAATCTTTTCATGGTTTGAATCCTTTGGTTTGTTTTTTAATAGTCAAAGATAAAAGATTAGACACTAAGTTTCTTCGAGGTTCTGACTTAAAATGATTACAAAACAAATATATGATGATATTTTAAATTTCTATTATATGGAATAATATAAATCTTTGCAATTAACAATTATTTATAATTATATACGTAAATTAATAAAATATAGCCTTGCTGATTATACTGGTTTATCTTTGCTGACCGTGTTTGCGGGTTGGTGATACATCGTTTGCTTGCTATTATTTTAATTAATACTTTAGTTTAGTTAACATGTATGAATAAATGTACATGAAATGAAAATTTGATGTATCTTGCGGCTTTATCTGTTTGCATATTTTGCTTTTCTCTTTCTTTTGTTGCATTTTATATAAAAATATCTGAAATAAATATAATAAAATTTAAAATAGAAAAATGTATCTAAAGAGATCCATAAAAACCTTATATATTTGTATTGTTCAGGTAGATTATAATGCTATATATTATAATAAAGTAGTATTTATGAAGAACATCTCTATCCTAATTTTAATTGTTATTTCTCTGTTGTTTCTCACAGTATCACTGTATGGACAGCGCTTTCGTTTTGCTCTTGTTACAGATTTGCATGTAACGAAAGATTCGTTGGCTTATAATGATTTGAAACGAACAGTAGAACAAATTAATAATACGTCAGATATCAGTTTTGTGCTGGTGACAGGAGATATAACAGAGGAAGGGGACAGGGAATCGTTGTATAAAGCTAAAAGCTTACTGGATAAACTGAAAGTAAAATATTATATTATTTCGGGAAATCATGAAACCAAGTGGAGTGAATCAGGTTCTACTGATTTTGGACACATTTTCGGATCGGAAAGATTCAAATTTCAATATAATGGTTATACATTTTTAGGGTTTGCTACAGGTCCCATTATCCGAATGATGGATGGGCATGTTGCTCCTCAAGATGTAGCATGGCTCGAAAAAGAATTTTCTTCTGCCAAGCCTGATGAACCTTTTATCTTAGTTACTCATTATCCGCTACAAGATGGAGATGTGGATAACTGGTACGAGGTAACGGATGTAGCTCGTAAGTATAATGTAAAAGTTGTGCTCGGTGGGCATTACCATAGCAATAAACTATTGTCATATGATGGAATACCCGGAATATTGAACCGGTCGAATCTTCGCGATAAAGCTGATAACTTAGGTGGATATTCTATTTACGACATAACCGGTGATTCTATAATAGTATATGAGCAAAAAATAGGGCAGGAAATCCGAAAATGGGGTAACTATTCTTTAAAAAAGGAATATTATACAGCGGACAATAGCCTGTATAAACGTCCGTCTGATTCTGTTAATCAAATATATCCGCAAGTCCATAGAAAATGGATGGCTGAAATCGGTCGTACGATATACTCATCTCCAGTACTTTATGAGAAAAATATTTATGTAGGTGACGACGCCGGTTTTTTGACTTGTCTCTCTCTAAAAGACGGAAAAAAAATATGGGATTTTAAAAGCGGTAATCGGATTGTCGGTACCCCTGCTGCTAATAATGGTATTATAGTCTTTGGCTCCGCAGATAAAAATATATATGGATTGGATGCGTCATCAGGTAAACTAGTCTGGAAATATCCGGCTAAAGAAGCTGTTTTAGGGGCTGTGACTATTGATAATAATATTGCATATATAGGTGCAGGCGATCATACAATGAGAGCTTTGGATATAAAGACCGGTAAATTAGTGTGGGAATATAGCAATGTTAAAGGTTATATTGAAACACGCCCTCTTATTTATCAGGGTAAATTAATTTTTGGAGCATGGGATACAAACATGTATGCATTGGATATGCATACGGGACGATTATTATGGACATGGAATAATGGCCTTCCCCGAATGCATTTTTCTCCTGCAGCTGTTTGGCCTGTGGCAGCTTACGGAAAAGTATTTTTTTCAGCTCCGGACAGGGTGCTTACCGCAGTAAACGCAGAGACAGGAAAAACGGTATGGCGTACAAATGAATCTACGGTTCGCGAGACTATCGGTTTATCGGCCGATGGTACTCGTATATATAGCAAAACAATGCAAGACAGTGTAGTTTGCTATTCAGCGATAGTTGACGAACCTAAAAAAATATGGTCTGTAAATGTTTCCTATGGCTATGATCATGCTCCATCAATGCCTGTGGAAAAAGATAATGTAGTTTTCGGCAGTACGAAGAACGGATTGATTTTCGCTTTGGATGCTAAAAATGGAACTGTTCTGTGGAAATATAAAATTGGGAATTCACTTATAAACACAGTCGTTCCTTTAAATGGAACGGAATGTTTATTTACATCTAGCGAAGGGATTGTAGGTATTATTTCCAACAAAAAATAATTGTCCCTAATTAATTGTACTCAAATTAAAACCAAATATTATTGTAAAACATAAATTGAAGCGCTTATGGTAATACTTTAAAAAAGCAAACAGGAATCTTTGAATCTATCTTTAAATCTTTTACATGTTTTTTATACCTATAATAATGAATTTGATTCAAAATTTATGTTTAAGGAATTACAGAAAATAATAAGGCCATTTCCCCTTTTTTCGTATGAAAATATGGTTGTTAACTTTACTCTGTTAGAGAAATTGAACACACTCGTATTTTATCTCAGATTCTTATTCTTGGAAATTTTGATTTTAACAATCGTTGAGCGTCTATAAATAGGTTTCTTTTCATTATTTGCCAATTGATTCATTTAGTAGGAGAAGTATCAAATTAATAAACAAAGTATTATGAACAACTCAAAACAAGGCAAAAACAAGCTGCTAAAAAAAATTCTCTGTTTGTTAGCTGTTGGAATTGTATATTCCTTCACAAATAGCTATGCAACGGATCTAAAAGTGCATTCGGATGGGCAGTCAGAACAACAACAAGCAAGAATTACGGTTAAAGGGACGGTTACAGACACTGGCGGAGAGCCTCTGGTTGGAGTAAGTGTTGCCGTTAAAGGAACAACTCAAGGGGTTTTAACAGATGTTAATGGAAGTTACTCCATAACTACTACTTCAGGAGTAACCCTCGTATTCTCTTATCTGGGGTATACATCGCAATCGAAAGTAGTCGGAGCCCAAACTATTATAGATATAACCTTAGTAGAATCGGCTCAGACTATGGACGAAGTCGTAGTTACGGCTCTTGGCATCAAGAAAGAAAGGAAGGCATTGGGTTATGCTGTTTCCGATCTGGATTCGAAAGAGATATTGAAAAATAAGAATCCGAATGTCATCAATTCCCTGGCAGGTAAAGTGCCGGGTGTAAACATTACGCAGAACAGCGGTGCAGCAGGTGCAGGAGCAACTATCGTTATTCGCGGCGGAAATTCCACTTCGGAAGGGCGTGCCAACGAACCTTTGTTTGTGATCGATGGCGTGATTTACGACAACTCCACGCAGGTGATTGGTAACAGTGCAACCGACGGTATGACGCGTAACGCCACTACCTATTCCAATCGCGTGATGGATATTAATCCTGAGGACATCGAAAATTTGTCTGTTTTGAAAGGCGCGGCAGCGGCAGCGCTTTACGGATCGCGTGCGGCAGACGGTGCTATCATCATTACGACAAAGAAGGGTGCAGAAGGAGCTGTGAAAGTAGACTTTTCCAGTAAAATGAACACTTCATGGGTAACAAAACTGCCCGAAGTTCAAAAAGAGTTTGGACGTGGATATTATGAAAATAACGGTGTTTTCAGTGACATGACCTATCAGTCATGGGGAGAAAAGTTAGGAGTGGGCACTCAGTTGTACGACAATATCGGCAATTTTTTTCAGAGTGGAGTCGTTTATGATAATAATGTAAGCCTAGCCGGAGGTTCTAAAAACGGATCATTCTTCTTGTCAGCGTCCAATTACAATCAAGATGGTGTCGTACGACAGACAGCATATGACAAGACTACAATCCGTTTCAACGGGGAGCAGAAATATGGGCATCTGACGGTGGGCGCTAATGTGGCCTACTCTATTTCAAATACGGATAAAACGTTGACTTCTAGTGGTTTGTGGGATGGCGGCGGTAACGGAACCATGAACGCTATTTACAGCTGGCCCTTGACAGAAGACATATCGAAATATGTGAACGAGGACGGCTCAAAATACCGCCTGTTTGACGGACAGTGGGATTTGGCATCCGACAAGGAAAACCCATACTGGATTATCAATAAAAACAAGATGTCCGATAAGACAAAGCGTTTTACCGGCGCATTGAGTGCTTTGTTTAAGATTACAGACTGGTGGGACGTATCGGCGCGCTTAGGTTACGACCAGTACACCACGGACGCCTATTCCTATATTGCTCCGGGTAGCGTTGTGAAAGAAATGTATCAAAACGGACGTTTGAGTAAGAGCGATTACGGCTATACATACATTTCTACTAACGTGATGAGTAATTTTCATAAGACTTTCGGGGATGTAGACTTGAACCTGATGCTGGGTACTACGTCCGAAGATACGGAACGCCTGAGTCAGACGCATTGGGGATATAACTTTATCACCGCAGGTACAACCAGTTTTTCCAATATATCCAAGGAGAACCGGTTTTTTACGGATGCTACAAGCCGTAACCGGCTAGTTGGTATATACGGCGAATTACGTGCGTCTTACAAAAATATTCTTTACTTGACTGTAACAGGGCGCAATGACTGGTCTTCAACGCTTCCTTTGCAAAACCGTTCTTATTTTTACCCGTCTGTCAGCGCATCGGTTGTATTTACCGAACTATTACCGAAAAACGATATTCTTACGTTCGGTAAGATTCGTGCCAGTGAAGCCGGCGCGGGTAAGAGTGCTCCAGCTTATGCTACGCAGACTTATCTTGTCAGTCCTTTCACTTACGGTTCTTATACCGGCGTGGGTAATCAATATACAAGTGGTAACGCCTTCCTTGTGCCCGAACTGCAAACGGCATGGGAAGTGGGTACGGAATTGAAATTTCTCAACGGTCGGCTGGGACTGGATTGGACATATTATCACAGCCAGACTAAAAACCAGATTGCATCTCCACGTCTGTCCAATGCTAACGGATATATTATGTCTAGTATCAACTCAGGTTCTGTAATCAATGAGGGTATGGAAATAGCCCTCACCGCCAAGCCTATTCGGACAAAAGATATTGAATGGAACGTTACGCTTAATACATCTTACAACCGAGGCCGTTTAGGTACTTTCCTCGAAGGTGTAGGCATGTTTTATCCTACCGATGCACAGTTCGGTACCATCAAAGCCGCGTCTGTTCCTAACGGCGGTTATTTTCTTGGTATGGTCGGTACACGCTACGCTTATGAAACGAAGGAAGTAATCGAAACTGTAAATGGCAAAGAAGAGAAAAAACAAGTGGAAGTAGAGGGTGGACGCTATCAGGTAGATCCGACAACTGGCCTGTACAAGGTATCAGCTGAAACTGCAACGGTTGTAGGTAACCGCGAGCCGAAATTTATCGGCGGGTTGAACAATACGATCAGCTACAAGAACCTGACACTGTCCTTCCTGCTTGACTTCCGCCTGGGCGGGGACGTATATAACGGTACTGAATATTATCTGGCTTCCAATGGTTTGAGTAAGCTGACAACGGCTAACGGACGCGAATACGTTAACGTAAAAGGCGTTGACAGCAAGACTGGCGATGATGTTGACCTGACTTATTATGCCGATCAGAACTATACCATCAATGGTACGTCTTATTCGGGCAAAGCCATGATACAGAAATACTGGTCTAATTATCTGTCGAACTCTTATAACTTCATCACTTCTGTAAACTGGTTGAAACTGCGTTCGTTGTCTGTCAGCTATGATTTTACCGACCTGATCAAAAAACAGAACATTATCAAGAGATTGTCCGTAACGGTTATTGGCACCAACTTGCTGACCTTGACCAATTACAAAGGTATGGATCCGGAAGTAAGCACGGCTGGTGGTACGGGCGGTTCAGGAGCTACGGGCATTGACTACTGTAGTGTACCTTCCACATCCAGTTTCTCTTTGGGAGTGAATCTAACATTCTAAGTAAAAACAGATAAAATAGAAGATTATGAAGAAAATTAAATATATGGTCGTATTGGGTTGTATACTTATGTTGGGTATGATTTCCTGCAACGATTGGCTTGACGTCAATACCGATCCTGACAACCCGAACAATGAAACAGCGCTTTTAGCCAACAGGCTGCCGTGGATACAGAAGTTCTATCAGTACTCTGCGGGAGTTACCAATATGCGTACTTCCTGCCAGTCTGGAGTTTACTACAGCAACAGCGCCAACAATACTTATTTGGCTGTGACGTGGGCATGTCAGCCTGGTTCTACTACTACATCTTATCAGACATGGTTCGTTGCTGCGGCAGCTAATTTGAACGACATGTACAATACGGCTCAGAAGCAAGGCGCCTATCACTATATGGCTGCTGCTGACGTAATGCACGCACTGGGCTTCATGGAAATGCTTGACCTGTATGGTGAAATTCCATATACCGAAGCATTGGGCGCTTCCGTAAGCCCCGCTTATGATGACGGTAAGACAGTCTTTGAGGGTTGTATTGCCAAGCTGGACGAAGCAATTGAACTTTTCGGCAAAGCTCAGGAATCCGGAGCTGAACAGTTTTCGGCTGGCGATATGTGGAACGGCGGCAATGTGAACAAATGGTTGAAACTTAGCTACGGCTTGAAAGCTCGTTATCTGCTGAAGCTGTCCAAGAAAGCGGAATTTAGCCCGGACGCCCTTTTGGATTGTCTGTCTAAAGCCCCTCAATCCAACGCCGACAATACGGTGGCTGTTTGCTATAACAAGAAGGATGATGTGACCGATTACCTATTTGGCGACCCTATTATGACAAACGGTAATTTCGACTATGTGGCATGGGGTTCAAACCAACGCATCTCTAAATATTATTATGACTTGCTGACCAATATGCGTGGTTCTGGTGTGGAAGACCCGCGTATGAGCAAAATTGTTCCGGCCATGATGGTTAATATGAAATTGAGTACTGATGGCAAGGTTATGTCTTATGAATGGTTACGTTCCAAAGGGGTTGATTTTTACGGCCCGTCTGAGCGTTTGTTAAAGGGAGGCGCTACTTCTATCGCTCTTTATACATATGCAGATAAAGATACAGATGTGAAATATAGTTTTGCAGGCGCTCTACCTGCCGATCGTACGGCTTTTATTAATGGACTGAATGCCGGAAACTATAATTATACAGCCGATGCTGATGCTGTAACCGTTACCTATCCGAAGGGATCGCATTTTATAAACAATGGAAATTACATATTAGCAGGCGATACTGTATATGTAAATCTGCGTCAGTACTCTACACTGACAGGCGGCTCTGACGAGATGGATATGAATTGGTATGCCTCAACTTCCGGAAAAAGTGCCGGAGCCGTGGCTTCCACAGGCTCATTTCAGATCCGTCCAAACTCGGATCAGGAAATCCTGACTTACCACGAAATGTGCTTCATCAAGGCAGAGGTTTACATGAGAAAAGGAGAAAAGGCAAATGCGCTTACCGCATACAAGGACGGTATCAAGGCTCACATGGACATGATGCAGACTAAACTGACAGAATGGCAATCGGCGGGTTACGACAATCCGGACATGATGCCGATGGATATAAGCAAGATGTCTTCGTATCTGGCCAGTGCTGCTGTATGCCAAGATGCAGGCAGCCTGACAATGGCCGACATCATGTTACAAAAATATGTGGCTATGGGTTGTAGTCTTGAAAACTGGAACGATATGCGCCGTTTCAATTACAGTGCGGGCAATATTGGTAGTTTCGGCATGGTTTATCCGGGTTATGGACGTAGCCCGCTGTTTGCAGGTCAAGCAGAGATAACAGGTACTACGCCGACCGATCCTACTTACTGGATGCGTCGTTGGAGGATGCCTAACGCACTTGAGTTACAGTACAATACGGTAAATGCTATGGCTGCTAACAAGCATGCCATGGATTTGAATATCTGGTGTTACCCTGTTTGGTGGGATTGTGCTACAGATGACGAGTATAACAATTATATTAAGTGATATAAAAGGATTGTAATGAGCGAAAAGGAGCTATTTAAAAGCGCAGCTCCTTTTCTTCTCTTTTAATATAAAACTGGTTAAATGAAGCATATAATATCATTACTCATTTTGTTAATCGCAGGATGCAACCTATATGCGCAACTGTCGGTAGTAAGCCCTCAGAAAGCCGGATTGGACAAGCAAAAACTAGCTTATGTTGATGTTGTTGTTCAACAGTCTATCCAGAAGGGAGAAATTCCTGGGGCTGTACTGGCTGTAGTACGACATAAAAAAATTGCATACTTGAAGGCTTATGGAAACAAACAGGTATATCCTGATACTATCGCAATGACTACTAATACAGTTTTTGATTTGGCTTCAGTAAGTAAGTCTGTCTCAACGGCTATATCTACAATGATATTACTGGAAAGGGGACAGATCAGATTGAGAGACAATGTATCATTGTATATTCCCGGTTTTCAACCATGGACAGATCCTGATTCGGGAAGAAAAAAGAATATCAGGATCATAGATCTGCTTACTCATACATCGGGGCTTCCTCCTTATGCTTCGGTGGAAGAGTTAAAGAAAGAATATACAATGCCTAATCCGGATGGATTAATCACACATATATCGAAAGTGAAACGTAACAATGAACCCTCTACGGTATTCGACTATAGTTGTTTAAATTTTATAACTCTACAACGCATTATCGAAACAGTATCGGGAATGAGTTTACAAAATTTTGCCAAACAAAATATATTTATTCCTTTAGCCATGCGTCATACAGACTATAATCCAACAGGAGAAACATTGGATTGGGTGGCGCCTACTCAGAAACAAGCTGATGGTTCTGTGCTAAAAGGAAAGGTACATGATCCTTTGGCCGGTATAGTCAATGGAGGAGTTTCGGGCAATGCGGGGGTATTTTCCAATGCCGAAGATCTGGCTGTATTAACAGCCATGTTACTCAACAATGGAGAGGTAAAAGGTGTACGAATTTTAAGCCCTTTAACAGTGAAGACCCTTAGGAGTGTACCTCGCGGATTTGAAAAATTTGGCCGGGCTTTAGGTTGGGATGTATATTCCGGATATGCCAATGACGGAGATATTTTTGACGTTTCGGCTTATGGACATACAGGTTATACAGGTACATCAATTACTATCGATCCTGAGAGTGATACAGCTGTCATATTGCTTACAAATCGTGTCCATCCCGAAGACAAAGGTGCTGTATCACGCTTGCGTGAAGTGGTTGCCAATGTGGTTGCTGCATCTATAACGGACATGAAATTCTGAAAGAAACAATATTGATCATAACCCCAAAGGTTGGTAGTCATGTTTGATTATCAACCTTTGCTATTTTAAAAAGCCTTGAGGCTTTTGATACACCCGCTCTCATTATATATGAAAAATGATTAAAAAATGTTCGTAAATATAAAAATGTATTTGTGTGTTTTTATATTATGTCTGTGTTTCTGTATTTTATAATTATTCCACAAACTGTTAAAATTAAAATATTGAAAATATATATAATAAAATACAAAATAAGGAAATATATCTAAAAAGATCGATAAAAACCTTATATATTTACATCGACCAAGATAGTATGCTATTCTATTTTATATGATTGTTTACACCATGAAAAGCATTTCTGTCTATATTTTACAGTCATTCCTTAATTTCTTTTGATTGGATCTATATGTATTATCCTGATATATGTTGGTCTTTGTAATAGGTGATGACGGAAGGAGGGTGCTGGAAGTTAAAATTTTATTAGTTGTAATGATATGAAAAAATTAAATTTCTGCTTGATTTTGCTAATGTTATTTTTTGCATCTGTTTCTGCCCAGTCCAATAAACGGTTTATACGTGGCGTATGGATTGCAACTGTTGCAAATATAGACTGGCCTTCGCAAAAGGGTCTCCCTTCAGAAGATCAAAAACAGGAGATGATAAACTTGTTGGACAATGTGAAGGCGTATAACATGAATACTGTTATCTTTCAAATAAGACCGACTGCAGATGCCTTCTATAAGTCCAAATTCGAGCCTTATAGCCATTGGTTGACAGGAGTACAAGGCCAAGACCCGGGTTATGATCCGTTGCGATTTACTATTGACGAATGTCATAAACGAGGGCTGAATATACATGTGTGGCTCAATCCATATCGTATAAATAATGACACTGTGGGCTATAACACATATGCAAAAGATCATATTATGAATAAACATCCGGAATGGGTAATAAATTATGGTAAAGCTAAATATTTCAATCCGGGTTTGGATGAAGTCCGCGAATTCACATGCAATGTTGTAAAAGATATTGTAAGTAACTACGATATAGATGCAATACATATGGATGATTATTTTTATCCTTACAAAATTGCCGGACAAGAATTTCCTGATTCTATGACATTTGCAAAATATCCACGTGGATTTAAAAACAAAGAAGATTGGCGCAGGAATAATGTCAATTTGATAATAAAAGAAATAAACGAAACAATAAAATCTGCCAAGCCTTGGGTCGAATTTGGAATTTCTCCATTTGCTATTTGGCGTAATAAAACAGAAGACCCCCGCGGATCAGATACGAAAGCAATGACCAATTACGATGGTCTGTATGCCGATATTTTATTATGGCAGGAAAAAGGATGGATTGACTATGTACTACCTCAGTTATACTTTAATATAGGATACCAAATTGCAGACTATGCTATCCTGGCCGATTGGTGGTCAAAATATAATTATGGAGCGAATGTATATGCAGGCCTGGCTCCATATAGAATTTCTAAGGATGCCAAACAAAAAGAGTGGCATAACTCAAAGGAGCTTATCCGTCAGATAAAAAGAAATATGTCAGACCCTAATATTAAGGGAGAAATATATTTCAGTGCCAAATCTTTGTTTAACAAACCTGAAGTAAAATTAGAAAAGCAGTTGAGTAAAAAAGAATATAAATACCTGAGCATCTCGCCCGAAAACAATAGAATTAAACGCATTGAACCTGAAAATCCGCAAGATGCATCAATTCAAATGATTGATGATCAAAATATTTCTTTAAAATGGCAGCGTGGCAAAAATGCCAAACGTTTTGTTATTTACAAATTTAAAAGGAATAAACCGGTAAATAAAGATAATCCCGAGAGCATTATTGCTGTAACCGGCTTAACAGAATTAGCAATACCATGCAAAAACAAGAAAGATTTAGAAAAATACAGATACGGAATAACTAGTTTGAGTCCTTCTCATTCTGAGAGTTCTATCGTATTTTTCAATTAATAGGTTTTTGGAATGATAAAAGTCAATGTTTTAAAGCATTGTGCTGTTCAATTTAAAGTCTAAAAATATCGAACTAAAATATCGAAAATAATGAATATACATACAAAACAATAGCTTATGGAAATATTTTAACATCAAATTATCTAACATCTTATTTTTTATTTTTAATGTGTTTTATTAGGTCTTTGTATGTAGATCAAGTTAATAATACTATGCCCCGTAAAATTACGATCTCAATATATAGACTGTAATATTTAATTAATAACAAACTATTATGGACAACTTAAAAGAAAGTAAAAGTTCAATGCTGAAAAAAGTTCTTTGTTTGTTGGTCATTGGGCTTATATGCATCTTTATAAATAGCTATGCAGCGGATGCCAAAGTACATTCTGACGGACTGTTGGAACAGCAACAAACAAGAATTACAGTTAAAGGAAAAGTTATAGATTCTAGCGGCGAGCCCTTGGTTGGGGTAAGCGTTGCCGTTAAAGGAACCACTCAAGGGGTTTTGACAGATATCGATGGTAATTACTCTATAGCCACGACATCCGGCGCTACCTTGGTATTCTCATATCTCGGATTTACGTCGCAATCGAAGGTAGTCGGAAATCAGACTACTATTAATATAACTTTAGTAGAGACTGCCCAAACGATGGAGGAAGTAGTGGTTGTAGGATATGGTACTCAAAAGAAAGCAAACCTTACAGGAGCTGTGGCTTCGGTGGATATTGAGAAGACTTTGGAAAGCCGTCCGGTTTCCGATGTAGGCCGTGACCTGCAAGGATCCATACCGGGATTGTCTATCGTTATACCGAGCGGTGAAGTTGGTTCCGACCCTGTATTCAAAATTCGTGGACAAATAGGATCTATCAATGGTGGTTCCAGTCCGCTGATTCTGGTTGACAATGTAGAAGTACCAAGTCTGACATTGATTAATCCGAACGACATAGAACAAATTTCCGTATTGAAAGATGCGGCAGCATCTTCTATTTATGGATCAAAAGCGGCCTTCGGTGTAATTCTGATTACCACCAAGAAAGGCGCTAATACGGAAAAAGTAACTGTATCGTATACAAATAATTTTGCCTGGGCTAAGGTAGCCAAAGACATCAATATGGCGACCGTGAACGGGTTGGAATATACTTTGGCGGCAATGGAACGGGTTAATGGAAGCAGACTGGGCGCTTTCATCGCATTTGACAAGGCAAGTTATGCAAGGACGTTGGACTGGGTTGCAAAATACGGAAGTATGGGTACTAACGATCCTGTAGTATACGGACGCGACTGGTATGTGGACGGAACGACGAACATGGGCATACGCTTGTACAACGCGTATGATTATATGGTTCAGGAATGGACGCCTACCCAAACACATAATTTGTCGGTAAACGGGAAATCAGGAAGAACGAGTTATAATATAGGATTGGGATTTTTTGACCAGGCAGGTTTGTTGAAGACAGCCAAAGTAGATAAATACCAGCGCTATAATGCTTCGGGAAAAATAAGTACGGAAATCAATAAGTATATTACGTTGAGAAGCGGATTTTTGTTCTCTCAGGGTACTAAATACTATCCGTATATGAGCAATTCCACCACAGCCGACCCTTGGTTGTATATTTTCCGTTGGGGGCCGTTGCAACCATTTGGTTATGACGAAAACGGGAATATACTCCGTAGCCCTGCATCGGAAGCAGCACAGGCTAATACTGCTAGCAGACAAACAAATTATCTGAATGTGAACCTGGGTGCAACCCTGAATTTCACGAAAGACTGGGATTTGCAATTCGATTATACATTTGCTCACAGGGAATTTGTTCATGAAAGGCCGGGAATGTCTTATACTGCGGCAAACACTTGGTCTGGAGCCCAAGCCAGGATGGATGAAAACGGAAACCGTATTTATGTCGATCAGAATGGTGAGGTTGTTTCATCGGGAGCAACCGGCGCAATGCCCGCTTACCAATTTCCTTTCCAGAACTATACGGGAGTAGGAGCTAATCCGGATCATATCCGCAGGGACTTTGAAGACCAACAACAGCATACGTTTAATGCCTACACTACTTACAGATTGAACCTGATCGATATTCATGCATTTACGTTTATGACAGGATTGAATGCTGTGAAATCAAAAGAAAAATCCGTATGGGGGCAGGTAACAGCATTGGCGGATCCTTCAAATCCTCAATTCGGTTTGACATCAGGTACACAGACTACCGGTGGTCAAACGCTTTGGGATTCGCAGATTGGTTTCTTCGGTCGTTTGAATTATGCGTTCCAACAAAAATATTTAGTAGAAGCTAATTTACGTTACGACGGAGCCTCCAAGTTTCCGAAGGAACTGAAATGGCGTTGGTTCCCTTCTTTCTCGGCTGGTTGGCGAGCGAGCGAAGAATCGTTTATGAAATGGACAAAACCTGTGTTAAGTTCTTTAAAGTTCAGGGGTTCTTATGGGATAATTGGTGACCAGACTGTATCAAATGGACTTTATGTTTCAGGTTTGACCAAAGTTACTAATTCATCATGGATTGGATCAAGCGGTATTCGAAATTCTTTTTACGGAACACCTCCTCCTGTGGATAGAAATATTACATGGCAAGATATCAAGACCTTGAACTTAGGTGTGGATCTTGTTCTTTTTGATGAGTTTAGTGCTACGTTTGATTGGTATAACCGAGCTACGAGCAATATGATCATACCAGGTCTTACTTTGCCGTATGCTTTCGGCGCTCCTGCTCCGGTAGGAAACTATGGTGAATTGCAGACAAAAGGTTGGGAACTGGCGCTAAATTATACACACCGGTTTGCCAACGGATTAAGCATAAATGGTATGTTCACCCTGTCGGATGCCAGTACATATGTTACTGATTATACTGAGGGGGCGATTAAAGGTACAGCTTCTACATTCTGGTGGAAAGGAAGACGCTACGGTGATATTTACGGATATAGGGTAGATCGTTTGTATCAGGAAGATGACTTTGTATATAACTCCAATGGAAACATCGAAACAATTACTGTTGATGGAGTTACAATGAATAAGTTGAAAGGTGATAATCCTGTGTATCAAGTAAAACCGCAGGGCAATGGGCTCTTTCGTTTTGGTCCCGGTGATGTAAAATACAAAAATTTGGATGGTAATGACAGGATTGATAATGGTGGCGATACGGATGATAACAGGGGCGACTTGGATATAATAGGTAATTCTACCCCTCGCTATAATTACGGATTTCGTTTGGGCGCCGATTATAAAGGCTTTGATTTGCAAGTATTTTTTCAGGGCGTAGGTAAACGTTCTATTTGGGGTGACGGAGCCTTGGCTATTCCCGGATATAATGTTTCCGATGGTGCTATGGCAGAAGCATTTGCCAAAGATTTCTGGAGAGAGGATCGCACGGACGCGTTCTATCCGCGTCCATATAATATCGGAGCTGTTGCCGGAGGTAGTACTGTAACTGGTAATACGCAGGTGTCGGACCGTTATTTGCTGAATATGGCTTATCTGAGGCTGAAGAATGTGACATTGGGCTATAGCTTGCCGGCTACTCTTATCAAAAAGGCTTATCTGACAAGAGCGCGCGTATATATGTCTTTAGAAAATATTATAACATGGGATAACCTGAGAGGACTTCCTATTGATCCGGAAGCAGTGAGTGGATATTCTATGTGGGATACTTCAAACTATAATTCAGGCCGTACAGGTGTTGGAGCGCCTATGTTTAAGAACGTTTCATTTGGTGTTCAATTAACTTTTTAGAAATTTAAACTTATGAAAAAAATCAATATAATAAGGAAGACGATTGTTTGCTTCGGCTTATTGTTTATCCTTTTGTTTCAAGGTTGTTCCGATTATTTGGATCGTCCGGAATTGAATAGATTCGATGATGAAAATTACTGGAAATCGGAAAATAATGTTCGTTTATTTGTCACCGAGTTTTATCCGCAGTTTTTTGTAGGATATAATTCCTCTTGGACATTGGATTATTCGCTCTTTAAGGGTTATATGTTCAGCGATGATGTTGTTCAAAGAGGTACGCAGACGGCATTTGAAACCAATGTGCCTACCGATAGAGGTAGTGGCAATAATACTCTTAATACGAACGGTGTGTTGACCGCTCCGGCATGGCAAACTAACTATTGTGGCCCTACATGGTATTTCGGATGGATACGTAAAGCCAATCTGATGATTGATCGTATCGAAAATCGCATGCAAACTGTTCTTACTCCGGAACAGTCTAATCACTGGATAGCTGTAGGACGTTTTTTCAAAGCGCTCGATTATTGCCGTTTGGTGAGCGCGTTCGGAGATGTTCCATATTTCGAAAAGAATTTTTCGACTGCCGATGTCGATATTATGTATAAAGACCGTATGCCCCGTGGAGAGGTGATGGATGCTGTATACGATGACTTTAAATATGTTTTGGATAATATGCGTGCCAATGATGGGACAAATGTATTGAACAGGAATATTGCAGCCGCTTTCATTTCCAGATGGATGTTGTTTGAGGGTACCTGGCAAAAATATCATAATGGAGATAACGCGCGGGCGCAGAAATATCTTCAGTTTGCTGTTGATGCTGCCAATATATTAATGACTGGTCAGTACGCAATAGATAAGCCTGTACGCGATCTTTTTGGTTCCGAAAGCCTGGTGGGTAATAAAGAATGTATCATGTATCGTATTTATGATGCCTCACAAAGTACAACGCACTGCGTGGCTTCGTACAATGTTCAATATGAAAGTCAGGATCCTTCTGCTAACCTCAATCTGGTGAAAGCTTTTCTTTGTAGTGATGGTAATGTATGGCAAAATTCATCGGTAGCGAATGCCAACAAATTTGACCTTGCCAATCTAAAACAAACACGAGACCCTCGCTTCGAAGCTTATTTTATGGATCATCTTTTTGACAAAGCCGCGAGTTTGCTTTTCACTACAAAATTTGTGGACAGAGTTGGGCCTACGATACCTGCAGACCAAGTTTCCGCAATACCGAAATATACGAGCAATACGAATACAAACGATGCTCCGGTTATACGTTATGGAGAAGTTCTTTTAAACTGGATAGAAGCGAAAGCCGAATTAGCTACATTAGGTGGTTCTGCTGTTACACAGGATGATATTAATAAATCAATAAACGTTTTGCGTGATCGTCCTTTGGATGACGTAGCTATAGGAAAAGGAGTGGTTAAACTTCCGTATATGACTCTGGCAACATTGCCAAACGACCCTGCACGCGATGCCGATGTGCCGCAATTAATCTGGGAAATCCGCCGTGAACGCCGTATAGAACTGTATATGGAACCGGCTCGTCTGTTGGATATCAAACGCTGGAAAAAGCTTGACTATATGCAAGGCGCTACGCATCCGGATATTTTGAAAGGTATTTGGGTAAACTTGCCTGTAGAATTGCCGTCCGCTGTTGATCCACTCAAAAAAGGTATAACCCATATAATGAAAGAAGACGGAACTGTGGTTACATTTGACGGAACGAATGCTGCTGCAATGGTGGGATATTATTTGCCTGATAATGTTGCAGACAGGGAGGTATTTTCCAATAAGTCTTATTGTTCTCCGGTTGGACAGAATCAGATCAATTTGTATGCTAACTGGGGATATACATTGAGCCAGACTACGGGCTGGTAAAATATTATTCATGTAATCGACAAAAGGAGGTAGCCCGGTATCTCGGCATGCCTCCTTTTATTTTACTAAACCAAATGATACTTAGGATTTCATTATCTTAATCTAAACAGGAGACCCTGATGGCAGTCATAGGAATCGATTTAGGGGGAACAAAAATCACAGGAGCAGTTTTTGACAATAATGGAAACATGCTTCACAAAGTATCGTCTTTGCTTGAACATAAACAGGGAAGCGAAGTAGGTATCTTGGTAAAGAGCACAATCGATAACCTTGTAGCTCTTCATAGTATAACAGATATACAATCTGTGGGGATCTGTGTGCCCGGCATTGCCAATAGTAAAACGGGTAAAATATGGGCTCCGAATATCAAAGGATGGGATGACTATCCGTTACAAGAAGAAATAAGGAATCATATAAATAATCCATCTATTAAAGTCGATATAGCTAGTGATAGGACTTGCTATATACTGGGTGAGACCTGGAAAGGCGCTGCTGTAGGATGTAGTAATGCTCTTTTTATAGCTGTGGGAACAGGTATTGGAATAGGTATTTTAGTTGATGGGAAAATTCTTCATGGACACGGCGATATAGTTGGTGCTGCCGGTTGGCTGGCACTGGAAACTCCATATCTGGATGAGTACGAGATGTGTGGCTGTTTTGAAAGTCAAGCATCGGGAAATGGTATTGCATGGCAGGCCAAAAAAATAATAAAAGGAGATACTCTTTTCAAAGAGAGTATACTTTATAACAAAGATATTGAAACAATTATAGCACAAGATATATTTGCCGCATATGGACAAAAAGACCCATTAGCTAAATTTGTTCTTGGCAAAGCAATAAGAATGTGGGGAATGGCAGCAGCAAACTTGGTGAGTTTGCTAAACCCTGAAAAAATTATATGGGGTGGGGGTGTTTTTGGCCCTGCATCACAGTTTATAGACAATATATATGAGGAGGCATGTAAATGGGCTCAGCCGATAAGTATTGGTCAGGTCCGTTTTGAACAGTCTCATTTATCTGGTGACGCAGGACTTTATGGCGCGGGTTATCTGGCTATTCTTTCACTTAAATGAGTAAGTATATGTATAATAAAAACCTTGTCTACATCGCATCCTGTATAGGGATGGCATTTTTTGGAATAGCTTTTATTGTAATGGGGTCGGTACTACCTTCTCTGACTGAAAAATATAGCCTCGATACTGTAGGTGCTTCATCTCTAGTGACATTTCTTCCGGTTGGTGTATTACTCGGATCACTTATCTTTGGCCCGGTAGTAGACCGGTTCGGATATAAAATATTGCTTATTGTCAGTACTTTCATAACTATATTAGGCATAGAAGGATTATCTCTCTCTGACGATCTGTCAATATTGCGGGGTTGCATTTTCTTTATCGGACTGGGTGGAGGCATGCTCAACGGATCAACAAATGCCCTTGCCTCAGATGTTTCAGATGATCATAATCGTAGCTCCAGACTCAGTATATTAGGGGTTTCGTATGGGGTGGGAGCTTTGATTATCCCTTTTCTGCTTGGTGTACTTTCGAAAGATTATTCTTACGAAATAATCCTTCAGTGGACAGGGATTTTCATGCTCTTATGTGTAGCGTATTTTGTAGCGGTCAGATTTCCTGAACCGAAATTTAAACAAGGTTTTCCGGTAAAACAAGCTGCCTCTTTATTAAAGCAGCCTGTACTGTTGATCCTTAGTTTTTTCCTGTTTTTCCAAAGTGGAATGGAAGGCCTGTTTAATAATTGGACAACAAGTTATTTAAAAGCTACAACATCCATCGAAGAAGGAGATATTGTATTAACTCTGACATTTTTTGTGTTAGGGATGACATTGGCCCGTTTATTTTTAAGCTATGTTTTTAAGAAAGTAAAGCAAATTCATGTCCTTTCTGGAGCAATGACAATATCTTTGGTAGGAATAGCTTTATTAAACTGGTCAACAACATTTCCGGTGGTAACATTAGGCTTATTCTTAATTGGCTTTGGTTTATCAGCAGGCTTTCCTGTCGCAATCGGACTTATAGGCTCTGCATACAAAGAAACGTCAGGTACTGCAATCGGTATAGCTCTTTTTATAGCATTAGGAGGAAACTCTATTCTGAATTATGCTATGGGATATATATCCAGAACGTTCGATATAAATTCATTTCCTGTATTCCTTGCTATATTGTTAGCAATACAGTTTATTATCGTATTTACAAATCCAAAAATTATTAATAATAAAAATTAAAAGAAATTATGTTAGCATTAGAATGGTTGGCAAATGCGCGTGGCATTATGCAAAAAATTGAAGAAACTCAATTGGAAAATATTAAAAAAGCTGCTTTGGTAATGGCCGATAGCATTGAATCGAACCATTGGGTACATACATTCGGTTGCGGTCATGCTACAATCCCTGTTGAGGAAATGTATCCTCGTATCGGAGGATTCGTTGGATTCCATCCTATGGTAGAATTACCGATGACATTCTTTACAGGGATAACAGGACAAATGGGAATTCATCAATTCTTATTTCTTGAACGTGCCGAAGGTTACGGTAATGCTATAATGAAAGCATACAACTTTGATAAGCAGGATTGTATTTGGATTTTCTCGCATACAGGCATTAATAATGTAAATATTGATGTAGCTTTATGTGCTAAAGAACTTGGAATGAAAGTTATTGTATTCGGTTCGGCTGCTGAAGCAAAAGGAAAAGTAACACGCCATCCGAGCGGGAAAACTATATTTGAAATAGCAGACATAGTGGTTGATTCTTGTGTACCGGTAGTGGATGCATCTGTTCCTTTAAAGAATCACCAGGATAAAGTCGGCCCTGTATCTACATTGGCTTTTGTAACAATGGTATGGATGACAATAACTACTGTGGCTGAAATATTAGCCGACAGGGGAGTTAAACTCTATATACATCCTTCGCATAACGTTCCGGGAGATACAACTGCTCACGAACGGTTAGATGCCTGTCTGGCTGAATATAAGAAGAGAGTATCAAGTATATAACCGTCATAAACATGGCAGAAGAAAATAAACATATTGATCTGCAAAAAGAAACATATGGGAATCTGAAAGGTTTACCATATTCTTATGCTGTGTTACCATGGGGTGCAACCGAACCTCATAATTATCATTTACCTTATCTTACCGATTGTTATCTGGCTCACGATATTGCAGTAGGTGCGGTAGAAAAAGCCTGGTCGAAGTACGGGGTAAAAGGGATGGTATTGCCGCCTATTCCGTTAGGTGCACAGAATCCCGGACAGCGGGAGTTACCATTCTGCCTCCATACCCGCTACGAAACTCAAAAGTATATCCTTAGCGATATTGTTGAATCGCTTAACTATCAGGGAATCCATATCGTGGTGATAATGAACGGGCATGGAGGAAACAGCTTTAAGCCAATGATTCGTGATCTGTGTGTAGATTATCCTCAAATGTTGATTGTAAGCTGTGACTGGTTTGCTGTAGAGCCTCAGAACAATTATTTTGAAAATAAAGATGATCATGCCGGCGAAATGGAAACATCCGTTATGATGCATTACCATCCTGATCTGGTGAATTTGGAAGTTGCCGGAGATGGTGCCGGCCGGCCGTTCAATATTGATTCTTTAAACAACAAAGTAGGCTGGATACCACGCAACTGGACAAAAACAACCGCCGATACAGGGGTAGGGGATCCAAGGAAATCGTCTGCGGAGAAAGGGAAGGTATTTGCTGAAGTTGTTACGAATAAGGTTGCCAAACTATTTGACGAATTAGTAAATAAAACTATATATTAAAAAAACATGAGACTACGATGTTTATTATCCTTTATAATTGTGATTTTTGCTGTCATGGTAAATGCGCAATCAGGAGGATCATGGGTTAGGATAAACCAATTAGGGTATCTTCCTGAAGATATCAAAGTAGCAGTGCTAATCTCAACCGAAGAGATCACGCCCGATTTATCGTTTCGTGGCAGTAACGGACAACCACCGGTTTTACCTGCGACTCAACATGGTACGCCGGATTTTTCACTTGTTAACGCAAAAACCGGAAAAACAGTATTCAGTGGTCATGGAAAAATAACGGATGCTACTTATTGGGGGTTAAAATCGGCCTTCCGCCTCGACTTTTCTTCTGTTCAGGCAGAAGGTGATTATTATATTGAAGCCGCCGGAGTGAAATCTCCTCAATTTAAGATTGGAGCAGATATTTATGAAGGATCTGTCGATTTTATGCTTAATTATATGCGTCGCCAACGTTGCGGAGAGAATAATTTTTTAGGCACTGTTTGTCATCAGCATGATGGTTTTATTGTTGATCACCCCACTCGTACAGGAGAACGTATTGATGTTCGCGGAGGGTGGCATGATGCTGACGATAAATTGCAATATGTTACCACCACTGCAAGCGCTATCTATCACATGATGTTAGCCTACTATCAGGCAAAAGATAAAACAATCTTCAAAGACAATTATCGCGCCGATGCCAGTCCGGGCAGTAACGGCATTCCCGATATCTTGGATGAAATCCGTTGGGGACTGGACTGGCTATCCAGAATGAACCCTGCACCTAAGGAAATGTATAATCAGATAGCCGATGATCGGGACCATGCCGGTTATGGTCTGCCCCAAAACGATAATGTAGATTATGGATGGGGACCAGGTAAGGGACGACCGGTTTATTTCATTACCGGAGAGCCTCAAGACTTGCCCAATCCCAGAACCGGAGAGATTAAACTGAACCGTACCACCGGAGTAGCTTCCGCTGCTGGTAAGTTTGCCTCCTGTTTTGCGCTGGGAGCTGAACTATTCAAGAATATAGACCCTGCTTTTGCTAAAGTACTGTCTGGGAAAGCAGAGCCTGCATACGAATTTGCCCTGGAGAAGCCCGGAAATACTCAAACCGTCTGTGTAGTTTCACCATATTTTTACGAAGAAGACAACTATGTGGATGATATAGAATTAGCGGCTGCTACATTTTATACCCTTACCAAAGATCCGAAATGGCGCACCGAAGGCGATTACTGGGGACAATTGGAACCCGTTAATCCTTTGTGGGCATTTGGTTTTGCACGTCATTATCAGTTCTATCCTTTTGTCAACCAAGGGCATCACCTGATGGCAAAATCCGATGATGCAGTAACAAGTAAAAAATTCACCGACTTCATGCGTCAAGGATTACAAACCATTCGAAACCGTGCGGGGAATGAGCCGTTTATGAACGGTGTGCCTTATGTGTGGTGCGCAAACTTTGCCGTTATTGGCGCTGCTTCTTATGCCCACCAATACAAAGATATTTCAGGAGACAATTCCTTTGAAGAGATGGAAGCTGCTTTACGTGATTGGATTTTGGGCTGTAACCCTTGGGGATTCTCGTTTATAGGAGGTTTTCCGAAAGGAGCCGTTTCTTCCAGAATGGACGATACCCGTTTGGGCGGATTGGTTGATGGCCCCATCGATGAAGGTTGGCATGATACATTGTTGGGTATTCCAAAAGTGAGTCGAAGTAAGGATTCTTTGGCTGTCTTTCAGAATGGCCCGGCTGTATTCCACGAACACTCCTATGGTACCAATGAGCCTGTGATCGATGGGACTTGCTACATGATGTATTACCTCTCCATGATGGAACAACTGGGAAAAGAACAGTCAAAAAAAAAAGTAATACCGTAACTGATGCCGATGGTGCTACAGTTCGTATTGATACAACAAAAAAAGTAATTCACCTGATTTTCTCGGCGGATTCGGTATTTGAAGGAGCAGCTTCTATATTGAAAACGTTAGATAAAAATAAAATTAAAGCTTCGTTCTTTCTTACGGGAAATTGTCTCCGTATGAAAGAACATGAAGCTGTAATCAAGGAAATTGTAAAGAAAGGACATTATGTAGGAGGTCATTCCGACATGCATTTATTGTATGCTCCATGGGGAGCAGAACGTAATAAGAGTTTGGTAAGTGCCGATAGCCTGATAAACGATTTTCATAGGAACATGGCAGAGTTGGCAAAGTTCGGAATTGACATTTCCAAGATAAATTATTATTTGCCTCCTTTCGAATGGTATAACAGGGATCACGTGAGGTTGATCGAGTCTCAAGGGCAAGTGTTGATCAATTTTACATCCGGGTTGAGAACGGCAGCCGATTACACTACTCCGGATATGAAAAACTATATGTCGTCTCAAAAATTGATCGATCAATTGTATGCGTTCGAAAAAGAAAATAATTTAAATGGCAGCATTATACTTATTCATCCCGGTACCCATGTGACTAGGACAGATAAACTATATTTAAGGTTGGATGAGATAATAAAAATACTAAAAAAGCAAGGTTATTCCTTTGAACGGTTATAAAATTATTGTTATGAAACGAAGCATGATTTTTGTTAAATCACCAAAGTCCATGATAATAAAAATCATGCGAGTTCCATATGGCAACTAAAATCAAAATTATTATCATATGAAAAGATTATTGATTATTTGTGCGTCTTTTCTGTTTTTGACTCCTTGCGGGGCCCAGACGCAGGACATTTCCGATCAGGTTCGGAATGAAATAAGTGACTATCTTACCAAATTCGCCAATAAGGATATTAAGACTTATCGGATTAAGGTAGATTCTGTTAATGTTAAAGGTAAATCTGTTAAGTTTTTTACAGGCATAAACTTGTCATACGTTCCATTTCGTCAAAACGATGTGGATAATATCTATACGTATATAAAAGGGTTATTGCCTGAAAAATATAAAAAGCATCAGGTAGAACTTATAACCGATACACAACCGATAGAAAATCTTGTTCCTTTTGGTAAAAAGAAAAAGGACTTATTTGCTAATAAATTGGATAAGCCTCTGGTTTCCAATTTGTCCCGACCTTATACATCAGAAAAGGGCTTGCAAAACCATCATATGGCAATTTGGCAAAGTCACGGTTGGTATTATGAACAAAAGCTGGCCAGATGGGAATGGCAACGGGCACGTATTTTTCAAACAGTAGAGGACCTGTATACACAGAGCTATGTACTGCCATATCTTGTACCGATGCTTGAAAATGCGGGAGCAAATGTTTTATTACCGAGGGAAAGGGATACACAACGTCATGAGATAATAGTTGACAATGACAAGAATATAGCTAATTCTTCTTACACGGAAAAGTCTGGAAAAGAATCATGGATTACAGGAACAAATAGCGGATTCGCAAATACGAAGACTATTTATCTGGATGGCGAAAATCCGTTTAAACTGGGTACATACCGCCAGATAAAAACAGTTTCGAAAGAAGATGTGAGTCAATGCGAATGGATACCCGATATGCCGGAAAAAGGAGAGTATGCGGTTTACGTGTCTTACCAAACATTGCCAAACAGTACAGACGAGGCGCACTATTCGGTTTATCATTTGGGTGGAAAAACGGATTTTAGTATTAATCAAAAAATGGGAGGCGGTACATGGATATTTTTAGGATTTTTTACTTTCGATAAGGGAAAAAATGATAACTGCAAGATTGTATTGACTAACGGAAGTAGTAAATCGGGCCGTATCCTTACAGCCGATGCCGTCAAAATAGGAGGGGGGATAGGTAATATAGCCCGTCTGCCTCATCCAAGCGGTGTTGTAACAGATAACACAAAAAGCTCGGAGGCGATAGATGGCAGCAATCATAAGAAATTACCGGCTATTGATTATAAACCTGAGACCAGCGGTTATCCGCGATATACCGAGGGTGCCCGTTACTGGCTACAATGGGCTGGTGCCCCTGATAGTATTTATAACAAAAGTGAAGGAAAAAATGATTATACAGACGATTACCAGAGCCGTGGTTTCTGGGTTAATTATATCAGTGGAGGTTCTTCGGTATTACCTAAATCCGGAGGGTTGAATGTTCCGGTGGATCTGGCAATGGCTTTCCATACCGACGCCGGAACCACATATAATGATTCTATAATTGGTACTCTTGGTATTTATATGACGCATACTAACGAAGAAGTGTTTGAAAATGGTAAAACACGTTGGGCTTCAAGAGATCTGACTGATGCCATTATGGATGAAATAACAAAAGATATCCGTCGTGAATATGAGCCAAAATGGACACGCCGCCATATGTGGAATCGTTCGTATAGCGAAGCTCGTGTGCCTAATGTGCCTACTATGCTTCTTGAACTGTTGTCACATCAGAATTTCGCTGATATGAAATATGGGCTCGATCCCCGTTTTCGCTTTACAGTTAGCCGCTCTATTTATAAAGGAATGTTGAAATTTATTGCCCGTCAATATAATTATGAATATGTTGTACAGCCACTTCCTGTAAAATCGTTTGGAGCAGAATTTGCCGGAGAAACACAGGTTAATCTTATGTGGAAACCTGTTGAAGACATTACAGAACCTACTGCGAAACCGGATAAATATATTGTTTATACCCGTATTGGTGATGGCGATTTTGACAATGGAGTTATTGTACATGATACAAAACTCAACTTAGCTATTGACAAAGATAGAATGTATAGTTTTAAAGTTGCAGCAGTAAATGATGGTGGTGAAAGTTTCCCATCGGAGATACTTTCTGTGTATAGAAAATCAAATGAGAAAGGCCAGGTACTGGTAGTGAATGGATTCGATCGTCTGTCTGCGCCATATAGTTTTACCACAAAAGATAGCATCGGTGGTTTTGTTGATTTCATCGATCATGGCGTTCCGGATAAAAAGGAATATAACTATATCGGAAGCCAGTATGAATTCAGGCGTAGAATCCCGTGGATGGACGATGATGCAGCCGGATTTGGGGCAAGCAATGCTAATTTTGAGACAACAGTCATTGCCGGAAATACATTTGATTACCCTGCTCTTCATGGAAAATCTATAGCCAAAGCCGGTTATTCTTTTGTGTCAACTAGCCGTGATGCTGTTATCGATGGATTAGTAGATATGAATCGGTACAAACTACTTGATGTCATACTGGGTAAGCAGAAACAAACTAAAATAGGACGGGGTGTGCATCCGGCTGAATTTAAAATTTTCACTAAAGATTTTCAGAATAAAATTGCAGCATATTGCAAACAAGGGGGAAATATTTTTGTTAGTGGAGCCTATGTTGCTTCCGATCTGTGGGATAATGAGAATGCCGACAACGAAGATAAGGCATTTGCTACTGATGTATTAAAATATAAATGGCGAGTAGGTAGGGCCGCTGTAGAAGGTAAAGTAAAAGGTGTTGCATCTCCATTTTCTTATATTACAGGTAATTATGAATTCTATACTAAGTTGAATCCTGTATTTTATGCAGTAGAATCGCCGGATGCAATTGAGCCGGCAGGAGATAATTGCTATACAGTATTCAGATATACCGAAAATAATCTAAGTGCAGGAGTAGCTTATTCAGGTGATTATAGAACTTGCATATTAGGTTTTCCATTCGAAGTTATAAAAGATGAAGCAGGAAGAGACAATCTTATGAAAAGTATTCTTTCATTTATATTCCAATAGGGTTCAAGTAATTAAATGAAAGATAATGGAAAAGAGCATGATGGGAATCATGCTCTTTTTATTAAAATATTAATAATAAATATTCTATAGGTGCCCGTTTTCACGATGATATTCAATCAGTCCTTTGATTGGGTTCTCGATTATCACATCGATATAGATTCCCAACTCTTGAGCTGTTTCCCTTAGTATGAATGAATACATCTTTGCTACCGATCCGACAAATCGAATTGGATATTCAGTGCATTCGTATTGTAAAATATTTCTTTCAAAAAAAGATCTCAAATTTCTTCGCACTAAATCATTGACATATGGATGCTCTAAATATTCATACAAAAAGAACGATAAGACGGATAATAGCTTATTCGGAAAAGGCCTGGAATATATATAATCCATTATTTCATCAGGATCTATCTTATATTTTTTATAGAATGGATCTATTAATTCTTGAGGAGCCAATCCTTTTAAGCAATCAGACAAGAAAAACTTTCCCAGAGAGGCTCCACTACCTTCATCACCCAGTATATACCCTAACGATTTGACATTTTTTACAATGTTCTCTCCGTCGAAAAAACAAGAGTTTGACCCTGTCCCTAAAATGCAGGCGATGCCTGCTTCATTTTGGAATAAAGCGCGGGCAGATCCCAAAAGGTCACTTTCTATAATTGTTGGCGTTTTGAATTGAGCTTCCAGAGATGCTTTGACTACATTCTTCTTTTCCAGAGAAGAACATCCTGCTCCATAAAAATATATATTATTAATCTTTGTTTTGAAAAAAACAGGAGGTAACTGTAAGCGTACAAGTCTACTTATCTCTTTTCTTGTTTGAAAAAAAGGATTTATACCATCTGACAGAAATTGTTCGGTAATACCGTTCCTATCTACCAGGCACCATTCCGTTTTAGTAGATCCGCTTTCAGCGAGTAATATCATAATACTTTTATGGTTAGGTTAGAAAGTTAAAAAAAATCATGCAAAGATAAATAAATTAAAGTAAAATATTAATCTATTAATCTATTATCACAATTTTTTTATGCCTATTCCTGCGGCTTCACTCAATTGTATTTTACCTTTTACAACGGTTGCCCCGCTAAAGCAATCATTGCTGATAAGTAAATTCCCATCAAGATCGGCCCAATCTACAGCCGGCGACAGTTGGGCCGCAGCCGAAATGGCACATGAAGTTTCAGTCATACAACCTATCATTACTTTCATATTTACCGCACGTGCTACAGTGAGCATTTTCCAGGCTTCGCGCATTCCTGTACATTTCATGAGTTTTATGTTGATTCCTGTGAACGCTCCCTTCAGGCGCAATACATCGGATAATCTTTGGAACGATTCGTCGGCAAATACAGGTAAAGGACTACGCTCTGTAACCCAAGCTGCGTCTTCCAGATTATATTTTGGCATAGGTTGTTCTATCATCACTATACCGCGTTCTTTCAGCCAAAAAATCATATCCAACGCATGATGTTTGTCTTTCCATCCTTGATTGGCATCTATCGCTATAGGTTTGTCTGTAACAGTCCGGATAGCTTCGATCATCTGCTTATCATTATCCCGTCCTAGCTTTACTTTGAGGATATTATAAAGCGGATCGGCTTCTCTTGTTTTCTGTTTTACTACTTCTTCTGTATCTATACCAATTGTAAACGTAGTATCAGGAGTATTATCTTTATTCAGTCCCCATATTTTATACCAGGGTTGTCCCATTATTTTGCCGACCAAATCGTGTAAAGCTATATCTACGGATGCTTTGGCCGCTGTATTATTTTCGGCTATTTTATCTACATAGGAAAGTATATCATCAAGCTCGAATGGCCCGGAAAATTGTTCCAGGTTTACTTTCTTCAGAAAGTCCATTACAGATGCCTGTGTTTCTCCCAGATATGGCGGAAGTGATGCCTCTCCATATCCGGTTATGCCATCGTATGTAATTTCAGTTAACACAACAGGTGTAGTAGTCCGGGACGAATTGGCTATAGTAAATACATGGCGTAGTTGAAGGTCGTAAGGCTTAAAACTTAGCTTCATTTTTTCACCATTCAAAGAGATCGTTTTTTTATTATTTTGAGCGAATAAGCTTAAAGGATTTCCGGAAGTTATTCCAGTACCTATTGCTGCAATAGTGGCAGCTTTGATAAATGTACGCCTAGACTGAGACATATTACTGTTTTTTATTGTTTATAGAATGAATTTCCTTCGATCGACCAAATATTGGTGTTCTGTTTATCAACTGCTCCGACTATCCGTATTGCCCGAATGAATTCTTTTGTATTTCCTTCGTCATAATCAGGGCTTTGGGGATCAAGGCTACTAATGCGGATGCAACCGGATGCATGGATAAATTTCTTGTCGCCGGCATAGAAGGCTACATGGCGAACTCTTTCCTTTTTATCTGCTTGGGCTTTTTTACCAAAAAACATAAGGTCGCCTACTTGTAAATTCTCGTATCCGGTACTAATATCTACAGGTATTCCAGTGTAAGCTTGTTGCGAAGCATCCCGCATCAATATGATACCATGCATCAATAATACTGTCTTTGTAAGCCCACTGCAATCCATGCCTTTTACCGAGGTTCCTCCCCATACATAAGGTATTCCCATCAGTCTGTATGCTTCATTTACAAAGCTTTCACCTGTTGTTTTTTTCGATCTTCTCCACTCTTTATAAAGCATGCTCTGTTCCTTTTGAACATAGGCTTTACGTCCATCGGGATATGATACTTTATAAAATCCGTTTTCTTCCCCATCCAATTTCAGTATATTGGATGAAACTAAATCCGATACATGCTGGCTGTTTTTATCCGGCGCTTCATATGAAAATCCGAAATAATCCGTAAAAACCACTTTCGGAACTTTGTTCCATGTTGTTACTTCTTCTTGAGTCATGGGTGTAAACGAAGATGATTGTGTCCATCCGATATATCCATCCGGAGTTTGTATTCTATACCACCCGTCTTTTTGTAGTATCCGTACAGGTGTGCCGAGTATAGCCTGGGTTGCCATTTCTGCTGAAAATTTACCTTCTGTGCGGATATCTGCAACAGAAAGATTTATAACTCCAAAAGTTTTATCACCTAAATCTTTTGCGGGAAGTAATTCTACCTTATTAATGAATTTGCCGCTTCTGGCTTTTGCTTCTTCCTGCAATGCGTTGTATGCCTCTACATCAGAAGTGATACCTGTTAAGGTTGGCTCTTTCTCGTAGTCATCAACTTTAACATCAAATACTTTCACCCTCTTGTCGGGTATATATTTATCTTTTACTGTCGTAATAGCTGTATCTAGTTCCAGATGTTTATATATAGGCTTGTCCGGCTTTTGTCCAAGTGTAGTATTTGAAAATATAAATACAGCAATGGCTAGTAGGCATAAGTTTTTCATAAGCAATATTGTAGATTAGATGAAAATATTAGCGATTTGTATAGTTACAAATATAATAAAAAACCATTATGTGTAGCGCATTTGGATATGCTTTTTTCTTTCATGTATATTAAAATAACTAAAAATATGTAATTGAATATAAAAATATACTTTTCAACATCTTATTTTCTTTTAATAGAATTTATTATCGACCTCTCAATTAAATCTTTTTCTTTGTATAGATGATAAACGACAATATATTAGAGAAATTGAAAGTATTGGCGGAGTCGGCAAAATACGATGTTTCCTGCTCTTCCAGCGGAACTGTCCGTAAAAATAAAACGGGCGGTCTTGGAAATACTGTGGGAGGAATGGGCATATGCCATAGCTTTACGGAAGATGGAAGATGTGTGTCGTTGTTAAAAATAATGCTGACCAATTTTTGTATTTACGATTGTGCTTATTGTATCAATAGGCGAAGTAACGATATTCGCCGGGCTACTTTTTCTGTACAGGAATTGGTTGATCTTACAATAGAATTTTATCGCAGGAATTACATAGAAGGCCTTTTTCTGAGTTCGGGTGTTATTAATAATCCGGACTATACAATGGAACGTATGGTTAGAGTGGTTAAGGAACTTCGGACTGTGCATAGATATAATGGATACATACATATGAAAAGCATACCCGGAGCCAGTCAGGAATTGGTGAATGAAGCCGGATTGTATGCGGACCGTATGAGTGTGAATCTGGAAATTCCAACAGAAACCAATTTGAAACTTCTGGCTCCTGAAAAAGATCATCGAAGTGTTTACCGTCCCATGCGTTACATTCAGCAAGGGGTGCAACAAAGCATTGAGGATAGGCGGAAATTTCGTTCGGCTCCCCGGTTTGTTCCTGCCGGACAGAGTACGCAAATGATTGTTGGAGCAACAAGTGAAAATGATAAGGATATTCTGCGGGTTTCGTCTATTCTTTATCAGCAGACACAGATGAGGCGGGTATATTATTCCGGTTTTATTCCGGTTAATAGTTACGACTCACGTTTGCCGGCTCTTAAACAAGCCCCTTTAGTAAGGGAAAATCGTTTGTATCAGGCCGATTGGCTCATGCGGTTTTATCAATACAGGGCGGATGAAATTGTTGATGACGCTCATCCTGATCTGGATCTGGAAATTGATCCGAAACTGGCTTGGGCTTTACGTCATCCCGAGATGTTTCCGGTTGATATAAATAAGGCGGACTATGTAATGATTTTACGGGTTCCGGGTATTGGTGTGAAATCGGCACAATTTATAGTTACCTCCCGCAGGTATGGTAAATTGAATGCTTTCCAATTGAAAAAGATAGGCGTTGTGATGAAAAAAGCTCAATATTTTATTACCTGCAACGAACTTCCTATGTATACCGTAAATGAGGCGACACCCGAATATGTGCGAAAAATATTGATCGAACCTAAAAAGAAAAAAGGCGACGATAGGCAGTTATCTATTATTTTCCCTGATAGCTAATGGTAGTATTCTTTTTCGATAAAACGTTGGAGGGGTTGCTAACGGCAGTCTTCGATGCATACAGCCGAAAGGTGTTTCCCGATAAGCTGTTGGCTGAAGGCGATATAGTTCCTATGTTTACAACAGAAGAATATACTGTTATTACGCAGGAGGAAAAAGCCATACGTGTGTGGACGGCTTTGGAAAAGAAAATGAGTAAAGGAGCCTGTAATATGCTTACGAATGCATGGTTGGCAGAAGAAGAGGGGAAAGATGATTTGCTATTCCGGTTTATTCGCAAAACAATAGATAGCAAAGTGTCTATCGAAACTAACTTTGGGGATGATGATGTATTGACATTGCATCGTTTAGCCAGAAAGGTTTCTCATGAAGAATTATACCTTAAACAGTTTGTCCGCTTTCAGAAAGCAGCTGACGATATTTACTTTGCTCCTGTTTCTCCACAACATAATGCATTACCACTGGCCATAGAACATTTCAAGGATCGGTTTGCCGATCAGAAGTGGATAATATATGATATTAAACGGCATTATGGCTATTATTATGATTTGCATACTGTTGTTGAAATGACACTCGACGATGATGAACATTTGCTAAGCGGTAAACTGGATGAAAAACTGATGGCAGAAGATGAAAAGTTGTTTCAGGAATTGTGGAAAGGTTATTTTAAATCTATGACCATCAAAGAGCGGATCAACTTGAAGTTGCAGCGCCAACATATGCCAAAAAGGTTTTGGAAATACCTGACTGAAAAACAGTAAACCCGGAAAGATATTACTCTATCCGGGCATTGGTTCTATTATTCTAAGTTTTCCTAATTTCCTAATCTAAATACTACCGGAATTATAAAGTATACGTTAACCGGTTCGCCGTTTTGTCTGCCGGGTATCCATTTTGGCATACTTTTAATTACTCTCATCGCTTCTTTGTCACATCCCGGACTAACACCTTTTACAAGTTGAACGTTAGATATTTCACCGGTTTTGTTTACTACAAATCGGATAGTTACGCGCCCTTGGTTTCCCATTTCCTGATCCACAGGCGGATAGTTCAGATTCTTCTTGATAAATGCATACATTTCAGCTTCTCCTCCCTGAAATGTCGGAGTAACTTGGATGGTTCCTACATTATATATAGTAGGCTCACCCTTACCTTTACCGTCATCCCCTCCCATAATATCTGTAGCAACATTTTTGAATACTCCTTCCGGGTCTTTAGTCCCTTCCACATTAAATGCTCCTATAAATCCTGTAGACTTAGTAGCTTCATCCATAGTAGTCATTTCACTAGGATCTGATGCTTGGTCGTCAGTAGTGATTGTCGGAGGTACAAATTTTGTCATAGGAGCAAACTTAGGAGGTTCCGGCATCTTTGGTTCTAAAATTTCTTTATCATCCTGCTTTACCTCTACATCTACAAGTGTTCTTTTTTCGTCTATACCTGCAATTTTGTCTTTAGTTGCTGCTTGAACTGTACTGATAATAGCAGGGAGCGCCGCAACAAATGCAGTGAAAAGAACTATAAGGCCAAAAGCGATCAAATGTCTTTTCCAAGATGATTGGCGAAGTGCAAAAGCACCGTATTCTTTATTTTTTCCTTCGAAAATAATGTCGCACCATTCTGTGGAATTTAAGTTTACTGAGTTTTTCATAACTGTAAGTTTTAAATTGTTGTTACTATTTTCTCCCTTCTTTACCTTATAGATATTTATTTGTTGAAAATTCCATAAACGGTAAATGATTTTTGTTAGAGCCTGTTTAAATTTTATTCGTTCCGATTTTCAGAATGATTTTTTCTTTTCTGAAGCGCGAATAGCGGGCTATTCAAGCTGAAGAAAGGGAAAAATCAGATAAAAAGAGACTGAAAATGAACGAAAAAAGAGCTATAATAAAATGTATTGGTAAAATTTAAACAGGCTCTTAATCTATTTTGTGAGAATACCGTTTTATTTGATTTAATATTCTTACTTATCAGGAGTAAAGTGTTACATTTGTAACTTTAAAAACGTAAGGAAATGTCTGATTCTATAGTCATAATACCAACCTACAACGAAAAGGAAAATATAGAAGCTATCATCAGAACAGTATTTGATTTGCCAAGAGTTTTTGATATCCTGGTTATCGATGACGGTTCCCCCGATGGCACAGCAGCTATAGTAAAACAATTACAACAGGAGTTTGCCGACAGATTATATTTGGTAGAACGGTCAGGAAAATTAGGATTGGGTACGGCATATATAGCCGGATTTAAATGGACGCTCGAACGTGATTACGAATATATATTTGAGATGGATGCCGATTTTTCACACAATCCGAATGATCTGCTACGTCTCTACGATGCTTGCGCTAACGAAGGGGCGGATGTGGCCGTAGGTTCGCGCTATTATAGTGGGGTTAATGTGGTAAACTGGCCTATGGGGCGTGTGCTCATGTCGTATTTTGCATCTAAATATGTGAGGATCATTACGGGAATGAAAGTACATGATTCTACAGCAGGATTTGTATGTTACAGGCGGATTGTTTTAAAGACAATAGACTTAGACAATATTCGCTTCAAAGGATATGCTTTTCAGGTGGAAATGAAATATACGGCATATTGCCTCAAATTTAAGATCAAAGAGGTTTCTATTATATTTGTAAACCGGATATTGGGAACATCTAAAATGAATTCAGGCATTTTTGCAGAGGGCGTTTTTGGGGTTCTTACCATGAGGTTTCGTCAATTGTTTGGGGGAATAAAAAAGAAGCAATAAATCGATTAGTAGTAAGAGAGTTAAAAGCAGGAAGTATGGTTTTGGCTTAACTCCTAAGTTTATCTTGTATCTTGTATCTTGTATCTTGTCTACTTGTAACTACTTACTACTAATTTAAATAAGTTGATAATGAAGATAATTTGTGTAGGGCTCAACTATCACGATCATAATAAAGAGATGAACAGAGTACCGTCGGGCAAAGATGATGATCCTGTTCTCTTTATGAAACCTGATACTGCTTTATTGAGTGGTGAAAACAATGATTTTTATATTCCGGATTTCTCATCTGAGATCCATTATGAAGCAGAACTTGTAATAAAGATAAATAAAGTAGGAAAAAATATTGCGGAAAGATTTGCTCACCGTTATTATGAAGAGATAAGCCTTGGCATTGACTTTACTGCAAGAGATATTCAAGGTGAGCTAAAGAAGAAAAGTTTGCCTTGGGAGATCTCGAAGGCTTTTGATAATTCTGCTGTTGTCGGGAGATTTGTTCATAAAGACCAATATAACAAACCAATTGATAATCTTGATTTTCGGTTGGATATAGATGGTAAAGCTGTACAAGTGGGCAATACATCCCATATGATACATCCTGTTGATAAGGTTATAGCATATGCCAGTCGTTTTTTTACACTGAAAACCGGGGATTTGATATTTACAGGTACTCCTGCCGGAGTGGGTAAGGTAACAATTGGAAATAACTTAACCGGTTCAATAGAAAGCGATCAGTTGTTTGAAGTGAGAATATGTTGACTCTTCAGATGTTAAATTTCGGAATAGAAACAATAAATAGTATAAAAAAGTGTTATATACTTAAGGTAAAGGGATATTACAAACTTATATATAAATAAACCTTAACAAATTAAATTAATTATCTAAACAGTAAATAAATGAAGAGTCTTTTAAAATCGATTTTGCTGGTGAGTATTTTTGCATTATCTGTAAATACTGTATTTGCACAGGATTTGAACCCGATAGTGACAGCTGTTCCATCATTGGTTATAACTCCTGATGCCCGAAGTGGAGGTATGGGGGATGCCGGTGTTGCAACGGCTCCCGATATATATTCACAGCATTGGAATCCTGCAAAATATGCTTTTATACAAAGTAAGGCGGGTTTCGGTTTGTCATATACACCATGGTTGAGAAAAATAGTGAACGATGTTGCGCTGGTATACGGAGTCGGCTATTATAAATTAGGGAACGAAAATAATCAGGCGCTAAGCGCTTCTATCCGTTATTTCTCTATTGGTGATGTTAATGTAACAGACCAATACGGACAATTTTTGAAGAGTGTTTCTCCATACGAAATGGCTTTTGATATAGGTTATTCACGTAAATTGACAGAAACATTTTCGGGAGCGGTAACTGTGCGTTATATCCGTACCGATTATACAGGTTCCTCTGAAGGTACTTCTGCCGGTAATGCATTTGCTGCGGATATAGCCGGTTACAATGAATCGTATATTAATGTAGGAAAATCGGAGAGTTTACTCAGCTTTGGATTTAATATTTCCAATATAGGTACAAAGATATCTACAGACGGAGGTCCCCGCAATGACTTTATTCCTACAAATTTACGTATCGGCGCGTCATTGATGTATCCGGTTAATGAAGTTAGTACATTGTCATTCAGTGCCGATATAAATAAATATCTGGTGCCAACGCCTCCTGTTCAGAAAGATGAAGAAACAACTGATGAATTCTTTAATCGTCTTACAGAATATAGGGATATCAATCCTATATCGGGTATTTTTAAATCATTTGGAGATGCTCCCGGTGGATTTTCCGAAGAATTAAAGGAAATTATGTGGTCGGTAGGTGCGGAATATGACTATGACAGTAAGTTCCGTATACGTACAGGATATTTTCATGAGAACAAGATGAAGGGAAATCGTCAGTATATAGGTTTTGGAGCAGGGTTTAAACTTACGGCATTCCAATTGGACGTAGCTTATATGCTTGCCACAGCTCAACAAAATCCATTAGATCAAACTCTTCGTTTTTCTTTGGCATTCGATATCGATGCCATGAAAAACCTGTTTAAATAATTGGGAAAAGTAAAATGAAAG
>BNXH01000002.1 GCA_025999435.1 Bacteroidia bacterium | reverse complement strand
GATTATCAATTAGTTATAATTAAAAAATTTCAAACTACTTATTTTCAGTATATTAAAAAATATATTATTTTGTAAATACTTGATAATCAATTAAAATAAACTCTTATTCAATATAAACTCTATTATACATAAAAAGATTAAAACAATTAACTACAATAGAATTATGAAAACGTTAAGATTTTTTTTAATGACCTTAAGCGTTGTATGTGTCGCCTTGGCCTTTCAATCTTGTTTGGATGACGATGATACAGACTGGGATCTAAGATACCCAAATGCGCTTGTAACAGTGAAGCCAATCAGTGGAAATGCATTTTTTCTGCAATTGGACGATAAAACGACTCTACTGCCTACAAATATGACATCTTCTCCTTTTGGGAGTAAAGAAGTAAGAGCGCTGGTTAATTACAAAGAAGTAGATAAGCCTAGCGAAGGGTATAGTAAAGCTGTTCATATCAATTGGATCGATAGCCTTCTTACAAAAGCGATTGCTCCGGATTTAGGGGCAGAGAATGACGAAATATATGGGACAGATCCTGTTGAAATTGTAAATGATTGGGTGACAATCGCAGAAGACGGTTATCTGACACTCCGTTTCAGAACTATATTTGGAAATACCAATAAAGCTCATTTTGTAAATTTATTAGCAAGTACCGACCCTACTAAACCTTATGAAGTAGAATTTCGTCATAATGCATATGGAGATATTCATGGCAGAGAAGTGGACGGATTGGTGGCATTTAATTTAAGCAGCCTTCCTGATACTGAAGGTAAAACCGTGAAGTTGAAATTGAAGTGGAAATCGTTCAGTGGAGATAAGTCCGTTGAGTTCGATTATGCTACACGTAAATCGACTGTCGGTAAATCTTCCTCTATAGCTGCGGTAAGGAATGCTTTAAACCTGAAATAAATTTCTATATAAAAGCGAAAAGAGGCTGTGTCAAAAGACCTTTTGACACAGCCTCTTTTTTTATTATGCAAACCTTGTGTTAGATTCTTGATGAATTTAATTTAGCATTGTATTATCTGTCTTAAGTAATGGAAAGTATTTATTACAACATAATTTTCGTTTTTGTCATGCTGACGATAGGAAGCATCTCTTGTCAGTTCCGCTTTTAAGGAACAAGATCCTTCGTGCCTCAGAAACAACGTTCGGCAGAGCGAAGCGGAGCCAATGACAAAGAGAATGTTGCATTAATTATCATAAATTACTTAAAACTGTTTTTTGAGAAAAAAAATAGGATTATCTTAATCTGTTAAGTCTGAAAGCTATCTATCCATGCCGCGTTGATTTATACTGCTTCACCTCATATCGATTATCTATAAGTGTAATAGTTAAAATCGATAAAACTTATCGCCTTGTTGTTTGTTTATACCTTACTATGTAAAGTGAACATAGCAAAACAATCGTTTTTAACATAAAATAAAACAATCAGGTGATAACCATGGAATTTGACATAGCAATTATTGGTGGTGGTCCGGCCGGATATAATGCAGCGGAGGTAGCTGCGTCAAACGGATTAAAAACTGTCCTTTTCGAGAAAAAATATATTGGTGGAGTATGTCTTAACGAAGGATGTATTCCCACAAAAACTCTTTTATATTCGGCTAAGACGCTGGATAGTATAAAAGGTGCAGGTAAATACGGCATTACGGTTGGCAAAGAGCCATCTTTCGATGTATCGAAAATAATCAGCAGGAAAGATAAAGTTGTAAAGAAATTAACCGCAGGTGTAGGCTTCAAACTGTCGGCATACGGTGTTACCGTTGTCAAGGAGGCTGCAACCATACTTGGCGAAAAAGATGATAGAATCAATATCTCCGGCGGAGGTGAAACTTATTCGGTAAAATATTTATTACTGTGTACCGGCTCCGAAACAGTTATCCCTCCGATAAAAGGTTTGTTGGAAGTAGCTTACTGGACATCCAAAGAGGCATTGGAATTTGCCGGTCTGCCTAAGTCACTTGCCATTATAGGCGGAGGCGTTATCGGTATCGAATTCGCTTCCTTCTTCAATAGTATGGGAGTTGATGTCAATGTTATAGAGATGATGCCCGAAATATTGGGCGTAATGGATAAGGAAACATCAGCCATGCTTCGCGGCGATTATGCAAAGAGAGGTGTCAAATTTCATCTGAATACAAAGGTTACAGAAGTAACGAAGAAAGGCGTTGTTGTTGAAAAAAATGGTAAGGCTGAAACTATTGAAACAGAGAAAGTATTAGTCAGCGTAGGTCGTAGAGCTATTACAAGCGGCTTCGGATTGGAAACACTGAATGTTGAGCTTCTGAAAAGCGGTGTAAAGGTTAACGAATATATGCAGACAAGCCATCCACGTGTATATGCGGCAGGCGATGTTACCGGTTTTTCTCTGTTGGCTCATACCGCTATCCGTGAGGGAGAAGTGGCTGTCAGTCACATTTTGGGAGAAGATGATAAGATGAGTTACAATGCTATTCCGAGCGTGGTTTACACCAATCCTGAGATAGCAGGGGTAGGGAAGACCGAAGAAGAGTTGACGGCAAAAGGTGAACTATTTCGTGTACTGAAGCTGCCTATGGCGTATTCAGGAAGGTTTATTGCCGAAAATGAGACAGGAAACGGCCTATGCAAAATCATAGTGGATAGTGACGACCGTATCATCGGATGTCATATGTTGGGAAATCCTGCATCGGAATTGATTGTTCTGGCCGGGGTGGCGATAGAGAACGGTAATACTGTCGAGGAATTTCGTAAGCATGTCTACCCGCATCCGACTGTTGGCGAGATCATTCACGAGACTTTATTTTCGTAATATCTGGTTTGCAATGCATATTTGCACAATTGAAAACCGGAACAGTCAACAGTCAACAATCTTTAAATCTTTAAATAAAACTTACATAAAATGCTTTGTATCAATAATACATATACTGATGCCTGGTTCAATCTGGCTGCCGAAGAATATCTCCTGAAAAATTTTTCGGAGGAATTCTTTATGCTATACCAAAACGAGCCGTCGGTGGTCATTGGTAAATATCAGAATGTGCCGGCTGAGGTTAATCTCGATTTTATACAGAGGAATAATATTAAAGTAGCACGGCGTTCGTCGGGTGGCGGAACGGTATTTCACGATCTGGGCAACCTCAATCTGACTTTTATCGGAAACAATAAAGGGATAGGTTTTGACCGTTATGCCGAAAGGATAATTTTACTGCTTTCTACGCTCGGAATCCATGCGGAAGCTGATGCCCGACTGGCAATCAATATCGATGGGCTGAAAATATCGGGTAGCGCGCAATGTGTTCATAAGGACAGGGTGATGTATCATGCGACACTTCTTTTTTCTTCCGATTTGCATAGCCTTACTTCTACATTGGAGAGCGATCCGAAGCAACTGGAGAATAAAACAGACAACAGGATCTATGTCAAATCGGTGAAAAGTCCGGTTACGAATATACTTGAACATCTGAATACGAAACTGGATGTAAAGCGCTTCAAGGATTACACGATGACTTACTTTCTGAATGAGGAACAGGGAAACACTTTTTATCAGTTTACCGGAGAGAATATTTCTGAGATAAATACTTTGGTCGACCAGAAATACGGAACCCCCGAATGGAACTATGACGGAAAGAGGCTAAAGGCTTCCAACCTGACAATGCAATCTATAATTTAAAGACTAATTACTACAACAATAATATAAATCATGGCGAAATTTGAAATAAAAATGCCCAAGCTGGGCGAAAGTATTACCGAAGGGACTATAATCTCATGGTCGGTCAAAGTTGGCGATACCATCAATGAGGATGACATTTTATTTGAGGTAAATACGGCAAAAGTAAGCGCCGAAATTCCCTCTCCGGTATCGGGAAAGATACTCGAAATATACTTTAAAGAGGGCGATACCGTATCGGTAGGTACTGTTGTTGCCATTGTCGATCTGGACGGCGAAGACAGTGCAAGTGGTGAAGCTGAAAAACAAGAAGAGCCTGCGCCTGCTCCTAAAGCTGAAACTAAGAATGAAGAGAAAGCTGCTCCGGCAGAACTTGCTAAAGTAGCGGATGAAAAAGTAACGAAAGGAGCCGACAGATGGTATTCTCCGATAGTATTACAGAAAGCAAAAGAAGCCGGAATCAGCCGGAATGAACTCGATTCTATTCCAGGAACCGGTTACGAAGGACGTTTGAGCAAGCGCGATATCGAATTATATATAGATAATAAGAACAAGGGTATATCTTCTTCTGCACCAGCTGCTAAACCTGCCGCGAAAGCCTCTTCTCCGTCTGTTTCCGCACCACAGGAAAGCGTACCCAAAGCTCTTCCTGTACAAGTTAGCGATGGGGACGAAGTTATCGCAATGGACCCGATCCGTCGTATCATTGCCGACAGGATGGTTGCTTCTAAAAAAATATCTCCGCATGTAACCAATGTTATAGAAGTCGATGTGACCAAGCTTGTTCGCTGGCGTGAGCAAAACAAGGATGCGTTCAAGAAACGTGAAGGTGTCAGCCTTACATATATGCCCGCGATAGTTGAAGCCACTGCAAAAGCATTGAAGGACTTCCCTCGCGTAAATTCTTCGGTTGATGGGTATAACATTATCGAAAAGAAGCATATAAATGTCGGCGTTGCCGTGTCTCTACCTGATGGTAATCTGATAGTTCCTGTAATAAAGGATGCCGATAGATTGAGTATTAGCGGTCTTGCCGGATCTATTAATACAATGGCAGATAAAGCACGCAGGAATAAATTGATGCCGGATGAAATTCAAGGCGGTACATTTACGATTACCAATTTCGGTTCATTCAAGAGCCTGTTCGGAACACCGATTATCAATCAGCCCGAAGCAGCTATTTTGGGTGTCGGTATCATCGAGAAAAAGGCTGCGGTTGTAGAAACTCCGGAAGGAGACGTAATCGCGATCCGGCACAAGATGTACCTGTCACTCTCTTACGATCACCGTGTGATAGACGGTATGCTGGGAGGTAACTTCCTGTACCGCATTGCCGAATATCTCGAAAACCGGAATGCGTAACCTAATATTAGAACTGATATGAAAAAATATAGTATAAAAACAACAGATAAAGAAACATTGAAGGAGTGGTATCACCTCATGACATTGGGGCGTGCCCTCGATGAAAAGGCTCCGGCTTATCTGCTGCAATCTCTCGGCTGGTCATACCACGCGCCTTATGCAGGCCACGATGGCATACAGCTTGCCGTGGGACAGGTATTTACCAAAGGCGAAGATTTCATGTTCCCTTATTACAGAGATATGCTTACGGTTCTTTCTGCCGGACTGACAGCCGAAGAGCTGATCCTTAACGGTATATCGAAGGCAACCGATCCTGCAAGTGGTGGACGCCACATGTCTAACCACTTTGGTAAACCCGAATGGCATATAGAAAATGTTTCTTCGGCTACGGGTAATCACGATTTGCATGCGGTGGGAGTAGCCCGCGCTATAAAATATTATGAGAAGAAGGGTGTTGCCATTACTTCACATGGCGAATCGGCAATGTCGGAAGGTTATGTCTTTGAAGCAATAAACGGAGCGTCGAAAGAAGGGCTGCCTGTAATATTTGTAATACAGGATAATGGTTATGGCATATCCGTTCCTAAAAAAGACCAGACCGCAAACCGCAAAGCCGTAGACAACTATTCGGGTATAAAGAACCTGAGGATAATGTATTGCAACGGAAAGGATGTCTTTGAATCGATGGATACAATGACAGAAGCCCGTGAATACGCGATTGCAAATCAGACGCCTGTGTTGGTGCATGCCAATTGTGTGCGCATCGGTTCGCATTCCAATTCCGATAAACATACATTGTATCGTGACGAAAACGAATTGAAATACGTAAAAGAGGCCGACCCTCTGCATAAATTCCGCCGGATGCTTTTACGTTACAAACGTTTTACCGAAGAAGAATTGCAAGCTATTGAGGCCGAAGTGAAGAAAGAGGTGAGCGCTGCCAACAAAAAAGCATTAGCCGCGCCTGATCCCGATCCGAAGTCTATTTTCGATTTTGTTGTACCGGAACCGTACCAACCTCAAAAATATGTTGACGGCACTCACAATGAAGAAGGAGAAAAGAAGAATCTGGTAACGGCTATCAATGAAACACTTAAAGCAGAATTTCGTCACAATCCCGATACTTTCTTATGGGGACAGGATGTAGCCAATAAGGATAAAGGAGGAGTTTTCAATGTGTCGAAAGGAATGCAGCAGGAGTTTGGCGAAAAACGGGTTTTCAATGCGCCTATTGCTGAGGACTTTATAGTGGGAACAGCAAATGGGATGAGCCGTTTCGATCCGAAAATACGGATTGTTATCGAAGGGGCTGAGTTTGCCGATTATTTCTGGCCTGCGATGGAACAGTTTGTAGAATGTACGCATGATTACTGGCGGAGCAATGGCAAATTCTCGCCGAATATAACATTGCGCCTTGCTTCGGGAGGATATATCGGAGGAGGGATGTACCACTCCCAGAATCTCGAAGGAGTTCTTGCCGGACTACCCGGCGCACGCATAGTATATCCTTCGTTTGCCGACGATGCCGCAGGATTGTTGCGCACAAGCTTACGCTCGAAAGGTTTAACTGTTTTCCTCGAACCAAAAGCGTTGTATAACTCAGTGGATGCAGCGACTGCTATTCCCGACGATTTTGAAGTTCCGTTCGGAAAAGCCCGTATCCGTCGTCAGGGAAAGGATCTGACACTTATCACATATGGAAATACAACATTATTCAGTCTTGCTGTTGCCGAACGTTTGGCCAAAGAAAACTGGGATGTGGAAGTGATCGATTTACGCTCTCTGGTTCCTTTGGATAAAGATGCTATTCTTGAGTCGGTGAAAAAGACCAGTAAGGTGCTTATTGTACACGAAGATAAAGTGTTTTCCGGTTTTGGAGCGGAGATTTCCGCCATCATCGGTTCGGAGATGTTCCAGTATCTGGATGCGCCTGTACAACGTGTGGGTTCTACATTTACCCCTGTTGGCTTCAATCCTATACTGGAAAAAGCCGTACTTCCGGGAGAGGATAGAATATACGAAGCAGCTAAAAAATTACTAGAGTTTTAGACAATCAAAAAATACTGAATAATGAAAAAAATAGGATTGTTTTACGGAACAAATACGACCAAGACAGCCGCTATTGCTAAAAAAATAAAGGAAGCATTCGGCAGCGTCAATATTGATGTTATCGCGGTAGAGGATGCATCTAAAAAAGAATTTGAAAGTTATGATAATATCATCGTCGGGGTATCTACATGGTTCGATGGCGAATTACCTTCTTATTGGGATGAAGTGAAGCCCGAATTGGAATCTTTAAGCCTGGAAGGTAAGAAAGTTGCTGTTTTCGGGCTTGGAGACCAAGTTAAGTATAAGGAGAATTTTATCGATGGGGTAGGTATTCTGGCCGAAACATTCGAATCGGTTGGAGCCAAGGTGGTTGGTTTTACTTCTGTGGAAGGTTATAACTTTGAGAACTCGCATGCCCGTAGGGATGACAAATTTATGGGGCTGGCAATAGATACGGAAAACCAATCGAAGCTGACTGACGAGCGTGTGAAAAATTGGGTGGAACAATTGAAAAAAGAATTTGATTAAGAAATCGGATTATTATTGCTTAAAAAAGATAAATCCGTATAAATCAGACGTTTATACGGATTTGGATTCTTTTGGATTCTTAAAAGTGGAGCTGCGGGGACTTGAACCCCGGTCCAAACAAGGAACTAATCTGCTTTCTACATGCTTATCTCCGCTTTGGTTTTCGTGAACGAGCAAGACCGAAGCCACCAACTCAAACCTTAGCCTCTTTAGTTTCAGATAAAAGCCGAAGCCTCCTTTATCCTATCTCCGATTTGCCTGCACCACCTGATCGGCACGCTTCGAAGCCACAGCTTCCGGGTGATGTCTTGTCCTCACACCTGTGCAAGGATTAAGCTAAAAATCTACTATACTTCGATTAAGCAGCAAGAGCGTAATTGTTATTGCCAGTTAAATTTTTGACGTCTGAGATTATAGTGCCAGCCGACTACGCACTGCATGCTTACAAACCACTTCATCTCGCTGTCAAAGCCAGTCAGCCCCGTTTGTTTGTTACCGTCTGATATGTAACGCTTTAATATCAAATCAGAGATGTTAAGTAACAGACAAGTAACAAAAATGATGAAAATTTGTCTGATCAATATCTGTTACAAAGATAATTCTTTTTGATGTACATAGCAAACACTGCTGAAATTAATCCTATTTCTGATTTGAGTTTTCAAGAATGGATAAATTCCATCTCTCTTAATCTTTTGTATAATTTAAAAAACTTACTGACATACCGTTGTCAAATCGGGATAATATCTTTGCAGTGCAAACTAATTTAAAATATTTTATTATGAACATCAAATCTTACCTATCGTTTAATGGCAATGCAGAAGAAGCGCTAAACTTTTATGCCGGAGTATTCAATGGAACTGTCGGCGAAATCTATCGTTATGGGGAGTGGAAGGAAATGGAAAGTCCTGCTGACTACAAGGACAAAATAATCCATTCGTGCCTTAGTTTTAATGGTTGTACTATCAGCATGGCAGATACAATGCCGGGGACAAAGGCTGATTTTGGTTCTTTGGGACATACAATTACTATATTTTGTGACACAGAGCAACAACTTAATGATATTTATACTAAATTGCCTGTGGGTGGACAAATAAAATGCGAACTTTGTCAGCCGGGTTATGCTAAACTATATGCAGAAATTTTAGATAAATTTGGCGTACTTTGGGCATTGATTATAGAATGAGAGAGTGAATAAAGACTTGAACCGGTTTGACCGAATATCCGCGCTACTGGTGCAATTACAATCACGGCCGATTGTTAAAGCATCTGAAATGGCAGAGCGTTTTGCTGTAAGCCTTCGTACTATCTATCGTGATATGCATACCCTGTCGGAAGCAGGTGTGCCTATTTGTGGTAATTCGGGAATCGGTTACTCTTTAATTGAGGGTTATAAGTTGCCCTCACTCATGTTTACCAAAGAGGAAGCAATAGCATTCCTTACTGCCGAAAAGATTATCGAGCAGCTTACGGATGCCCAGAACAGCAATTATTTTCGTCAGGGAATGGATAAGATTCGTGCCGCGTTGCGAGCTGTGGATAAAAAGTACCTTCACAACATGGGCGATAGTATCGCAGTGTATAAAAGCCGGAATGCAGGCGAAAGTTTACCCAATTCGATGCAGGTAATATTAGGCAGTATAAACGATAAGCTGATCATCGAAATTGACTATACCAATGCAGACGAAAATAAAAGTAAAAGAGCATTAGAAGCAGTCGGTATTACCTATTCGCATCCTCGGTGGTATCTTTCAGCCTGGTGCCATTTGCGGAAAGAATACCGGATGTTCAGGCTCGACCGTATCGGTAATATAAAAACAACAGGCAACGCACATACGAAAGTGCATCCGCCTTTGGAATCGCTTCTTGGGTGTGACGATCCTCAATGTTTGATAGAAGTAGTATTACATACAAGCAAAGAGTTGTCGAAATATTTTGCCGACAGATGTTATTTTATGGGACTGACGGAAGAGAAAGAACTGGAAAACGGACAAGTAGAACAAATCTACATGGCATATTCACTCGAACCTATAGCAAGGTGGGTATTGGCGAATGCCGACACAACAACGGTAGTTAAACCCGTTGCAGTAAAAGATATTATAAAACAAATCGTTCAGAAATTAGACGTATGAAATGAGCACGATCATGTCATGCAAATTCCATACAATCATTAAAAAACAAATTATTACGTATGAAAATTAATAGTGAAGAAATAAAAAATCTCGAACCGATTAAAACGATTGCAATTTCACACATTGGCGATTATTCAGGTATTGGCGATACATTTGAGAAGCTTGCCATGTGGGCAGGTGCAAACAATCTTTGGGCAGCCTCTCCAAAAATGGCAGGGATTTACCATGATGACCCGATGAGTACTCCGGTAGACAAATTACGCTCCGAAGCTTGTTTGGAAGATCTTTCGGGAATTGAACCCGGCGATGGAATGCATCGCTATACAATAAGTGGAGGTAAGTATTTTGTGATGCAGGTAGAGGTAACTATGTCCGAATATGGTGAAGCCTGGGAAAAAGTGGACGCTGCGGTTAACGAAAAAGGCTATGAATGCGATACACGCGATCACTATGAGCTATACGTGAGTTGCTTAGGCGACATTCAGGATGCTGATGCACCCTGGGTAGTAAATCTGTGTATCCCGATAAAATAGATTTAGAATTTATCTTGGCTTTTAAAATAACTGTCCCAAAAGTCTCAATGACGGAGAAAAAACCTTTTGGGACAGCTTCTTTTTCTGTTTATCAGGAGTATGTTATATCTCTGTTTTATAGAGGCTGTGAGGCATCTCCTTTTGCCATAGAAACAATGGAAATGCCGAAGTATAATATCGGATAGCTTTATCCTATCTGGCTACCGGGTGTAACATTCTTAGGCGGTTGTATCAGGGATAGCGTTCCGTCGGTATCTTCTACCGAAAGCAGCATCCCTTGCGATTCCACTCCTTTCAGCTTGCGGGGTTCCAGGTTGGCTACAAAACAAACCTGTTTGCCGACAAGGTCTTCCGGCTTGTACCATGCCGCTATGCCCGAAATGATCGTGCGCTTGCTCATACCATCGTCTATCAGGAATTGAAGCAGTTTGTCTGCTTTTGGCATTTTGATACATTCCAATACTGTACCTACACGCAAATCGAGTTTAGCAAAATCATCGAAAGCAATATTTGCCTTTTGTGGCACGACTTTCACTTCTGTGGCTTCGTTTGCTTTCTTGGTATCTAAAAGTTTTTGCACTTGTTTTTCTATTGTTTCATCTTCTATTTTAGAGAACAATAATTCCGAAGCATTCAATTGATGTCCCACAGGAAGCAGGTCTATTCGTCCCAACTGATCCCATGTCAGATTTTCCATGTTGATAAACTGGCGAATCTTCTTCACGCTGAATGGAAGGAATGGTTCGAAAGCAATAGCCAGATTGGCTGTTATCTGTAAGGCAATGTTCAGAATAGTTTCCACGCGCGCCATATCTGCCTTTGCCACTTTCCACGGTTCTGTATCTGCCAGATATTTGTTCCCGATGCGTGCCAGATTCATTGCTTCCTTCTGCGCATCTCGGAAACGGAAAGTATTCAGATAGGATTCAACAACCGTTTTTACATCGGCAAACTCTTCTAGGGTTTCCTTGTCGTAGTCGGTCAGTTCATTGGCTTGGGGTACTTTATTGTCAAAATATTTTTGAGTCAATACTAATGCCCGGTTGATAAAATTACCGAGTATAGCCACCAATTCATTGTTATTTCGTGCCTGAAAATCTTTCCACGTAAAGTCATTGTCTTTTGTCTCCGGAGCATTGGCAGTAAGTACATAGCGAAGTATGTCTTGTTGTCCCGGAAAATCTTCAAGATATTCGTGCAGCCATACCGCCCAGTTGCGGGATGTAGATATTTTGTCACCTTCCAGATTCAGGAACTCGTTTGCAGGGACGTTTTCCGGCAAGATAAACGAACCTTCGGCTTTCAGCATGGCAGGGAATACAATGCAGTGGAATACGATATTGTCTTTCCCGATGAAATGTACCAGTTTTGTATCTTCCGATTTCCACCATTTTTCCCAACTGTCGGGCAATAACTCGATTGTATTCGAGATATATCCTATCGGCGCGTCGAACCATACATACAATACTTTGCCCTGCGCGTCAGGCAGCGGAACAGGCACACCCCAATCAAGGTCACGGCTTACGGCACGTGGCTGCAAACCCATGTCGAGCCACGATTTGCATTGTCCGTATACATTCGGTTTCCATTCTTTATGGTCTTCGAGTATCCACCGACGGAGCCACGATTCATGCTTGTCGAGTGGCAAATACCAGTGCTTGGTTTCGCGCATCACCGGAGTAGAACCGGATATGGTAGAACGTGGATTTTTCAGGTCGGTAGGACTAAGCGAAGTCCCGCACGATTCACATTGGTCACCGTATGCATTCGGGTTGCCGCAGTGAGGGCATTCGCCCATAATGTAACGGTCGGCGAGGAACATACGGGCCTCTTCGTCGTAATATTGTTCGCTGGTTTTTTCTTCAAATTCTCCCTTATTATATAACTTAAGGAAAAAATCAGAAGCCGTTTCCTTATGTATCTCCGAGCTGGTACGCGAATAAATATCGAACGCGATACCAAAATCGGCAAATGATTTTTTGATAATCGCATGATACTTATCCACAACATCCTGAGGGGTTACACCTTCTTTTTTTGCCCGGATAGTAATAGGCACTCCGTGTTCGTCCGATCCGCCGATATGTATAACTTCCTCTCCTTTCAGTCTGAGGTAACGGACATAAATATCCGCCGGAATATAAACACCCGCAAGGTGCCCTATATGTACCGGTCCGTTAGCATATGGAAGAGCCGAAGTAACAAGAGTCCTATTGTATTTCTTGGTCATATATGATAGTTTTTTTTATTTTTTATTTTTAGAACCACAAAGATAGAAACTTAAGGGCAAAAAACATGTAGTGTAAAATGTTTTTTACTCACAACTATTTTTATATTTTTGCCCTGTCGAAACATAAAATCGGGACAATAAATGACACCAGTATACGAATATAAAATGAAAGTGCGTGATTATGAATGTGATGCGCAGGGTATTGTAAATAATGCTAACTATCAGCATTACTACGAAGTTGCCCGTCATGAGTTCTTGGAACAACACGGTTTGAATTTTTATGAATTGCACGGGAAAGGTATCGATGCCGTAGTGGTCAGCGTATATATCCGTTACAAGCACTCTTTGCGGGGAGCCAATGATTTTATTTGCACCGTGGACTCTGTTGAGAGGGATGGGGTACGGATTATCTTCAATCAAAAAATAGTTCGTTTGAAAGATAATAAAGTATGTTCGACCGCCAGGGTTGAAACGGCATGTATGATAGATGGAAAAGTAAAAAAGCCTGAAATTTTTGATCAGTCACTAGCAAAATATTTAGAATGAAACAAAGTTTATTCCTTTTCGTTTTCCTGCTTTCTTTGGCTGCTTATCCGCAATCAGCGAAGGAAAAAGGTTTGCAGACGATAAATAAACAGGCAGCTGAGGCTCATGTCGGCTTTTTGGCAAGTGATGCCCTCGAAGGACGGCAAGCCGGACATCGTGGCGGGCGAATTGCAGCCGGGTATATCAAATCACAACTGCAAGCTATAGGGGTATCCCCTTACCGGGAAACTTATTTCCAACACTTCGAAGCTTACAAGGCAGACGGGCGGAAACGTTATTCTGTCAATCCCGATTCTATTGCTAAATGGACGGCAGGTAAAACATACAGTAAGGTAGATTTGCAGAATGTGTTTGGGGTTATTGAAGGAAAAAACGAGTCCGGGTTTGTTGTTGTAGGCGCTCATTACGATCATTTGGGAATCGGTGAGGCTGTGAATGGCGACAGCATATACAACGGCGCTGACGATAATGCATCCGGCGTGTCGGCTGTATTGCAGATTGCCAAAGCATTTGTAGAATCGGGGCAGCAACCCGAACGGACTATAATCTTTGCTTTTTGGGATGGAGAAGAATCAGGATTACTCGGTTCGGAATATTTTATGCTCAATTGTCCGGTTACTTCTCAAATCAAAGCTTACCTGAACTTCGATATGATCGGGCGTAACAATGATGAGTCGAATCCTGAACATGTCGTTTTCTTCTATACAGATTCGCGTCCGGCATTCGGTGACTGGCTTCGAAACGATATTCGTGATTACGGATTAAATCTGAAACCTGATTACCGTCCCTGGGATAAACCTGTTAGTGGCAGCGACAACGGCTCCTTTGCCAAGAGAGGGGTTCCCATTCTTTGGTATCATACCGATGGGCATCCTGATTATCATAAACCGGGCGATCATACAGATAAAATAAATTGGAATAAGCTTGTCGATATCACCAAAGCTGCTTACCTTAACACTTGGAATTTGGCAAATTCAGATGCCTATTAGTTACTTAATATAATATAACTATATGAAAAACAAGATATTATTAGCACTTTTATTCATTCTGCCTTCATTTGTTTTTTCTCAGTCTGCCGAAGAAAAAGGTCTTTCGTCAATAGTCAGGAACGATGCCGAACGGTTTATAACTGTTTTGGCAAGTGATAGCCTCGAAGGACGAAAAGGCGGGGAGTCCGGAGGTTTGAAAGCAGCGGAATACATTCGCGCCGAACTGAAAAGCATGGGAGTGAAACCTTGGAAAAAAGATTATTTTCAGCCTTTTACAAGCATAAGTTTCAGGGCTACATCGAACGAAATGCGTAATGTTTTGGGATATATCAGGGGAAAGAACGCGAATGAAGTGGTGATGGTTGGCGCACATTATGATCATATTGGAATAAGAAAGACCCCGATAGATAACGACAGTATATTCAACGGAGCGGATGATAATGCTTCGGGTGTGGCAGCCGTATTGCAGGTAGCGAAGGCTTTTATGGCATCGGGGCAACAACCCGAACGGACGATCATTTTCGGATTCTGGGATGGTGAAGAGATGGGACTGTTAGGTTCATATCACTTTGTAGACGATTATTATAAAAATATTCCTATCCCGTTAACAGCAGCACCTGAGATAAAAGCATATATCAATTGCGATATGGTGGGAAGGAACAAGGATGATAATACAAAACACGTTATCGCCTACTATTCTCCCGAAAAAGAGATATTCCAGACATGGATAAATGACGATATAGAGGGTTATAATCTAAACTTGGAACCGGAATTCCGTTCAATGGATAATCAGAACGGAGGCAGCGACCATATGCCGTTTATGTCGGCAGGAGCGCCAATCATCTTTTATCATACCGACCTGCATAAGGATTACCACAAATTGACGGATCATTCCGATAAAATAAATTTCGATAAAGTAACCGAAATAGCTAAAGTCACCTTCTTGAATATGTGGCACATGGCTAACGAAGAGGATTATTGATTGGCCGATAAGATAATGGATAGCTCTGTCTTTGCGGGCGGGATATATTGTTCGTCTTTGCGAACGTAGTGAAGCAATCCATAAAAAGAAATAAATTTAGATGGGTCTGCCCTAATTAATAGCACCCTTATTTCTTTATTCCAAAATAAATTCCCATTTTTGTATTAAATACCAGTTCGGCCTATAATTTTAGGAAAGAAGGTATTTACTTCCCCCATGTTGTATAGAGTTTAGCCGGCTAAATTCTGTATTAATTTATTTGTATTGTTTTTTATAAGTGGTTTCTTTTACGGAGAAGGTATGTTATGATGTCTGACCGGTATAAGAACTGAAAATAAACTTTTGGACAAAGGATTATTCCGGTGATCTTTTTTCCTGAAAATATAAAACACTTTTACTCTATATTATGAACATTATTACAAGAAATTTTTTTTATACCATTTTGGTATGCCTTATCTTTCCAACCATCGCAAAAGCACAGGAAGCGTTGCCCTACTGGAAAGACGTAAGCGTTGTAGGAGTAAATAAAGAGGCTCCGCGTACTACATTTATGAGTTACGGCAATGCAGCCGATGCTGCTAAATCTATTGCGGCGCCGTATTCTCATTACGAAAACAGTCAGTATTATTATCCGCTCAACGGCACATGGAAATTTTATTTTGTAGATGCTTACAAGAAACTGCCTGCAAACATCACCGATCCAAACACCAGCCTTAGCGGATGGACGGATATAAAAGTTCCGGGCAACTGGGAACTTCAGGGGCATGGCGAAGCCTTCTATGTAAACCATCCATACGAGTTTGCGACATACAACCCGACTCCTCCGTTATTGCCTGAAAACAATCCGGTGGGAGTCTACCGCCGCGATATAGATATTCCGGCCGATTGGATGAGCTTTAGCCGTGATATATTTTTGCATATCGCCGGAGCTAAATCGGGTGTATACGTATATGTTAACGGAAAAGAAGTAGGATATAGCGAAGACTCGAAAGATCCCGCCGAATTCCTGATAAATAAATATCTTAATCCGGGTAAAAATGTACTTACCCTCAAAATATTCCGTTGGAGTACAGGTTCCTGGCTCGAATGTCAGGACTTCCTGCGTATGAGTGGTATCGAGCGCGATATATTTATCTGGTCGCAACCTAAAACAGCAATCAAAGATTTCAGGGTGGTTTCTACCTTGAATGATACATATAAAGATGGTATCTTCAAGCTGGGCATCGATTTGAAAAACGCCAATCCGACAGATGAAAATGTTACTGTGAAGTATGATCTTACAGATGCCGCCGGTAATACTGTTACTTCCGGTTCAAAGTTTGTCGCAGTTAATGCAAACGGAGTCACTACCGTGGACTTCGGTTGCACATTGCCGGATGTGGCTACATGGACCGCCGAAAGCCCGAATCTTTATAAGCTGATGATGACGGTAGAAGTGGGCGGCATGGTTGTAGAAGTCGTTCCTTTCAAAGTCGGTTTCCGTAAAATAGAAATTAAGGATAGCGGAATGAAAGTTAATGGTAAAAACCTGAGACTATTCTATGTAAACAACCAACCTATCAAACTGAAAGGTACAAATATCCACGAAACAGGAGAAAACGGACACTACCTGACTCCCGAACAAATGCGCCGCAACTTCGAACTGATGAAGTTGAACAATATCAATTCGGTGCGTCTGAGCCACTATCCTCAGGATCGTAAATTCTATGAAATGTGCAACGAATACGGTCTTTACGTCTACGATGAAGCCAATATCGAATCTCACGGCATGTATTACACCCGTTGGCCGGACGATATGCGCAAAGGCGCGGTAGGGCACATCGATGGCCGGAAACGTGGTACTTTGGCGCATAACCCCGATTTCCTGGAAAGCCATTTGTCCCGTATGAAAAATATGTTTGAGCGTAACAAGAATTATCCTTCAGTAACTATCTGGTCGATGGGTAACGAAGCCGGAAACGGATACAACTTCTATAATGGTTACGTACTATTGAAAGAACTGGACAAAGACCTGACGGCGCGCCCTGTAAATTATGAGAGATCGCTGTGGGAATGGAATACAGATATGTACGTGCCTCAATATCCTACGGCAAAACATCTGAAAAATTGGGCTGAAACCGGAGGAAATCACCAATCGGGCTATGCGGTACCTGTTGTTCCGTCGGAATATTCCCACGCTATGGGTAACTCGAATGGTAACTTGTACGACCAATGGGTGGAAATATATAAATATCCGATCCTGCAAGGCGGATATATCTGGGAATGGATAGACCATGCCGTGAAATATGAAAAAGACGGCCGGACAATATGGGCATATGGCGGCGACTTTGGTAAAGACCAGCCTTCGGACGGGAACTTTGTGGCCGACGGAATTGTCAATCCCGGCCAAGACCCGCATCCGGCAATGGCAGAGGTGAAATATACGCATCAGAATGTGGGCTTCGAAGCAGGAGATCTGAGCAAAGGGCAGGTGAAAATCAAGAATCGTTTCTACTTTACCGATTTGTCAAAATACAATGTGAAATACCAGATTTTGGAGAACGGAAAAATAATTAAAGAAAGCCCTCTGAATCTTAGCCTTGCGCCGCAAGACTCTGTAATTGTAAATATCCCTGTAGAGCAATTGAAAGCAAAACCGGGAGTAGAATATTTCGTTAATTTCGAAGTTACGTCAAAGGCAGCCGAACCTCTTGTTCCGGCAGGGCATGTTATAGCATACGATCAGTTCGTGTTGCCTGTAAAAGAAGAAAAATCAGCTTATACAAACATGAACGGGCCTAAGCTTTCTGTATCCGAATCAGGGAACAACCTGTCGGTAACATCATCGAAAGTAAACTTTACGTTCGACAAGCAACAGGGCATCGTAACTTCTTACAAAGTAGACGGAATGGAATATTTTGCCGGTGGATTCGGTATACAGCCTAATTTCTGGCGGGCGCCGAATGATAATGATTATGGCAATGGCGCACCTCAACGCCTGCAAATATGGAAAGAATCGAGCAAAGACTTTAAAATCGCTTCTGCCGTAGCAAAAATGGAAGGTAACACCGCAGTTATGTCCGTTACTTATGCCCTTGCCGCCGGAAACTTCTATATCGTAAATTATAAAGTATATCCGTCGGGTATAGTAAACGCGACAGTAAGATTTACTTCTGCCGACGCGAATGAGCGGGAGGCTCAGCTTTCGCGCGAAGCTCTCGAGTTTACGGCTTTGGGTAGTACAACCGTAGGCGCCAGCCAGCAAAGATCTAAAACCGCTAAACTGGAAGTGCCTCGTATTGGCGTCCGTTTCCGCCTGCCTGCGACGATGAATCAGGTGCAATATCTGGGACGCGGGCCACAAGATAACTATGCCGACAGGCATATGGGTACGATGGTTGGTTTATACAAGACTACTGCCGAAGATATGTATTATCCGTATGTGCGTCCTCAGGAAAACGGACATCATATGGATACCCGTTGGGTAGCATTGAATACCGGTAAAGGCGAAGGTCTTCTTATCGAAGCGGATAAAACCATCGGCTTCAATGCTTTGAGAAATTCAGTGGAAGATTTTGACGGCGAAGAAAATAAAAACGTTGATTACCAATGGCGAAACTTCTCACCGGAGGAAATAGCAAACAACGATCCGGAGAAAGCCAAAAATGTACTGCGCAAACAAACACATGAAGCGGATATTGTACCCCGCGACTATGTCGAAGTATGTGTGGATATGAAGCAATCGGGTGTTGCCGGACATGATAGTTGGGGAGACCGCGTATTACCTCAATACAGTATTTTTGCTAATCAGGAATATAATTGGGGATTCACTCTGATTCCGATAAATAATCCGGCTGAAGCTGTCAAAAAAACAGGATTAAAATATTAAGGGCTATTTGAAATGCTTAAATGCGTCATTAATTTTTACTGAGTGCTTAAAAATGTTCGAATCTGTATGAATTGAATCTAAAAAAAGGCTTAATTTAGCATAAGTCTTTTTTAGATTCGGTTTTTATTGCTGTATAATAATGTATAATTAAAAATACCATATAATGAGAAAACACAACTTGATAATTTTAATTAGTTTTTTATTTTGCTTTTCGCTGGCAATATCCGCCCAGAAACAATTTACGTTGAAGGCTCCTGATGGAAAACTGGAGGCTAACATTACGGTCGGAAAAACGGTAGAATACACTGTCGCTCACAAGGGTGATATTATGCTCGACAAATCAGCCATAGCTTTACTGTTGAACGATGGTACGGCATATGGTGTCGATACCAAACTATCAGGATCGTCAACCAGGGCTGTCAATCAATTTATCAGCTCGCCTATTTACAAACGGAGTCGGATTACCGATAATTACAACGAGCTGACCCTTAAATTTAAGGGAGATTATAACATCATCTTCAGGGCATATAACGATGGTATAGCCTACCGTTTTGTTTCGGCATCGAAGAAGCCGTTCATTGTGAAGAATGAAAAAGCTGAATTTAATTTTCCTGCCGGTCAAAAGATCTTCGTAGCTTATGCTAATAAGCCCGAAGGCGCACTCGAAAGCCAATACATGAATTCTTTCGAACAACCGTATCATAACATCGCTTTATCAGATTGGAATAAAAAACGGTTAGGTATTTCTCCGCTTGTGGTCGAGGGGGCGAACGGAAAAAAAGTTTGTATCGTAGAAGCCGACCTGATGAATTATCCGGGCATGTTCTTGTACCCTGCGGACGCAGCGAATGGTCTGAAAGGTGTATTTGCCCCTTATCCTGAAAATGTTGAGCAAGGAGGACATAATATGTTGCAGGAACTTATCAGATCGCGTGAATCATATATCGCTAAATATGACGGAGCAACGAATTTCCCTTGGCGAGCTGTGATTGTTGCCGAGAAAGACTCTCAATTGGCTGATAACGATATGGTTTATAAACTGGCAACTCCATCTCAGGGAGATTTCTCATGGGTAAAACCCGGAAAAGTAGCGTGGGACTGGTGGAACGCGTGGAATTTGTATAATGTCGATTTTCGTTCGGGGGTAAATAATGAAACATATAAATATTATATCGATTTTGCTTCTGAATATGGTATCGAATATGTTATTCTTGACGAGGGCTGGGCTGTTAACAAAAAGGCCGATTTGCTTCAGGTTGTGCCCGAAATAAATTTGAAAGAACTTGTAAGTTACGCGAATAGTAAAAATGTAGGGCTTATTCTTTGGGCAGGTTATTATGCGTTCAACAGGGATATAGAAGGCATCTGCAAGCATTATAGCGAAATGGGTATCAAAGGTTTTAAAGTAGACTTCATGGACAGGGATGACCAGCTTATGGTCGACTTTCATCACCGGGCAGCGGAAATAGGAGCTAAGTATAAGATGCTGATTGACTTTCACGGCACATACAAGCCTACAGGGCTACAACGTACTTATCCGAATGTTATCAACTTCGAAGGGGTGAATGGTCTGGAACAATTGAAGTGGTCGACCGAAGAATTAGATCAGGTGACGTATGATGTTACAATTCCATTCATTCGTCAGGTAGCCGGGCCTATGGATTACACACAGGGCGCTATGCGTAATGCCGGCAAAGGAAATTTCCGTCCGGTAAGCTCGGAAGCTATGAGCCAAGGTACACGTTGCCGTCAGTTGGCGGAATATATAATTTTCGAATCGCCGCTTAACATGCTTTGCGATAACCCATCGAATTATATGGCGGAAAAGGAATGTACAGAGTTTATTGCTTCTGTTCCCACCGTATGGGATAATACTATATCGCTGGATGGGAAAATAGGGGCGTATGTGGCAATTGCGCGCCAAAAAGGAGGAGATTGGTACGTAGGCGCTCTTACCAATTGGGCTGCCCGCGATATGGAACTGGATTTATCTTTTTTGGGTGAAGGAAACTTTAAAGGCGAAGTGTTCAGGGATGGAGTAAATGCCCGCCGTGTAGGACGCGACTACAAGAAGGAAATAATCGATATACCCGCAAACAGGAAGCTGCCGATTTCGATGGCTCCGGGCGGAGGTTATGTTGTGAAAATAACAAAACGCTGAGAGAGTATCTCGTCATTGCGAACGGAGTGAAGCAATCCAGAATATTATTATATCCGATATACTAGATTGCTTCACCTTGCAGGCTCACAATGACGAGAGAAGCCCGTTGCCGGCGCGGAGAAATAGAATTTTTTGTAATATGGCTTTTTCATTTTATTCTAGATTTCAGATGTTATAAATTCTTCTAAAATTTGAAATTATGTGCACAGAAAAGAAATCCGTAAAAGAAATCCTAATTTATGGACTTATTTATCCTGCTATTTTAGGTTCTATGATATATGATTTATTTCCAACAAAGGGAAAAGGCTTTGTGTTTGATATGTTGTTTTTCATACAATGTTTTATTGTCGCTATGTATGTTGCAGACTATTGTCATTTATATAAAAATCTCAAGGAGAAATACCCTGGAGAAATAAAAAAGAGTTATTATTACATTCCCGATTTATTGGTTTCAATATCTTTATGGATAGCTTTCAAATTCTCAGATAGATGCTTATTTATTACAACAATAGGAGTGGCATTTGCTTCAATTTGTTTTCTCATCTATGCTTGTAAGTTAAATTACCATAAACCTTTTTACATAATTTACTTTGGAGTAAGCATTTTTTTGGGAGTATGTTCTCTATTATTATATATGTTGTGTAACGAATCAGAATCAACCACCGTTATAACATCGGTCTTTATCATTATTATATCGGGACTATATATCGGCTATGTGGTATTTATTAATTGTAAATGTTTGAAAGATAAGAAATCCTAATCCTAAACTATCGTTGGCATGGATAAATATCCGCGCCGGCAGGGTTTTAGGCTACCAATGACGAGAGAACGACTATTACTAAAATAAAACGAAAGAGGCACAAGATAATTCCTGCGCCTCTCTTTATTATTTTTGTTTTTTTACTTCACATTCCTGATCCATTCTCTTGCATTGACGAATGCTTCCATCCAAGGAGTAAAATCATCTTTACGATGTTCGAAAGGATGGTGTCCGCACTGCCAGGGGAACAGAGCCCGTTCCGGATGCGGCATTATAGCCAGATGGCGTCCGTCTTTGGAAACGACCCCCGCTATATCATAATCGGAACCGTTCGGGTTACCCGGATATCCGCTGTAAATGTATTTAGCGATAACGTTGTATTCCGATTCGGCCTTCGGCATGGAGAAACGTCCTTCACCGTGCGACACCCAGATGCCTATCTTGCTGCCCGACAATGAGCCGAACATAACCGATTTGTTCTGAGGAATTTCTACCGTTAAATAGATTGATTCATATTTATGGGAATTGTTGTGTTCCATCTTAGGTTTCACATCATGTTCCGGATATATAAGGCCAAGTTCCATCATCAGTTGGCAACCGTTACATACTCCGAGGCTCAATGTATCTTTGCGCCCGTAATATTTACGGAGGGTTTCTTTGGCTGTTTCGTTATAGATAAAGCTTCCTGCCCAGCCTTTCGCCGAACCAAGTACATCCGAATTGGAGAAGCCGCCGCAGAAAACGATCAGATTTATATCTTCCAGTGTTTCCCTGCCCGACGCAAGGTCGGTCATATGTACATCTCTTACATCGAATCCAGCAAGATACAGGGCATAAGCCATCTCACGTTCGCTATTCGTACCTTTCTCGCGTATAACGGCAGCCTTTAGTCCGGTAGGAGCCGTTCTGTTCGGATTAATTCCGTATTGAACAAACCTGCCTGTAAATGACGGGTTGAAGTTGAATTGTAATGGCTGATTCTTATAATTTTCGAAACGTTCTTTGGCAAGTTTCTCACCTGATTGTTTCCTGTCGAGCAGATAGGACGGTTCGAACCATACATCACGCAGTTCGTCGATATTAAATTCCTGTACGAAAGTATCTTTCTGAATAACCAGTTTGCGGTCTTCTATCGGTCGTGCTATAATGCCAAAACCGATGCCGTAGTCGTCAAGAATTTTTTCGACCAGATGATTGTGTTTTATCTGAAGCAATACACCCGGATTTTCGGAGAACAATACTTTGATCAGGTCTGCATGGTGTAACTTGTCTAAGCGTGCTTCAAGACCTCCGTCCGGATTAGCAAAACACATTTCCAGCATGGCTGTCACCAGACCACCTGCCGATATATCGTGACCGGCAAGCACAAGCCCCCTGTCAACCAGTTCCTGTACAGCGTTAAAGGCATTCCTGAAATATTCCGGATCTTTCACTGTCGGAACTTCTTCTCCTACTTTGCTCATTGTCTGGGCAAAGGCCGAGCCTCCCAGTTTGAAAGTATCGAACGAGAAATCGATATAATATAAATATGTTCCTTTGATGTATGCCAATACGGGCGATACGATCTTGCGGATATTTTTCACTTCGCTGGCGGCGGAAATAATCACTGTACCCGGAGAATAAACTTTTTCGTCACCATATTTCTGAGTCATCGACAAGGAATCTTTTCCTGTCGGGATATTGATTCCCAGTTCGCAGGCAAAATCGGAACAGGCTTCCACGGCTTTGTATAAGCGTGCATCTTCGCCGGGATTTTTGCATGGCCACATCCAGTTGGCGCTTAATGATATTCCTTTTATGCCGTCCTCTATCGGTGCAAATACTATATTTGTCAACGATTCGGCTATTGCCAGCACCGATCCTGCCGCAGGATCTACCATTGCTGCCTGTGGCGCATGACCTATCGAAGTGGCGATACCTGTTCTTCCCTTGTAGTCGAGAGCAACAGCGCCAAGGTCGCTCAGCGGTAGCTGAATTTCTCCTTGTGTTTGCTGGCGGGCGACTTTTCCCGTTACGGAACGGTCTACCTTATTTGTCAGCCAATCTTTACATGCCACAGCTTCGAGCCGGAGCACATTTTTTATATAATCTTCCAGTTTGGAAATCTCATATTCGGGATTCGCATATATTTCTTCGATTGTTTCATCACGCATAATAGTTTTTGGCGCTTTGCCGAAGAAATCTTCGAGTTTCAGGTCGATAGGGCGTTTTCCGTCAGCCTGTTCGAATACAAACTTCATATCGTCTGTGGTTTCGCCTACTATATACATCGGCGAGCGTTCGCGGTCTGCTATGCGCTTGATGCGTTCTGCCGCGTCGGCCGGAATGAGCAAGCCCATACGTTCCTGACTTTCATTTCCTACAATTTCTTTCGACGAGAGGGTTGGGTCGCCTATGGGAAGTTTCGATATATCTATTTTCCCACCTGTAGCTTCCACTAACTCAGACAGGCAATTCAGATGCCCTCCTGCGCCGTGGTCGTGGATAGATACGATCGGGTTGTTATCCGATTCGGACAGGGCGCGGATGACATTCGCTGCACGTTTCTGCATTTCGGGATTGGCACGCTGAACGGCGTTCAATTCTATACCGCTCGAAAATTGTCCTGTATCCACAGACGATACCGCGCCACCACCCATACCGATACGGTAGTTGTCTCCTCCGAGAATAACTACTTTTTCGCCCGGTTTAGGTTCACCTTTCAGGGCATCGCGCTTGTTAGCGTAACCGACACCTCCGGCGAGCATGATTACTTTGTCGTATGCAAATTTCTTTTGGTTTTCTTCGTGTTCGAATGTAAGTAACGATCCGCAGATAAGAGGTTGCCCGTATTTGTTGCCAAAATCGGAAGCTCCGTTCGATGCTTTGATCAGAATTTCTTCCGGTGTCTGGTATAACCAAGGGCGTTCCGGTACGGCTTCTTCCCATTGCTTACCCGCTTTTGTACGTGGATAAGCTGTCATATAAACGGCCGTTCCGGCAATTGGTAAGGAAGCTTTTCCTCCACCTAAGCGGTCACGTATTTCGCCTCCCGAACCGGTGGCAGCACCATTGAACGGTTCTACTGTGGTAGGGAAATTGTGCGTTTCAGCTTTCAGGGAGATAACCGATTTGATCGACTTCACCTCGAAATAACTTGGTTTATCCCCATCGGTTGGGGCAAACTGCTCTATTTCGGGACCTTTATTGAAAGCAACATTATCTTTATATGCTGAAACCAATTTATTCGGATTGGTTTGCGATGTTTTCTTTATCAGTTTGAACAGAGAACTTTCTTTTTCTTCTCCGTCTATAATAAATGTTCCGTTGAAAATCTTGTGGCGGCAGTGTTCAGAGTTCACTTGCGAAAAGCCGAATACTTCGCTGTCGGTCAGCTTTCTGCCCAATCTTTGGCTTACACTGTCCAGATATTCGATCTCGTCGCTGCTCAACGCGAGTCCTTCCTGTTGGTTATATAGCGCGATATTATCAATTTCGATGATCGGTTCGGGTTTACGGTTAATAGTAAACACATCCTGATTCAGTCCGTCATAAATACGTTGAAGCATAGGGTCGTGCTCAGCATCGCCGGTATTTACAGGAAAGAACTCTTCGATACGCGCAATGCCTTCGATTCCCATATTTTGGGTTATTTCTACGGCATTGGTACTCCACGGAGTGATCATTTCCCTGCGCGGACCAACAAAAAAGCCTGAAACTTTATCAGAATCAAGCATAGTTGCACCACTAAAAGCCCATGTGAGGCGCCGGATGAAATCGTTGTTTAGTGTCGAGTTTGTTTGAACAGCAATAATACTTTTGGAAAGGGTCTGAAAGAAAGAAACCATATCTGTATTTCAAGTTAATATTTTACTAAGTGAACCTGTATGCAAAGGTAATGAAAAGGCAGGAATACGACAATAAAAAATGATCAATCAAATATTTCTTTATTTTTTATTATCTTGCGCTTTTAATTTAGAAGTCGTCTAGACTTTTTATTTCTCATCTTTTTTGTCATCCTGAGGGACGAAGGGTCTCCTTCGGAAGATGTATCACTATCGTTCAACATGACAAAGAGGATAAAAATGGATAAAAGCTTTATTTTGTAAAAAGTCTGGACGACTTCTTATCGAAGAGTCAAACAACAAAACAACATGCTATGAGAAATATTCTAATCATTTCATTTCTTTTACTATTATCATTTCATCTGTCCGCACAGGAAAATTATACTGCATTCGGAGTGAAAGTTTCTTTCGGTTTTTCCAAGTTTAGCGGAATGGATCTATATGAAGAAGCTTGCATAATTCCGGGAAGTAGTTTTACGACCATATCTCCTTATACCTCCGGAGTGTTTCCTGCATGGGATATAGGCGTTGTCGTACAGCATATGCGCGATAGACTGATGATTCAGGGTGATTTTACCGTTTCGTATTTGAATACAAAACTTAATAGAGCATATGTAGACAAAGTGGAAGAAATGAAAAGGATAAGAATATTCTACAATAATATGTCTGTAAATCTGGGTACAAAAATTCCCGTTAATGAAAATTTCAGGTTTGTTATGGGGGGAGGTTCGTATATTGGTTTCGATATGTCGACATGGTTCTCTAGTCGAAGTAATTTTTACGGAGTAGACAATTATTCGCACACTCTTCCCGATGATGGAGTTCTTGATGCCGAGGAGGCTGATTATAAGGTTTTCGATTTTGGTGCTTCTGTACTGGCCGGTGTCGAATACCGGAATATACAAATTAGCCTCAATTATCAGCATGGTCTGGTGAATGTAGTTAAAGACGAATATCCATTATACAATAGATCGTGCAAGCTTAATTTTACTTATTTCTTTTGAAGGCTAAATCTCTATAACAAACGAAAAGCCTGATCTTCCGACCAGGCCTCCATCTTTAAAATAACAAGTGTTTATTTGAAAACAGATACTCTGCTTTCCAACGGCTGAAATTCTTTAGAACCGGGTTCACCAGCCGGAGTTCCGAATGGCATTTGGGCAATTAGTTTCCATTTGGGACTTATTTTCCATTCCTTAGCAACTGCTTCATCTATTATCGGATTGTAATGCTGAAGAGAAGCGCCTAGCCCGGCTTCCTCAAGCATTGTCCAGATAGCAAACTGATGCATGGCCGAAGTGTGTTGCGACCAAACGGGAAAGTTCTCGCTGTATGCGGCAAAGGCATTTTGCAAACCTTCTACCACGTTTTGGTCTTCAAAAAATAAAACTGTTCCATATCCCGCAGCAAAAGCGCCGTCTATTTTAGCTTCGGTGGCAGGGAAATTGTCAGCAGGGACAAGTTTTTTCAATACATCTTTAACTATATTCCATAGTTTTTTGTGATGATCGCCTAACAATAGGACAACTCTTGCTGACTGGGAGTTAAATGCAGATGGCACATGTAATACGGCAAAGTCTATAATTTCTTTTATCTGATCGTCGGATATAGGGCTTTTGTCGCTGATGTTATAATACGTTCTACGATTTTCGATCGCTTTCTTCAATTCTTTCATAATTTCCAAAATCAAGTGTTAATGTAATTGTTTATTAGAGTTTATATTTAATAAAAGATTATTCTATTTATTTACAGGTGTTTATACATAGTTGATTTTTTAACCACAGAGTTGCACCGAGTTAAATATCACGGAGTTACACCGTGATACACCGTGAACCATAACTCCGTAAACTCTGTGGTTAATTGTTTGTTTATGAAATCCATAAATCTTTATTCTATATAATATCTATTTTTTATCTAATAAACAAAATAGGAAGACGAAAAGTTTCAAACGTAAATATAAAAAAATGAATAGTTACCTCTTCAAATATCTATATATCTAAGTATTTCGTACATTTGTGCCGGAATAATATAAAACAGAATGCATTTTTCAGGAGTTGTTTTTGATTTTAACGGAACATTGTTTTGGGACACGGGTTTGCACAATCGGGCATGGGATATATTCCTGACACGCTATGATTTATTTCTTTCAGATGAAGACAAATTTCGCCGGATGCATGGAAAAAATAACAGCGATCTTTTACAATCTTTATTTCATAATACTCTGACCGAGACGCAAGTGAGTGATTATATAATGGAAAAGAAAAGTCTTTATCAGGAACTATGCCTCGAAACAGATATGCAATTGGCTCCCGGGGCGACAGACTTCCTGAACTTCCTGAAAAGCAACAATATTCCTTTTACAATAGCAACCGCGTCGGGAAAAGAAAATTTGGATTTTTATTTCGAACACCTACCTCTGACAGAGTGGTTCGAGTATGACAAAGTAGTCTACAACAATGGGAAAATCAAGGGAAAACCCGATCCGCAGATATACGAATTGGCAATGGAAATTATAGGTAAAAAACCGGAGGAGATAATTGTTTTCGAAGATGCTATTGCCGGATTGCAGGCGGCGAAAAATGCCAAAACGGGCAAAATTATAGCTGTTAATAGTAACGACGATGATTATAGTGACTGGAAAGATTGCCAGATAATCAAGAGTTTTGATGAAGTAGACCGTACTCAATTTAAATATTGAAAATGAAAGCGATACATACCGATATATGTCCTGTTTGTGGAAATTCCGAATTACTACCTTATCTGTCGTGTAAGGATTACCTTACTACTCAGGAAGTTTTTGATATTTGCCGGTGTAGCAAATGTGGTTTTGCCCTGACGCAGGATTTCCCATCCGAAGATGAAATAGGAAAATATTACGAAGCATCGGCCTATGTTTCACATTCCGACACACATAAGGGTATAATTAACACCCTGTATCATTTGGTACGGAAGATTGCTTTGAAGTCGAAAGCCAAGACCGTAATACAATATGCTCCTAAAAAAGCAGGAATGCTGCTCGATATAGGTTCAGGGACAGGTTATTTTTTGAACAAAATGAAGTCGAAGAAGTGGATTGTAACGGGGATAGAAAAATCGGAACAAGCCCGCAGGTACACTAAACAAAAATTCGATATCAACTGTCAGGATTCCGGATACCTGTACGATATTCCTTGCCAGGCGAAAGATGTGGTTACGATGTGGCATGTACTGGAGCATCTTGAGCGTTTAAACAGTGTTATGGATCGTCTTCATGGATTGCTGAAAGACGACGGAACTGTCGTTATCGCTTTGCCTAACAAGGAATCATTCGACGCGGTACATTATAAAGAATATTGGGCTGCGTATGATGTACCTCGCCATCTGTGGCATTTTTCACCTTCCGATTTCGAGCATCTGGCAAACAGGCATCATTTCAAGATTGTTGCCGTCAAGCCGATGTATTTCGACGCATTCTACATATCCATGCTCAGCGAGAAAAATAAAGGAACATTCCTTGCCGGTCTTGTGGGATTGGTCAAAGGAGGTCTGTTTTTCCTGCGTACATTGAATAATAAAAGACGAAGCAGTTCGCTTATTTATATATTGAAGAAGAAATAACGAAATATCCTCCCTTGTGTCATTTTGAACGAAGTGAAAAATCTCATGAAAATAAGGATGCTTCCTGTCGTCAGCATGACAAAAGAGTATAGAAATAAAGAAAAAATAACAATAAACACGAAATAAGATGATAAAGAAAGAGCAAACCCTACTGAAAACGCTTTTGCCGCACGTAATCGCAGTCGTTGCATTTTTGGCGATAACGATGTTTTATTTCAGTCCGCTGATCGAAGGAAAGGTTCTTCCTCAACACGATGTTACCCAGTTTCAGGGAGCATCTAAGGAGTTGAGTGACTACTATAACAACGAGGGCGAATCGTCTGAATGGACAGGAGCGATGTTTTCGGGGATGCCGGCTTATCAGATCGGTATTTGGGGCGGCAGTCCCAACTTTCTCGACGTACTCGAAGCTCCGCTGAAAGCATTAGGAAGCAGTAGTGCCGGAGCTGTATTTACAGCCATGCTGATGGCCTACATCCTGTTTTGTATGATGGGTTTCGGTCCGGTGGTTTCTGTATTAGGCGCGATTGCCTATTCGTTATCGTCTTACAATATTATAATCCTCGATGCAGGGCATGTTACCAAAGCATGGACATTGGCCTATATGCCACTGATCGTAGCAGGCCTGATGGCATTGTTCCGGAAAAAGATATTATTGGGCGGGATACTTTTTGCTTTGGGACTGGCATTCCAAATAAAGAGTAACCACCTGCAAATGACTTATTATACGGGTTTGCTTTGTGTTATTCTGTTTATCGCATATGCCATAGAAACTTTATCGAAAAAAGATGTAAAAACATTTCTGAAAGCGTCGGGCGTACTGGCTATTGCTCTGGTATTGGCTCTTGCCTGTAATGCGGGCAATATTTATGGCAATCTGGAAATGGCAAGAGAAAGTACACGCGGAAAATCGGAACTGACACTGAATAAACCGGAGACTGCCCAACAATCGGAAGGGTTGGATAAAGATTACGCCTTTGGCTGGAGTTACGGCAAAGCGGAGACTTTTACATTGATGATCCCAAATCTGTATGGAGGCGTCTCCAAACCGTATGATAACGATTCGAAGAGTGTTAAGATATTGACTCAAAAAGTGCAATCGGGAGAAATACCAGCCGAGTTTGCCAATCAGGTGGCGCAGGTGATGCGCGAATATTGGGGCGCTCAGCCATTTACGTCAGGTCCTGTTTATTTCGGTGTCATCGTTTGTTTTTTGTTTATTCTGGGGATGATAATTATTCGCAGCAATGTGAAATGGGCATTACTTGCCGCTACAGTATTTTTTATTCTTCTTTCGTGGGGTAAAAATCTGGAATGGTTCAACGACTGGTTCTTTTATAACTTCCCGCTTTACAATAAATTCCGCGCTGTGTCTTCGGCTCTGGTCATTCCGGCTTTAACGGTAGTGATTGTCGCTGTATGGGGAGTAAAAGAGTTTTTCTCCGGCGAAATAGATAAAAAGAAACTGACAAAAGCTCTTTACATATCATTGGGTACAATCGGTGTTATTTGTTTAGTCGCATGGATTGCTCCGGGTATGTTTACCAACTTTGCGGGAGAAAATGATGGCAGATGGAAAGATCAAGTGCCTGAATGGTTTTACCAGGCTTTGCTTGCCGACCGTAAAGATTTACTGACAGCCGATGCTTTCAGATCGCTTCTGTTTGTCCTGCTTGCGGGAGGAGTGATGTTTTTTGCCCTTCGTTCGAAAATGGAAGCGCGGAAACTGGTGTTGTACGGATCTATAGGGATAACAGTTCTGATACTGGCCGATTTGTGGAATGTAGATAAACGATATTTAGGTGAAAAGAACTTTGTTAACAAGTCTACCTATAAAACTCAGACATTTCCTCAATCAGTCGCCGACAAAGCGATATTACAAGACCAACATCCTTCTTACAGGGTGCTGAACCTGAACAATACATTCGAAGAAACAAGTACATCATATTATCATAAATCGGTAGGAGGATACCATGCCGCCAAGCTAAAACGCTATCAGGAGTTGATCGAACACCGTTTAGGTGATGAGGTAAATCATATAATCGGTTCTTTCCAGTCACAAAATATTGATACTATTACAGCTTCATTTGCCGGTACACCTTCACTGAACATGCTGAATGCCAAATATGTGATCTACCATCCTAGTCAGCCGCCTCTTGTAAACCCATATGCAATGGGTAACGCGTGGTTTGTGGGTGAATACAAGTTGGTGAACAATGCTGATGAAGAAATTCTTGCCCTGAATACGTTAGACGCAGCAAGAACCGCTGTTGTAGATAAACGTTTCGAAAGCGAATTATCAGGCTTGAATATAGTTGCCGATTCTACGGCAACCATTACATTGACAGGGTATAAGCCAAACAAATTGACGTATAAATCGAAAGCCGGAAGCGAGCAGTTGGCTGTTTTGTCCGAGATTTATTTTTCTGACGGGTGGCAGGCTTCTATCGATGGCAAGGAAGTCCCTCATTTCCGTGCCGACTGGACATTGAGAGCGATGCGTGTACCGGCAGGCGAACATGAAATAATTTTCAGATTCGAGCCGAAAGGGTACCATACCAGCCGTACTGTGACGACAGCATCTTCGGCACTATTGATACTATTGCTGGTAGGGATTATTGTGATGAATGTTAAAAGAATTAAGTAGATAGTAGGCTGTAGACAGTGAAGAGATTGTTTACCGACTACTGGCTACTAACTACTGAAAAAAATGAAACTATCCGTCATATTCTGTACATATAACAGGGAAAAATACCTGTACAACGCTTTGAAGAGTGTTGCAGAACAGGATTTTCCGTACCAAGACTATGAGATAGTCATGGTGAACAACAATAGTACAGATAGTACGGAGAGTATTTGCAGGCAATTTCAGGCAGATTATCCGCAAGTCGAATTCCACTACTTTCTGGAAACCAATCAGGGGCTATCCTATGCCCGCAACAGAGGAGTAAAGGAGAGTAGGGGGGACATACTCGTTTTTGTAGATGACGATGCTACCGTGTTCGACCATTACCTTTCCTGTATATCCTGTTTTTTTGAATCGTACCCTGATGTCAGCGCTTGCGGAGGGCCTATTATTCCCGTCTATGAGGTAGAAAAGCCCCAATGGCTGTCCCACTATACCGAGCAGCTTCTGGGGGGAGCATTGTACGAAGGGGATAAGGAGAAGCCGTTCCGCAATGGCAAATATCCCGGAGGAGGAAACTCCGCGTTCAGGAAAGAAGTGTTTGACAAATACGGACTTTTCAATGTAGAGCTGGGAAGAAAAGGGACAGGGCTTATCGGGGCTGAGGAGAAAGATCTGTACGACAGGCTGACCCGGGGAAATGAAGTTTTTTACTATCTTCCGCAAATGGGTATTCACCACTATATCCCTGAAAAGAAATTATCGGAATCTCACTTCAGGGAACTGACGTACTCGATAGGAAAGAGTGAACGGATACGAACAAAAGCTGTTTCGCCCAAAGCATATCGCGGCCGGATGCTGTCGGAATGTAAAAAATGGCTGGGCTCTATTGTCCTGTTCCTTATTTATACAATCAGGTTAACCCCGTCGAAAGGTTGGAAGTTGTTGCAGTTCAGATGGAATGTAACACGGGGATTGCTGGGGAAATAGGGTAGGGCAAACCCAAATTTATTTCGTGCATTTACCCTAATTACTAAAAAAATAATACAAACTATCTCGAAAAAAGTTTTTATCTTTGTAAGAAATAAGATCGTAATTTTATGAAAAGAGCATCCTTACATAATATGAGCCATATGCCTTACGACGATCTGTTTATTATTCACGATTTATTGCGACAATCAGATATTTTGCCCTCGAAGAAGTTTTCTTTTTCGGGGATTTTTTTTGATCTAAAATCATCTTTTCAAAATATAATAACCGTATGAGTAACAAAAGTCTGGTTTCAATTACAGATTATTCGAAAGAGGACATTCTGCGAATACTGAATCTGGCAAAACAGTTCGATGAACAGCCCAACAGAAAATTACTGGAGGGTAAAGTCTGCGCCACTCTCTTTTTCGAACCTTCAACCCGTACACGCCTGAGTTTCGAAACTGCCGTAAACAGGCTTGGAGGGCGGATCATAGGATTCTCCGATGCAGCCACAACCAGTTCTTCCAAAGGCGAAACCTTGAAAGATACAATATTGATGGTAAACAACTATTCTGACATCATCATTATGCGTCATCACCTGGAAGGCGCCGCGCGCTATGCCTCGGAAGTATCGTCTGTGCCGGTTATCAATGCCGGAGACGGAGCCAACCAGCACCCTACACAAACCATGTTGGATATTTATTCGATATATAAAACGCAGGGCACGCTGGAAAACCTGACTATCACCATTGTTGGCGACCTCAAGTACGGACGCACGGTACACTCACTGATAATAGGCATGTCACACTTTAACCCTACATTCCACTTTGTAGCGCCGGAAGAACTGAGATTACCGGATACTTACAAGAACTTCTGCGACAAACGAGGGATAAAATACGATGAGGATATTGATTTTTCGCCCGAGGTAATCAATCATGCCGACATTTTATATATGACGCGGGTGCAACGTGAGCGTTTCACAGACCTGATGGAATACGAGAAAGTGAAGAACGTATACATTCTCAGGAAAGACATGCTGGAAGATACTAAAGATAATTTGAGAATATTGCACCCGCTGCCACGGGTAAACGAGATACAACAGGACGTGGACGATAGCCCGAAAGCTTACTACTTCGAACAGGCTAAGAATGGTGTTTTCACAAGACAGGCCGTTATTTGCGACTCGTTGAATATAAAAGTAGATTCTAACACGACAACAACATGAAAGAACAAAGAAAAGAACTGCAAGTAGCCGCTTTGTGCGACGGCACAGCAATAGATCATATACCAACCAATGTCGTCTTTAAGGTCGTATCTCTGTTGGGATTGGAAAAACTGGACAATCCTATTACAATCGGAAACAACCTTGAAAGCAAAAAAATGGATTCGAAGGGTATTATAAAGATTGCCGACAAGTTTTTCGAAGAGGATGAAATAAACAAAATAGCCCTGATAGCGCCGAATGTAGTCCTGAATATTATCAAAGATTACAGGGTGGTGGAGAAGAAACGGGTAGAACTGCCTCAGGTCATAAAGGGTATCGTAAAGTGCAACAATCCGAAATGCATAACGAACAACGAACCGATGCTAACACGCTTCAATGTCATCGATTGCAAGAACATAGAATTACGCTGCCATTATTGCGACCTCAAAATAAAGAAAGACGAGGTCATCCTGAAATGAAACAAGACTGGAAACCCGGAACATTGATATACCCGCTGCCCGCCGCGATGATTAGTTGTGGCTGCACCGCGGAAGAATACAATATAATAACACTTAGCTGGTTGGGAACCATCTGTACGAATCCGCCCATGTGTTATATTTCTGTCCGCCCCGAAAGGTATTCGTACGAAATCATCAAAAGGAATATGGAGTTTGTGATCAATATTACGACACAGGAGCTGGCTTATGCTACCGACTGGTGCGGTGTAAAGTCAGGTAAAGACTTCAATAAGTTCGCGGATATGGGATTGACTGCCGGAAAAGCCTCCATCGTACAGGCTCCCGTCATTGAAGAATCGCCGTTGAATATAGAATGCAGGGTAAGAGAAATACTCAGTTTAGGGTCGCACGACATGTTTATCGCCGACGTGGTGAATGTAAAAGCGGATGAAAAATATATTAATGCCGAAACCGGCAAGTTCAGTCTCGAAGACGCCAATCCTATCGCATACTCACACGGACAATACTACGAACTTGGAAATAAGATCGGAGGCTTTGGCTGGTCTGTAAAGAAAAAGAAGAGTTGACTATTCTTTCAGCAGTTTATCCAGAAATTCGTCGAATTCGCGATCGAATTTTTCCATCAGATCATTGTCTATCTTCACAATTGAATCCTCATTGATCAGCAGAAGTTCTTCTATAACGGAAAAGCTATCGTCGGAATAATTCACAGAGAAAGGCTTAAATAAATCGAGGGAAGAAAACATATCCTCATCATCCAGTTGTGTTGTCACTTCTCTGAGCACCGATATAATGGTTTCATCTTCCAGTTCATCCACTTTATTTACCCAATCGAATACGACAATCTCACCGACTTTGTTTTCTTCATCATCATAAAATGCGACCTCTCCGCTTTCCTTATCTACTACTATAAAAATGTCCGTCAGCGAACTTCCATTATAATCAGTAGCTAAAGTAGCTATCGCCTGTTGGAAAGTGGCTTTTATAAGAGAGGCAGGATTTTTACGTACTTCTTCCATCACATTCTATTGATTAGTTGCTACGAAAGTACAAAGAATTATTTAATAAACAGTAAACAGTGAGCCGTAAACAACGGCGCGAAGCGACAAAAACTCGGAACTTACTACTTATTACTAACTACTTACTACTAACTACTGATTGACATTATATATTAAAATCGAGAATATCACCTTTTGGGCTAAGAGTATTATGTATTCTGATTTCTGCATTTTGCTGTACCAGAGAGTAAGGGACTACGCTTTTTGTCAGCCAGGCGTTTCCTCCTATCACCGAATCGTGCCCCACTACGGTCGTTCCCCCAAGAATCGTGGCTCCGGCATAAATCACCACATTATCTTCAATGGTCGGATGCCTCTTTCTATTGCTTTGGCCCTTGGTTACAAATAAAGCGCCTAAAGTCACACCCTGATATATCTTCACATTGTCACCTATTATAGTAGTCTCACCAATTACAATACCTGTACCATGATCGATATAAAACGCCCTGCCGATCTCTGCACCCGGATTTATATCTATACCAACCTTAGAGTGGGCGTATTCCGAAAACAAGCGTGGAATGATTGGAGTATTCATTTTATAAAACTCATGGGATATCCGGTAAACCACTTGGGCAAAGAAACCCGGATACGTCAATATCACCTCTTCTACCGATTTGGCAGCAGGGTCATTCAGTGAGTACACCTCAGCTTCTTCATATAATTGATCCTGCAATTCAGGCAATTTTGCGATAAACTTGTCAACAATTTCCTCGGCTTGTTTACGATCCAGCAAAGCAGTAATATTCTCGACAAGAACCGAATAAAAATAATAAAGTTTTTTTTCCCGCGATTTTTCCTGGTCACATATAGGAAAAAGCACCCTGTGGATAAGTGTATTCAGGGCATCTTCAAGCTCTATCCTGTTTATAGGCAAATGTTTTGATTCGGCTCTCAATTTGCTGGCTATTTTATAAATATTTATCATAACCTCTTCTTTTTTTCAGAGAGACAAATATAACACCTTTCTTTGGGAATTATAACATTTTAATTTCATGCTTTGTTACACCTTGTCATTTTAATCAAAAATAAAAAAAAATCTATCATTTCATTCAGATCCATTACGTTATGATCAGGCTATTCTATGTTTTAAATCATAAAAAAAACAATAATAAAATGATTTTAAATGCTTCTTTATTTATACATTTGTATAGTTATTTAACTGACTCAACCTTTTAAATCATGAGAATAGATAGCATTTTATCAACACTAGAGGCAAAACACCCAGGTGAGCCTGAATTTTTACAAGCTGTTAAAGAGGTACTTGTATCCATTGAAGATGTATACAATCAGCACCCCGAATTTGAAAAAAACCGTATCATAGAACGTCTCGTTGAACCCGACAGGATATTTACATTCCGCGTTGCGTGGGTAGACGACAAAGGCGATATCCAGGTAAATATTGGTTATCGCGTGCAGTTCAACAACGCCATCGGCCCGTACAAAGGAGGCCTAAGATTCCATGCATCTGTAAACCTTTCAACTCTTAAGTTTTTAGGATTTGAACAGACTTTCAAAAATGCGCTGACTACACTTCCGATGGGAGGTGGTAAAGGTGGTTCCGATTTTAGCCCGAAAGGCAAATCGAATGCCGAAATCATGCGTTTTTGTCAGGCATTCATACTTGAACTATGGCGCAATATCGGTCCCGACACAGACGTTCCTGCCGGCGACATAGGCGTAGGTACTCGCGAAATCGGCTACTTGTATGGCATGTATAAAAAACTGGCAAGGGAAAATACGGGTACATTTACGGGAAAAGGGCTCGATTACGGCGGCTCGCTTATTCGTCCCGAAGCGACAGGGTTTGGAGCTTTGTATTTCGTGAATGAGATGTTGAAAGCTAAAAATATAGACATTAAAGGTAAAACGGTCTCTATTTCAGGCTTCGGCAACGTAGCTTGGGGTGCAGCCCTGAAAGCGACCGAACTAGGAGCAAAAGTAGTTACCATATCAGGTCCTGACGGATATATATACGATCCGGATGGCGTTAGCGGAGAGAAAATCGAATATATGCTCGAACTTCGTGATTCGGGCAACGATGTTGTAGCTCCATATGCGGAAAAATACCCTAACTCTACATTCTATCCGGGCAGAAAACCTTGGGAACAAAAAGTGGATATTGCTTTGCCATGCGCTATACAAAACGAATTGAACGACAAAGATGCAGCTGCTCTTATTGCTAGTGGTGTAACTTGTGTAGCTGAAGTTTCGAATATGGGTTGTACTGCCGAGGCTGTGGATCTGTTCATCGAAAAGAAAACATTGTTTGCTCCGGGCAAGGCTGTCAATGCGGGAGGTGTAGCCACATCAGGTTTGGAAATGAGCCAAAATGCGATGCACATACAGTGGACAGAAGAAGAAGTGGATCAGAAACTTCATCAAATAATGAAAAATATACATGGTCAAAGCCTGAAATATGGCAAAGAAGCCAGCGGGTATATCAACTATGTGAAAGGTGCAAATGTTGCCGGCTTTATGAAAGTAGCACGTGCAATGATCGCGCAAGGAGTTGTATAGTAAATTAGCCAATTTGAAAATTCGGAGATTCGGAGATGTTTTTGTCGCTTCGCGTCATTGGCATATTTGCTAATCTGCTAATTAGCTAATTCTTCACTGTTCACTGATAGATAGCCTTTCGGACAAACAAAATCCGGAAGGCTTTTTTGTCGTCATATTTTTTCATCCGGCTAACATTAAATTCTCTTAATTGTTATTAACTTCGTACTTTAAAGAGAACAAAAAAGGATGAGAAAGAAAATATTCAGATGGACTGTACGTATCGTTGTTTCGCTGTTCTTATTCAGCATTTTTCAAGTCGTTTTACTCAAATTCGTCCCTGTTTATTATACCCCATTGATGGTATGGAACAATGCCTCACAACTTTTCTCCGGCGAGAAGGTTGTTTGTAAACATCGATGGGTTCCCCTTGGCGAAATCTCCAAATCGCTACCATTGGCCGTAGTTGCTTCTGAGGACAATTTATTTCTCGATCATTCGGGCTTCGATTTCGACCAGATAGAAAAAGCGATGAATGAAGCCGAAAAGGGTAAACGCCAGCGTGGCGCGAGTACCATAAGCCAACAGACAGCCAAAAATGTCTTCTTGTGGTCGGGGCGTTCCTACATCCGCAAAGGGCTGGAAGTCTATTACACATTCCTGATAGAGTTGATATGGGGTAAAGAAAGGATAATGGAAGTCTACCTCAACTCCATCGAAATGGGACAAAATATTTATGGAGCTGAGGCTGTGGCACAGGCTCATTTCAATAAACCGGCAAAAAGGCTTACTGCCGGAGAATCTGCTTTGATTGCAGCGACATTACCGAATCCTATCCGGTTTAATTCGGCGAAACCATCGCGTTATATTCAAATGCGGCAAAAAAAGATTCTCGATCTGATGAATAAGGTCAACCCGGTGGATTTTGACAAAGAAAAAACTGAAAAGAAAACTCCTCCGAAGAAGTCTAAGAAGAAATAAATTTACAATAATTTGCCTCGATGAAGTTATAATACATAACTACTTTTATATCTCTATTTCCAACCCGTCATACGACAGATAGATATTTTCGGGCAATAGTCTTTGCACTTTTTCGTGTAACCCTATATGATGCGACATATGAATGAAATAAGCTTTTCCGGGCCTGATTTTTTCCACTTCGGCCAAAGCTTGTCTCAAATTTAGATGTGACATATGTTCTTCTATTCGCAGGGCGTTTATGACAAGAACATCCAGCCCGTTAAGTTTGGAATATTCTTCTTCGGGAATAGATTTTACATCGGTAAGATAGGCAAAATTGCCAATGCGATAACCTAATATAGGTAATTTGTAATGCAATATTTTTATTGGTTGTATATCAACTCCATGAATAGAAAAAATCTCATCAGGGTTTACTTCATGCAAACGGAAAACCGGTACTCCGGGATATTTGCGTTCACCAAAAGAATAGGGTATCATAAGCTTTAAAGCATTCAGAGTGGTGCTTTCCGAATAGATGTCTACATCGTCGAATTTACAGAATGGCCGTAAATCGTCTAATCCTCCTACATGGTCATAATGTTCATGGGTTAACAAAACTCCGTCTATCGGGGTAAACTCTTCGTTTATCACTTGCTGCCTGAAGTCGGGACCGCAATCGATCAATATTTTCTTTTTTTCAATATGTATCAAAACAGACGCCCTCAAGCGCCTGTCTTTTATGTTGTCTGAGATACATACCTCACATTTACAACCTATTTCCGGGACTCCTGTAGATGTTCCAGTGCCCAAGAATTTAATTTTCATTCTCACTTATTTTTTCAGAATCCACAAATCGGTAAATTTAATACCATATTTATTAAATAGCTGTTCTGTCGTATAAGGATTGGTATACTCCATATATACTCTTCTTATTTTATCACTGGCTTCATGTTCTGTATCATAGCTGCCTATAATAGCATAGTGTATACCTAATTCATTCTGTACAAAGAAAATCTGGTCACTGGATGTAGCAAAGGCTTTTTTCAGGCGCTCGACACTTGCCGGTTTAGACAGGGCTGCAATAATTACGCTGTAATGTTTTAGCCGGTCTCGATCATCCTCATTTATAAATCTCACTTTTACGCGGCGTATCGGTTTCTTTTCTGCATCAAGCAAATGAGCAAAGATAGCCGGAGTCTGGTTTACTTCTACTGCCGGCGCTTGCGGTGCAGAAGGCAAGGTTGCCGGCGCAACATTGCCGGATGCCGTAGTATTGGTTGTTGCAGCAATTGCGGGCGCCGAAGGGATGGTAGCAGTATTAGCTACACTAGTCTTTGTCTCACCACAGTTGCAGTCGTTTATTAGCTGCTGCCTGCGAGCTGCTGCCTCTCGGTAAACGTCTCCATTTACAATTTCCGAATCATCATATAAAACTTTAAACTCGCTGGAATTTACCTGATCTTGATGTGGCTGTAGACTAACGGAATTATTATAGCCTTGATTATTGTTTTTAGAGGTAGAGTTACCTAGTAAGAGGGAATTATTGTCTCTCAATAATTGATATTCTAAAGCAGAGTACTTATTTACGGTACCATAATGCTTTTTCATCACTTGGTCTTGTTTTGCTTTACATGAAAAAGTAAAAAAGGAAATAGCAAGCAGTAAAGTTGTGTAGAAAAATAGTTTCATATGTCTGACAGATGTTAGTTGTTTGTAAAGAATTACTTGCAAATATATAAAAAAAGAGTAGGAAACAATATCCCTATCCCGATAAACTTGATCCTTAAGGATACTTTTAACTATATGTCTATCGCTAAGTTAAAGTCTACAGCTATGTCTTAAGAAAATGATAAAACGTAAGTGAAATATTGTTTTTTAATATTTGTTTTTTCAGTAAAACTCACTATATTTGTAAAGAGCGATGTAATATCTTATCAAATGGATAATTAGCCTGCTCTGTGAGTATACTTATTTATATAAAATTTAACCTAAAAATCTATAGTATGGCATTTACCAAGAAACCATGGGCCGAACCCTACCGGATTAAAGTTGTAGAACAGCTGAAGACGACAACGCCCGAACATCGCCTTCAATGTGTGAAAGAAGCAGGGTGGAATACCTTTTTGCTTCATGCCGATGATGTTTATATCGACCTGCTGACTGATAGTGGGACAAACGCGATGAGCGACATGCAATGGTCGAAGATGATGATCGGTGACGAGGCATATGCCGGTAGCCGTAGTTTTTATACATTGGAAGAAACATGCCGCAAATACTATGGATATAAGTATATCGTTCCTACCCATCAGGGACGTGGCGCCGAAAATCTGTTGAGTAAATGTACAATTATCCCCGGACAGTATGTTGCCGGCAACATGTATTTCACAACTACACGCCAGCATCAGGAAATAGCCGGAGGAACATTCGTAGATGTGATTATTGATGAAGCATACAAAAGCGTATCGGATCATCCCTTTAAAGGAAATATAGATCTGGATAAATTTGAAAAACTAATAAAAGAAAAAGGAGCAGAGAATGTAGCTTATATTACTGTCGGTGCACCGGTAAATATGGCCGGAGGGCAACCGGTAAGTATGGAAAATATGAAAGCTGTATCTGCTATGGCTCACAAGTATGGAATAAAAGTGGTGCTGGATGCTACCCGCAATATAGAAAACGCTTACTTCATACAGCAACGCGAACCGGGCTATAACAAGAGAAGCGTGGAAGATATCAACCGCGAATTTTGTTCATATAGCGATGCTGCTACGGTTAGTGCCAAAAAAGATCTTTATGTGAATATTGGCGGATTGGTGATGTGTAACGATCCTGATCTGTACGATGAATTACGCAGCCTTGTTGTAGTATACGAAGGGATGCCGACATACGGAGGACTGGCAGGCCGTGATATGGAAGCAATGGCGCAAGGATTGATAGAGGCTGTACAGGATGAGACAATTGCCTCGCGCATTAAACAAGTGGAGTATTTTGGCAAATTATTACAAGAAGCCGGAATACCTATTGTATTGCCGATAGGTGGGCATGGAGTGTTTATCGATGCTAAAAAATTCTACTCGCATATTCCTCAGGATCAGTTCCCTGCGCAAAAGCTGGCTGCTGATATTTACGTAGAATGTGGAGTCAGGGGTATGGAACGGGGTATTGTTTCGGCGGGACGAAATAAGGACACCGGCGACCACTATTACCCGGAACTGGAACTGGTACGCCTTACTATCCCTCGCCGCGTATATACTCAGGCACATTTTGACGTGGCTGCATATAGTATAATAGAGATGTATAAGAACAGGCATAATGCCAGAGGATTGAAAATGATCTATGAACCTAAATATCTTCGTTTCTTCCAGGCAAGATTCGAGGAGTTGTGATGTATTTGAATAAACAATGATGACCAATTAGCGAGAAGCAGGTAGATATTTACCTGCTTCTATTTTTTATTAAAGTTCAAAAACATTGTTGTATATTTGGCAGAATACTTAAAGAAAATCAAGGCAACCAAAAAAAAGTGAAAAATGAAGAATGGCGCGAAGCGATGAAAAGTGAAGAACGAAGAGTGAAACATTGTCCGGCGTTCGTTTTATCTATAGATATAGTGATAATTTGAAAATTTGAAAATGAGCAAATGGCGCGAAGCGACAGTAACAGTCAACAGTCAACAGTTAACAATGGCGCGAAGCGACAAAGGCTATAAGCTAATGGCTAACAGCTAACAGTATAATCGGCGTTTCAAATCGTACAAAAATAAAAAACAAATCGTATAAATTCTGATTTTCGGGCGAAATCTCACTTTTGGGGGTTTCGTCTTTATTTATAACCTTTGTTGCTCATGGTTTTTAAATATGGTTTAATCACTAGTTAAATTATTAGGTTTATAGGTTAGATTGTTTGTGTTATCTATTGGATTTTAAAGGGTGCTCAGGGGTTGGCGGTGAGATTGTTTTTAGTCAGCCCCTTAGTATTTGGTTTACAGGCTTACACTTTTGTAAGTAGGTAAATTATTTTGCTTTTTATGGCAGTTGTGTCCCGCTTCCATTCGTAGGGGTTTAAGCCCTTTTCGTATTCGGGATATGGCTTTTCAGGTGCATTGAATTTAAAATGCTTGCATAGCGAATATATGTATCGGTATGTCTTTACCTGATAACCCTTGAAATCGCCTATTAAATAGCAGATATTAGCCCGCAAATAGCCCGACGGTGACGTCGAGTTAGTAAATATTTGCTCGTGTACGAACTCACCCGTGCGTGTGTTTTCGAGGAACTTTGTATAATGGTAGCCGTAATATTTAAAGTTTGCGGCTTTATATATAGTTCCACAACCTAAACGCCCGTCGGCAAATGATTGCACGGCTACTATTGTCGGGTCATCACGCCTCAATAGTTTCAACGATGCGGCTATTAATAGAGTTTCGGCGTTATACCCGAGGCTATCATCTATCCACATACGGTTTAATTCGCACATCCAAGCTTTGGGGTTTGGATGCGTAAAAATGCGGGCTTTCGGGTTTTTCATGTGCCCGTACACCGCCACGCCCAAGCAGTTGTCGGGTTGCTCTTCTTTGAATATACCATAATTATACTTTCCGAATCCGCCATCGTTCCACTTATGCGAATAGTGATGCGCGACGATGAGTTCTTTTGCTAAAGCCTTATCTACGGCTTTAATAAGCACATTGCCGAGATTTTTTGTTTCTTTTCTGATAACCATAACAATTTTACCTTAATGTTTAAATAATTTGTATTTTTGTAATCTCTCACAAAAAAAATGATGCGTACACATCAAACACAAAGGCATTAAGCCTCTGTCGTGATGTGTACGCATCTTTATATTTTAGCGGGGTGAGAGCCGCTCTAATAAGACGGAGGCTTTATCTTAAGCCCTGTATTGCCTTATCCAATTCGCTTTTAATCAGTCGGTCAATCCGCCTGTTAAGTTCCTGAGATTGCCCTATAAATTGTCGCTTGGCAAATTTTCGATTATACTTGCGGGAAAATGACTTAACACGATATGATTTTACGGTTGTAGCCTTTACCCGTTTGCCTTTGCGGGTATATCCTTTGCGCCGATGCTGCCGCCGTGTGTGGGAACGCACAGTTTCGGTTCCCGAAATTTTACCGCCCTCGTTATGTATACGGGCGTATGGTACATCAGTACCGATAATAATTCGCGAGGGGGTAACGCTTACTTTACGAATCGAGCGTCTGAGCCGCCCTGATGCTACCAGCGTAGAGCTTTTCTTCTTTCGGGAGGCTTTCCATCGTTCAGAGGTAACATCCACCCAATTTTTTTTCACGAAGCGTTCCTTTGAAAAATTGACAGCCACGACAGCAATACGGGCGGGCAAAGCGGCGACCACCTTGTTTATATTATCGAAAATTCGCGTATATTCAGCCGTATTCCTGTGATTGTTTGGCATATTTTAACGCTATTTAATTATTGTATGACAACTCGGCGTTATTGACAACACGCATCAGCATGTCGGTGAACCAATCTTCGATCTGTTTGGCGTCCATATTTTGCAGAGAGGTATTTTGCGTATTGATACCACCTTTGTTGAACGCATCTATATTGATAGTAATATTGCGAGGGGCTGATGCTGAGCCGACAACACGGTTTAATGAATCGGATACACCGGAAAGATCGCCGCTACCGTTGCCAGTTCCCGAACCTGTCGGCGGCGGGTTGGTTGCGCCGGTTGTTTTACCTTTATTATCCCAAGCGTCCTGCACATCATTTGCTAGTTTTTTGAAAGCTCGAGAGCTGGCTAAAGAGGCTTGCCGTTCGTAACCCGCCCGATCGTCGAGGCGATTCATCTTGTCGTCGAGGAAATGAGACAAAAAAGGCGTGTTCCAAAAGCCAACATTCCTATATGCCTGCGTTTTTTGCTCGTAATCCTTATAGTAATAATCCGAACGTTCTTGCAGGAATTTTAAAGAAGCCTTATATTCACTCTCCGTCTTACCTTCAACGTTTTTAAGATGTCCAAACTGATCATTAACTGAGGCTGTGTAACTATTATACGTATCGTTGGCATTTTCATTATGAGATTTCATTAACTGGGAGATATTACCTACAGCCCGTTCTCCCATGCCGACAACCCATTCTTTAACTGGCAACATGATCTGCCCCATTCGTATAACGAGGTAATCGATTCTGTTGGCGAGTCTCTCCTGCCTGGCGACAATGTCATTTTGCTCTTGCTGCATTGCCGCATCGGTATTGAACTTCGAGTCCTTGAACTCGTCGAGCATCTTACGCAGTTCGCCCGATTTGTCGGTCGCGGCCTGTATCATGGCTATAAGGCCTTCCGAGCCTTTAAATTGATTTTTTAAATTCACGATCGCTTTATCGTTATTCATCTTATTGAACTTGTCGTTCAACTCCAGCATGATCGTGTCGGCCTGCTTCAGTTGCTTATTGCTGTCGAAAATGTCGATACCTATTTTTTTGAAGGCCTTGACCGTCGTTGCTTTGGTGAGGTCATTAAAAAGCGATTTTGTCAGCGTGGCCGCCTCGTCTACCGATTTCGTCTTGACGGTGAACAAGGAAAACAACTTATTCGCCGTGTCGAACGTCTGATTGATAGACGCCGCAGAACCCGCGAACGTCGATTGCACCTTCGCCAGTTCCTCGAACGATACCACCCCGACCTGCATAGCCGCGTAGTTCGATTTGTTGAACTCGTCCAGCTTATCGACGCCGAAGCGCCAGTTTGCCATCGCTTTGGCCGTACCCGCTACGTAATCGTCCATGCTCGTTTTCATCAACGCGGCAAATTCGCCCTGCTTTTCCACTATCGGACGTGCTTCCGCCCCGTATATCCCGGCGGTAGATTGCAGCTCGTTGTAGGCGTTGGCCGTCTTTTCCGCATTAAAACCCTTGCGCCACGCTGAATTGAGTACCATCTTGTTTAAATCGTTAAGTTCCGCCTGCGACTTATCGAGGTTCAGGTTAGCCAAGTCGCGGAACTCGTGGTTAAATTCTGCTGCCCGGTCGGTCGCGTGCATCAGCCCTTTGCCTATTAACCCGATACCCGCGACGACAAGTGTAGTAGGGTTTATAATGGAAGCCAAACCGCTTTTAATAGGGGTGAACCCGTCGCCAATAGAAGCCAAATTCTTTTTCGTATTGGCGGCAAATTCACCGAGGCGGGCTTGCATTCCGCCTACCTCAGACCGTATTTGTGTGCGTGCCTGAGCAAGCCCTGTCCCTATACGGTTATTTAAGTCTAAAATTAATTCGAGTCGCGTTTGTCCTGCCATTTCAAATTTTTATGTTTTTTTTAATTTAGATCGACTTCCTTTAGAACGTTATTTTCAATAAATTGATTCAGTTCATCCTCTGTGTCAAACTCTTCCCCGAATGAGCCTTTGCCCAAAAATGTTTCTTTGTTATCGGTAAGTTTGACTATTATTTCTTTATCCGCATTACTACAGTAAGATTACAGCGCCGTTCTGCTTACCGCCACTCCCTTGCCTTGAAGAGAGGTAATTAATGCCTGTATAGATGACGTGAGGTTACACTTAATATATATACTCGACCCGGATGCCCATGTCGTATTATTCAGATCGGTTAACAGGCGTTCAGCGTCAGCGTCAGACAGAACAAAAGAATTAACATACACTTGCACCATATTGGCTGCCCATGCCCTGGATGTAGAATATGTGATCGACTTTGCAGGATTAGCCACGATAGAGAATGTAGTCAGCGGTGCTGTAATATCTCCAAAATCGCCTTCAAAACTATTGGCAGCACTCCCGACAGTAAATGACGTCATCGATGAAGGTATATCTGCAAAAGTTCCTGCAAAACCAAGACAGGGCAACGTGGCGTTCAATAGCCTGGATTTAAGATCGGCTATATTTCCCTTTAGCTGAATATTATCGCTATATAGCAATAATTGAGAACTTGTAGCCATAGGCGTCAACGAGGCGGTATCAATGCTTGCCCCTCTCCAACTCTGCGTATTGCAACGAAAATAAAATTGCGCCCCTGATGCCAATCCGGGTAGTACAGTGCTAGTCATATCTCCATAAATGTCACATTCATTAACTCTCGAATAGGTGTTAGAGATGTTTATGTAAATTTGTCCATAGCGGCTACGAGGAGGAAGGTAATTAATATTGCCATTAACTACATTATTACCGCCGATGGCGATAGTCTTCTGAAGAGCGTTGCTGTAAGGTAATCTTCCTATATCGATTATATGATAAGGGCTTTCGGCGGATGCGCCTTGGTTAAAGAAATAATCGCCGAAACCGCCTCCCAATGCACTTATAACTTCCGAATCGGCTACCTCCATATAGCCGGCCTTCTCGTACATCTTAATGTATAGCGTATTCGCTCCGGCCGTAAGTGTTTTGGTTGCATCCGTTCCGCTTCCGGCAGCATCGGTAAAGTAACCGCCCCAAAGGCTTACTGTTGTGGATTTGCCCGCGAATATGCCGATCTTAACGGCTGTTACTGCGTTAGCATTAGTGCCCTGCATCACTTGGCAATGCCACCCGCCTGCCCGCTCAATAAACTCATCAGGATTGATGATGAAGGGTAACTGTACTGTTAATGTCTTATCACTCATGATTTTATTATTTTATTATTTTATTCTGATTTTAATTCTGTAGTATATTGTGGTCATATCTGTAGTGCCGGAATGATTACCTATACGTCTGTTGTAGTATAGCCAGTACTCATTAGGTATATTGGTTGGGGTCATCGATGGGCATACAGTGGCAAATCCCATCGTGTCGCCTTGCATCAAGTAGCCTGTAATATCCTGGAAGGTCATTTTTCCACGCATATTCTCAACATAAGCTACTGCTATCTTAACAGGGGTTGTATCATTGTTGAACATAGTCGGGAATAATATATATTTATCGGATGCCAGCCGTGTTGCAGCTGTTGTGTATAAGTTCAGATAGCCTGTCCAATTGCTGATCAATAACGTAGCAGGATAAGTCAGCAATTCACCTGCAGGACTCAATATAGCATAGCCGACTGTACGCAGGGCATTGTCACGTCTGCGAAGAAGTATCATATAATTGCCGTCAGCCTGCACGAATGCCGAATATTGCGTGTCGTGATAGCTATCGAATACTAATTGATGATCTGTCCAGTCCCATCCGTTGGCAGACTTAGCCATATAACCCTTCTGAGTGGCACCCTGCATTTTATTGTATATAATACGATAAGGGTATTCGCTATCATTTTGATCAGCAAATACATCTAGCTCTACCCATCCTTCGCGTAACGAGCTGTCTCTTCCGTTAATAATATTATCAGCTCTAGATGTGCCATCAGGGATTTCTTTTAGCCAATTTTCTCCGTCTTCGGACCAAGCGAAGCAAGTCTTGCAACCGTAATCGCCGTAATCGAAATTGGCCCAAGCTTGGTACCACATGTACCATAAATTATCTGAAATCTTGAGCACCTTGTAAAATCCGATTGAAGCAGCCTCCCAAGCCTTGTCCTGAATTAATATCTGTTGCCGGCTATCGGTGACAACAGATATTTCATTCGTCTTTTCTTCCAATTCTCGAACGCGATTTTGTAGCCCTGCTATACGCGAATCTTGCGGAACAAATATGCCGTCGTATCGGCGACCGAGTATTATACGGCCGTCAGCGCTCTTTACGGCAAATATCCATTCTTCATCCGAGTAGGCAAATAGGTCAGCCTTAGTCAACATGCTAGCAACCTTGCTGTTTAATTGGTCTATTCCTATAGAATTGAGGATAGATTTCAAGATATTAGGAATTACAGGAATATTATTAATGACATCCCAGCCGAAGGCTAATTTCTTATCGGGATTTTGAATAAGCGGATAGATGCCGTTATTGATGGCCTCGACGATACTATCCTGGGCGGCTTTGGTGGCATCATCTAATTGTTGTACTGATTTATCAGATCCGCCACTTTTGGCATATTCAGCAAGGTCAATATCTGCGATATTGATGTCTTGCCCCGTGTCTATCCATTGCCCACCGTCGGCTTCCACTTCCCACTTGCGGAATGGGTTAGCCGTTCCAACAAAAGCGTAAAAGCCCTTTTTATTCGACGCGGCAGGATAGGCTACGTTCAGGGCTTCGACGGTTGTAAATATACCTTTGTCGTTGATTGTTGCATTGGCTAATTCTTCTTTGGTGGCCTTGGTATTGTCAATTTCGGTGAACTTAGCGTTTAAGCCCAAAATCTGCGATTGCTCTATTTTTGTACTCTTATGTCGGTATGAATCAAAGATATTTCCAAAATCTTCACCGTTAGGCTCTTTATTGTCCGCAAAAGCAGCCTTTAATTCGTTTATTGTTTTCTGTGCCATTTTAATAACTGTTTAAATAGTGCTTAACGGACTTTTATAATTTGAACAAATACAATCGCCGATTGCCGGATGTCAATAGGTGTATTTTGTCCGACAGGTGACGAATACGCCCATGCGTTGTCGCTGTCGTTTTGATTACTTCCCCGTTGGTTTTCTTCATATCCACTGGCATAGCCCCAAGGTGGACTCCAAGCCGTTGTCGGATTTTCACCCCAAGGTATTATATGCTTATGTGGCGGCAATTGACTTTCATTCAATGTAATAGTATCAGATCCAAATAAATTACCCTGAGTATAAGCCTCATTTCCCGAGAATCCGGCAATAACTCGTCCTCCAGCGGGTGGTAAACGGAAAGTAGACACGCCATCGCCGCCCCAGATAGTCCCGATTGCTTCGAATAATTCGGGATAATCGGACGGGGCTAAATAACGCCCGTCACAAAGCAGATAATCAGCCGGAATTTTGGAAACAAACCCCGCATAACTTTTCACAACCCCGGCAGGATCGCCCGTTATATCTCGAATAAGTTTATACAATTCAATATTTGTTTTTATCCGCTCAATATTTTCCCATAAATATTCACCTGTATCCGAAAATGCAGCGACCCGAATTATATAAGTTTCAGGATAATTCACGCCGAAAGCCGTTACATCTTCCCGGGTTTCTATAATCGTTATCCTGTCTTTTGGGGTTGAGCCTTTAAAAGGCATTAATTCGCCATTGATAACGATCAGCCCGTCACTCACCTTACCGTCGGCTATATCTTCACAGCCTGACAAAATAAAATTTTTGCCCCCCATACCAGCCAAAGCCGCAACAAGGTTCGTCATTTCCTGCATCTTGGCTAAAGCTTGTCGGTACTGCGGGAATTTATCACCACTAAAGAAATTTATCTTATCCATACACTATTTTGTATTTTTTTGATGCTAACTTATTGTCATTAATCATTTTTCTTATCGCTCGTTCTTCGTTTTCGGTAAAAGCGTAGCCGGAAGGGAAAACGACTTCAAAATCGGGAACTGTCGAGCCTAATTTATCATCATCAACCCACAATACCGCCTCCGTGTCGGAAACTAAAACCGCCATGTCGCTTAATTCGTCAAACAGAAAAAAATCATTATAGCTAATAGGGGCATCCCTTATAACAATACGGCGTTCGTAATAATCGTAAGCATCGTTTAGTATTTTTTCCATGTAGCACACTTGCGAATTGACAGACGTATTGAGTTGGTTTACATAATTGGTAACAGAACGATGAATAACCGACAAAGGATATACGAGCGAACGCACAAAAATCAATATTACCGGATATCTTAAAGCCTCGGGAAGAGCGAGCAACACCCAGTGGGAAAAACCTATATTGAAATAACTCTTATTCATTGGCTATGAAATTCAAAATCAAGTTATCGTCTGTTATCTTATAATATCCGGCATAAGGTCGGCTTCTTGCATTGATAACCGTAAAATTTACCTGATCGCCGTATCGGGACGATGCCCCCTTTAATTCGGCGATCTCGATCCCCTCGACTGTTTGCAACCTGTCAACAAGCGACTGATTGACATATAGCCCGTTAAATGAAAGATTGCTGACATAATCCCGTATCATATTTTGCACTGGCGTTTCATCAGCTCCATCAAGGCGCGACCCGTCACTGCCAAGAATGAGAGGGTTGTAATAAATATCCAGTTCGAGCCGCAAATCGTCTGGTTGGGCATTAATAACCGATATCCTCACGCCAGCGTCTTTTATTCTGCCGAGGTATGCTTTAAAAGCAATTAATTGCACATCGGTTACAGGCTGTTTATTACCGCCGTTCTCATTGGCTATTTTTAAGAATAATATACTTTGATCTTCTGTTTCCGTAGCGGCAGCAAATTTTATTATTTTAGCCGCCTCTATTTGTTCGTCGGTCAAGGCTGAATTATCATAACTATCGGTATCAACGGTAAGATCGCATCCGAATTGAAAATCTTTTGCACGAGTAGCGTACCAATTGGCTGTATGTGCTTTTTCGTTTCGTAACAATGCCTGTATGTCGGTTTTGAATTGCTCAATAACAGCATAAATAAGCCAGATAGCAGACGCGACGGTATAAGAAAAGATACTCTCTAACGATAGGGGCAAGAATTGCTCTTCAAAGGTTTTGCCCTCTTCAAGCCCATATAAATTTTTAACGGTTTCATTTGAAATGAAAACATCGGTTATTTGTTTTTTTACTTCGCTTATCGTCATAATATATTTACGTTGTTACAATAAAATCAACACCAACAGTCATATTACCTATACCCCGTTTTACATTCTCGCTTGTGCTGCTTACCCCCGTAGTCGGAATTATATGTTTCTGATCGTAATATTTTTTCACTTGGCTATTTGCAACTTCGGGGGATGCTATTTTTAAACCGACCTCGGGCTCACCGATTACACTTGCATTATTTTCCACAGCTAAAGAAAACACCTCTTCGAGCGAGCCGCTTGTTTGGATAGCTATATCAAGCCAGCTTTGTTCTGTTAAAATGGTAGTTTCTTTTTCCATATCCAATAAATTATCCCTATACCCACCAGCGACCAAAACAAACGCCCGCTATATATCCAAAACCAACGGATGGGTGTTGTTTCGTTTATTATCTCTACCCGCTCTTCGTTTGTAACATCTTCGAGTTCCCGAACCTTGCTGTTTAAATGGAATATCTCAGTTTCTTTATCGACAACCAATTGTGCGAGGCTGTCACATGTAGCCGTTATTTTATAATCATTCTCGTCCGTCTTTTTTACCGATATAGTCGCCAGTCCCTGTTTGTCGGTATATTCCGCCCCGATTGGCAGATCATTCAGGTTTTTGAAATTAAGATCGAGCGACGCCGACGAGCGGGGAACTACCAGCAAGCGGGCGTTTTCCCTTTCTATCCGGCTTATACTATCGAATGTTTCTATTTTGGCGGTTGTGGTATGTTCCGTTTTTTGCTGTGTTGTTTTACAGCCGTATAAGAGAACCAACAATAGCAAAATAGATAAAACAATAATTATTATCGTTGTCGGCTTTGTATCATCATGTTTCATAATCTATATATTTTATGCGATTCGTTTAATTGCTTTAACATGCATTCTTGCCACACGCTGACGCCCCTCTTCGCTCATGATGAAGCGGCAATCCTTTTCGGTGTCCATGAAGAAATTCTCAGTCAGGACGGCGGGACAATGAGTATTTTTCAGAATATAGAACTGGCTTTCCTTATCAGGGTCGCCGTCTGAATAATCAAACCGAATCCGCAAATCTGGAAATTCCTTTTGCGCCTCTTCGCATAATATTGTAGCGATAGGATCGGCTTTTGTTTGCCCGACACTTGTAAAACACTCCCATCCCGTGCCGCCGCCCGCATTAGCATGAATACTGATTAAATAAGCGTTATTCCCTGAATATTTATATATCTCATTAGCCCGCCGGACACGTTCGGAAAGTGATATGTCATCTAACTCAGGCACAAGGATACTATAAGGTATATTCTCATTTTCCAGATACCTGGCTATACGTTTTACAACATCCCTGTTAAATTCATATTCAAACAGTTGTGAACCATCAGCCCACACAGGCGAGCGTTTGCCCGCCGTATAAATACCATGTCCGTTATCAAGAATTACTGTTTTCATTTTCTTCTTCGTTTTTAGTTGGTGGTTTTGGCGTATATTTGAAGTCAGGCAACCCGTTACCGATTTCCTGTTTACTTCTTTCTAATTTATACTTGTAATCTATACCGAAGATTGCCCCGACAAAAGTTAGTATTTCACCAAAGGCAATCAGTACCGAACCGTCTATAACACCGACAGGCGGAACACTTATACCGAATATCAGTAACCCACAGCCTACGATCACCAGCACGGCAGAAGTTATGAGTTGAAATTTTAATTTATCTTTCATCCTTTTATACATTTATATCTACTATTCCGTCCTTAGTAACCGTTACGTCAGCCTTTCCATAGCCGACAGCGTCGAGTTGCACCGCTATTTCGCGTCGCAAATCATGTTCGCGTCCGACGCTTTTTAAGTACCGTTCGACCCCTACGCCCAAAATAGGATGTTCTTTAAAATCACCTTTGTTTGACAATAAAAGCAATCGTATATTTTGGTAGTCGGCATCTCCGACGGTAAGCCCCGAAACAATCTTGCCGTTTGCGTCCCTGATAATATTTATAGCGAGATCGCCCGTTTCTTCATTTAATAAAATTCCTGTCATTGCTTTATTTTTAAATTCTCGTAATCGTCCCGGATGAATGTAGCCGCCTGACTGGTCGTTGGCGAAGTGGTACTTCCCGTCTCAGGGTGAACATGCCCGTTATATGTTGTCACAAATTCATTTAATCGGTCTGTAAATTCGCTGATCTTCATAAGCCCGCCAAGTGTCCCGCCATTGAAAAGAATATCATCTTTAGTAATAACCGCCGAAGATTTACCGACCTTTATTTGCGCCTCGTCAAGTTGCGAATAGGCGAAAACAAAACAACTTGTCGGCTCGTCCAACGTTATACAGAGGACATAAGAACCGCGCGCGGGGAAACAAGTAACGTGACTATCGAGCGTGTCGATTACGGCATTTAAACGGCAATTAAATAGTGTCGGTTGTCCGTCCCTAAGCACATCGCAAGTATGTTTCTCTTTATCGACGCTCTCGACTGTGCCGATGGTGATCGTCGCCGCTTTTGGCATAAACTTTTGAAATAGCAACAAAAAAGCGTCTTCGGGTCTCATTTTATTTTATAGCTGATGCCGCAACGGCGTTCATAATAAGCATTCCCATAACGGATAGTAACCGTTTCCGTAAGATAGTCGCCGTTTTGTTCCGGCTCTTTGGGTGATACCAGCCGCAACGTGTCGCCCGCCGTAACACGGGGATAACCAAAGCCCGTTACCGTGCCTTCAAAGCCATTGAAAACAAGACCATCAAGCCTTTTTAATGCCAATTCCCGTAATTCCTTTTCGGTTTTATCCCGAGTGTTAAATGTGCGGATGCTGGCTTCCTTTTCCATATTGCCGACCTCTAATTTTATTTTTTTACCGTTCGATAAATTAGATATTGCCCTGATACGAATTTTAAAATCCTCCTTACGTTTGAATTTCAGGTCTGATTTTTTGACATTCTTGGTGAAATTATATGTGTATATCTCACCAATACCCCGCACGTCATACGCAAATTGACAATAGAGTGTGTTGTCTTTTAGAAAGGAATAAAAACCATAAGGGTCTTCTCTTAACCTTTGCAGAACGACAAAAGAACTTTGATTGTCGATCTGAAAAGCCCCCAACGATACGTCGGGGCACTCTATTTTGTACCCGTCAGCTATTACGGTAAGTAATTGTTTTAATGTGATGCTTTTCCAAGACTTGTTAAAACTGTTTTTCCGTAATTTATAAAAGGCGTCGTCCAGGTACAGTTTAAGCGGATATCCGCTTCCTATCTCGCGTATAAACCCGTTAAACTCTTCGAAGTACTCACCATTATACCCGAGTTCCAGCGATACAGCGTAACCCGTTTTGATATATTGCAGGATCTCTTTATCCCTGATCAAACCATACCTACGGGGGATAATAACCGTTGCCGTGTCCCCGATCGTTTTTACAGATTGGTTTATTTCAGCCTCCGAAATATGCTGGAACAAAACGCCTTGCTTTGTTTCGGGATCGGTAATTGTCAGTCTGCTGTTTAATTTCAGATATAAAGCCATTTTTTTTTAGTAGTTAGTAGTTAGTAGTTAGTAGTCAGTAGCAAGTAGTCAGTAGTAGAAAAAACTATTGACCGTTTAAAATTGAAAATTCGGCGGGTTTGATGCTCTTGGCCGTCAGCGAAAACTTAATAGTGTCGGGGAAGCCCGCGACAGGTTCAAAGTTGGGCATCTCTTTCAGGTAGATAGAATTTATACCCATATCCTGAAAGAGAGGCGAAACGATTTCTAACACGTCGTTTATTTCAAAAAATCGGCAAAATTCTTTCACTTTCGATTGCGGGTATTGATGCTCCGCCATGTCGATAAGCAAACCGTTAAAGTCTATCTCCCAACTTTTGAGGCTAAAAAACTCGACGATCTCTGATTCATCGTCACCGTTATCTATCGTTGTTTCGCCTATGTTTTTACCCCGCCGAAAGCGTACCATCGGCGGCGGGGCGAGAATGTCGGGCGTGTCGTGCAAAATGGAATCGAAGCTAAATTTCAAAATCTGTTTGTTTCCTTTACTGTCAACGCCCTTTAGCTCCATGTCTGCAAAATTGTACTCGGCGACTGTATAAACAGGAATATTATTAAATTCCTTGCCATTATTTGCGCCGTTATACTTTGCGTCGTTATAGGCTATCGCGGCGGAAAAAAGGCCCCGATTGGCGAGCCCTTGAGCATTGGCCCCGACAAAGCCGTAAATACTTTGAAAGCGTTGAAAAATATCGAAAACATATCTCATATTAATCCTTCTTTAAATTCTTTTCCTAAAATTCCCCGGCCGGAAAGCCACTCCAATTGTTTAATTTTATCCGCCCATTGCTCATCCGTTAGCTCTTCCGGATTCGATATGTGGAAAAAGTAAGAAATTAGAGCGTTCCACTTGCGTATATAATCCCTGTCGCTACTGTCGAGTATGGGCGGATAATCTGTTACAAGTCTTCGACAGTAGCTTTGGCTAAAGGGCTTAATTCGATCAAAGCGGCATAAGCTGAGTAGTACAACTGATTGTCGGCGAGTACTTCGTCTTTATGCGACAAAACACAACCCTTAACCAATATTTCGCGGGCGCGTTGCGGGGCTGTATAACTGTATTTCTCTTGTTCTCCGAGCGTTACCCTATCGGGGACACGTACAACAATCGTTTTGCGCGGGTTTCCGTCCCCGTCGACCAGATGCGCCAACTTTACATTATTCGCGCCGTACTCTTCTTTCCATTTACCGACCATTTCCGGTGTTACGCCCTCAGGTAATTTTGTTTCTTTTTTCATATTTTTTGTTTGATTTATTGTTTGTTACTTCACATTATTGGGCTTAACATCCAGCACGAACATATTGAACTGCTGGGCCAATCCCATTTCTGTATTAACCTTACGTCCCCATGAGGCAAACTTCCAAACAACTGTATCATTTACAATCTGATTGTAATCGTCGGTAAAAGTCACATTGAAGTCGAAAGGCTTAATATCTATTATATTACCATTGGGCGCGGCTTGCTCGAGCGCGACTATCTGATTCATCATAACCGTAAGCGTGCCGTTTGGCGTTTCTTTTCCCATGCTCCACGATGTGGGTTTGTGAGAACCTATTGTGTGGTTATGCTGGTGTTCGCGTTCGAAGCTGTAATCGACCTCGACAACCTCGTCCCAAATTTGCCCGAGGGCGGTACATATAGCATCCGCCCCGTCATAGGCTTTACCATTCTTTAGTACTCTCATCTTTTTAATTTAAAAATTTAATATTTAAATATTTCATTTGCTAATTGGCACATCGGCATATTAACTAATTAGTCAATTGCCTTTTGATATTTACAGTGCCGTTTATCTGCCCGATGCTACCCATTGGAACCCAATTGTAAAAAACATTCAACGCCTTGTCGCCAAAAAGTAAATTGCTTTCAGGATCGACCTCTGTTTCGCCGCCGGATATCTCGCTGTTATTTTGCATCAGCCCGAATATATCGTTTCCGATGCCCTCAAAATATTTTAGCATACCCACGCCGAGCAAACCCGTTCTAGCATCCACAGGGACAGTCGATTTAATCTTCGGAAGATAAGCCTTGTATATTTCCCGAAATACCTTCGCATTTGTGCGTGACAACGCCGCAGTATGTTCGTTCATATTGCCCTCGGCGTCAACTATCACGGGCGTACACACATGATCGTCGTTGAATACAACCTGTCCGCTGTAATATTCGCCAAAGATGTAACCTTTAGTATTCAGGCTGTCCAATTCCGCTTCAACCTCTTTAACCCTCACATGAGAAGATAAGCCGGCATTGAGCCATAGGGAACGCGCCGGGCTGGTGAGCGACATTGTTTCAACCTCGCCGATATTATAACTTACGGGCTGAGCCGCAAAACAACCGAGTAATGTACCGACCGCAGCATACTTTTGCGCCGATCCTGTGAGCGTTTCGGCAAAATCATAATCCTGTCCTATTACAAGCGATACTTGCGGCAATTCGACTGATGCGGCGCTTTGCGTGATTGCTCGAAGATTGAGAGCCGAAGCCGCCGCCCCTTTATAAGCAGCCCCCGAAACAACGCAATGCAACGGGCGTTTTGTTTCTAAACACCAGTCGGCAAAGGCTTGCGCCGCTTTCATCGCTGGCAACGTTTCTTCGTTCAGCCCGTCGACATAGGTTGTTGATTTCGGGATAAAGTCAAATCCGATGTTGAATATTTGCCCGTCGGCGTCCGCAACCATTTGCTTAACCGCTTCATCATTTATCAGGTCGGCGAATGAATCTTGGTCGTCAAGATTCAGCACGTACAAGGTTGCGCCAGTTCCGCCATTGACAGCCGCCATACGGAAATATTCCGAGATATGGTGCTGTAAAAGCTTGTTGGATGCAACGCCGTAACCCTCGGCTTCAACCGAATTAAAGAACTGAACGGGTTTGCCCGTTTCCAGCTCTCCCGCAGTTCCTTCGATCGTACCGAAAACCCCGACGAGGGCGGACGTCTTTTCGTACCCGCCCAAAATCGAAGCCCCGACCTTGCCTTTTTTCAGATTAACCCGATTACTCATCGCCAGCTTCTATTTTGTCGATTTCTTCTACATCTTCGACAGCATTGCCGAAGTCGAATGTTTGCACATTCTTTTTGTCCTTTTCAGAGTTAAGGGCGTAATTCTTAACTGTAAAAAATTCCCCTTTTGAATTTGCATAAACGACAGATACGCCGTTAGCTTCTGCAATCTCTTTCGCTTTTACCGCCATAGTTTTAGCGGTTGTGTCTTTTTTTGCCATATTTTAAACTATGTTTAAATGGTTAGTAAATCAAAAAATTATGCGGCTTTCGATGCGATTGCGCCACAAGAAGCGTCGCGCACCTGAGGCAATGCGACAAATCGGTTCGTAAATGATATAAGATTCTGCTTGTTTACAGGATCGGTTTTTGCCTCGCTGTAATACATAGTAGTGTCTCCTTTCGCTTTGAACATTCGGGAAACATAGAAGAATACAGATGCCTCGAATTGTCCTGTCGTAGCAACCGCCCCGAAAGAAAGTTTATTGCCGGACTGGTCGAAAAGAGGGCAATTTGTAGCTTCGTAGATTTCAAAGCCGTACATTTTGGTAATGACGCCCGTTTCGTAATTGTGGTACTGATCTTTGAATTTTTGATCTTGATCGAGTAAGTCGTTGATATGATCGGAACACAGGACAAGCCGGCGACCCTTTTTAGGGATTTTCAGTTTGTCAAGCAAGCGTTTAAGCCGAACAACATCGCCTCTCAACAGGGTTTTACGTCCATCGACAGCCGTCCCTGTCGTGTAAAGTACGGGCGTTTTGGCTGTGTTGCTAACGGGCGCGAATGCATGAATCGCTTTGTCTAAATGCGATTCGGCTAACGCATCGCCGTGCTGGTCTTTCTTCAACCCTATTTTGTCGTAACTGATCGCGTAAAGTTCATCATCTGTCACACGGGTCGGCAAAGTTTCGAATTTATGTAAAGTAATGGCTACATCGCCGTCCGGTAAATTCTCAATCGATAACGGGTAAGTAGTGTTGTCAATCAATACCGTAGGGGATAAACCCGCCTCGACTAAATGAATCACGCTATTATTTACATATTGGCTAAAGTCGGGGACGCCGTCCAGGAATGTGCCGTTATGCGCATGCGTGAAGCGTTCGACAATTTGCCCCGTCCATACTTCGACATATATGCCCGCACGGACGCCCGACGGCATAGGGGCGAAAGAAAGCCCCAAGCCTATAATGTTCATTCCTAAAATGCCGACAGTGGAGGGAATATCGGCGGCAAAGGCTATCGCGCCGCCGAAAACCGTATTAAACAATACGGCGAGAATAATTGCAAAAATTTTAGTTCTCATTTGTTCAAATAATTTTATGATGAATAAATCGTTATTTCTTTTTGTATTTTGCGTCGTATAAAGCTTGAAATACCTTTTTTTCTTCCGCATTGTCCGATTTTTCCAAGGCTTCCAGTGCATGAGGGTCTTTTGACTGATAATCGTCCCAAGTCCAGTTTGAGCGGTCTGTTTTCCCGTCGTTGTTGTCGTTGTCCTTGATCAAGTCTGTAATTTTCAGGACAGGCTTGATCGCATCTAAGGCTGTTTGCAATGCTTCGATTCCGGCTGTCTGCCCGATCGTGACAAAATCGTCTTTTTGGGCGGTTGTAATTTTGTGAGCCGCCAAAGCGCTATCGACAAGCGCCGTGATCTGTTTTGTTTTCTCAGCATTCAGGGCATTGTCTTTTTCTTTCATCTTTACCTCTATCGCTGCATAGATAGCCTCTTCGGAACTTTCTACCGTTACAGACGTAAGCCCGAATTGTTTAATGATTTTTTCTTTGTCCATAATTGATTTAGAATTTTGCGATTTATTATTTTTAGTTGTAGACAACGCCGCATAACGCTGGTACAACATCGTTGTAGTACTGTTTTTGATTTCTTCTTTTTTGACAGAGGCTTGCGCATCTACAGCCCCGACAATACCGTCGATCAGTTTTTCATTTAATGCCTCTTTCGCCGAAAACCAATTATCACCGTCGAGCCAAACGGAAACCTCCGCATCGGTTTTGCCTGTTTTCGCTACATAAGCCGCACGGAAGTTCACTTCCATAGCCTTTAAAACTTTTGCGGTCTTTATGAGGTCTTTACTCGTGCCAAATGCGTAACCCGACGGTGCATGAATCATCAGAAAGGCATTGTCCGCCATATATATTTTACGGCAAGCAAGCATCACAATAGTAGCCATAGAAGCCGCCACCCCGTCGATATATGCATCAACAGGCGTCTTACAGGCTTTTATAGCGTTATAGATTGCGATACCTTCAAGAACCTCGCCGCCCAAACAATGGATGTGTAAATTAATAACGTCAAGCCCTTGGTTGTCGAGGTCATTCAAACGGGCTATAAATGATTGAGCCGAGTTATCGCCCCAAGACCAAATTTCACCATATAATTTTAGCGTGCCTTTTTGCATTTTTTTTATTGTTTTTCTGCAAAAATAAATCCGTACATATACAGTAAAAAATAAGTGTATAACAGTAAGACACTTATTATTAAATTATGGTATGTATTAGCATTTTTGTATCAAAAATGCAATACTGTATGCAGAAAAAAAGAACAAAATCGGAACTCGACCGCCTGAGGGAAATAGCCGAAGAGAGTTTTATAATTCTTGGAAAAACGGGGCGGGAAATAGCCGAATTGCACGACATATCAGAGCAAACGGTTTCTAATTGGCGTAAGGCGGGTAATTGGGACGACAGAAAACGGGATATGCAGTTAACCCCCGTCAAATTAAAAGAAACCTTGATGCGGGAAGCTAACAATATAGCCGAGGGCAACGAGCCGAAAATAAAAGCGGATTCACTTTCTAAAATAATGGCGGCGATAACAGCTTTGGAAAAATCGGTTAACCCCCGCACCGTTATGTCTGTTTTTCAGATGTTCGACAACTTCATGGCGGACACCAACCCCGCTAAAGCTGTCGAGTTTACTGAGTATCACAAAATGTTTTTACAACATCTAATTGCTTTAGAATCTTGATTTATGGGAAAGTACGACAAAATATTATTAGAATATGATAAGCATTGTCGCCGCATTGCTCAGGCAACGACTATTCGCATAAATGAGACGCCACAGGAACGGGAAAAGCGCAAAGCACGCCTCCGCAAAAATTACGGCGATTGGTTCGAATACTATTTCCCGAATTATGCAAAAGTAAAGTGCGCCCCGTTTCATTTAACACTTGCCAACCTGATTGTAAAATATCGAATTATCCGTTTGCTTGCCGAATGGTACAGGTCGGCGGCTAAATCGGTTCATATTAACATGGGAATCCCGCTTTTCCTTTATTTGGAATTAGGAGAATTAAAATTTATGTTGCTGATAGGACAAACCGAACCGAAAGCTAAAAAACTGTTATCCGGCATACAGGCGCAATTGATGTACAATAAACGCCTGATACAGGATTACGGCGAGAAGTTTAAATATGGCGATTGGGCGGATGGTGATTTTTCGACAGTTGACGGGGTGCGGTTTATGGCTTTGGGGTTCGGGCAAGACCCCCGAGGGGCAAGGGAAGAAGCGGAACGCCCCGATTATATTACCGTTGACGATGCCGACAGTAAACGGCATGTAAATAACGATCGCCTTATGGGTGAATATCTCGACTTTATCACTGAGGACGTTTGGGGTTGCTTTGATGCCGCCGAGGGCGGGCGGGAACGCTTTGTCTATGCAAATAACAATTTCCATAAAAACAGCCTCACAAACCGCCTTAAAAACTATTTCCTGCAAGCCAGGCAAAAAGCCAAAGACGAGGGCTACGAAAATATATTCTTTATCAGTACGGTTAACGCTGTCAAGGATTTAAACACATTTAAGCCATCATGGGAAGCCAAAACGTCGGCGGCATATTGGCGAAAGAAATATAATTCAATGCCTTACCGATCTTTTATGCGCGAGTACATGAATACTCACATAGCTGAGGGCAAGGTATTTAAAGCGGAATGGGTACAATACACAAAAATTCTGCCATATCACAAATACGATAGTATTGTGGCGTATGGCGACCTTTCGTTCAAAGATAATGCCTGTTTGAAGTCTATTGTTTTTATAGGCAAAATCGGGCGGCAATTTCATTTCTTACATGTTTTTTTTAGGCAAACCACGCGCCCTGCTGTAGCAAAGTGGCTGTACGATACATACGAAGACCGCAAACTAGCAGGCAAAAATATACGGTATATGTTTGAGGGGCTTTTTGCAATGTCGATGTTTACTAATGACTTCGACGAAGAGGGTGACATTCGGGGATATTATATCCCCATAGTCCCCAATACACGCCCAAAGGGTGAGAAAGAAGGTCGTATTGAAGCATCGGCGGGATTTTGGGAAAGGCGCAATTGCTACCTGAATGAGGATGAAAAAAACAATTCCGACCAGATTTTATTTGTCGATACAATGTTGGCTTTTGAAATAGGGGCTAAAATTCCCCTCGACGGGTTGGATGCCGCCGAGGGGGCACTATCGGAAGTAAACAGGGCGGTCAAGATAGACAAAGGAAACGAAAACGTCCGCGTAAAAACAAGAAAAGAAATTCAATCAAAATCAAAAAACCGTTTTTAATTATGGCATTTATAACTGATGAAGATTACGACGTACAAGCACAATCCGATGTACTTAAACTACTGGACGGGTCGGACAACAAACACCGCTTAAGACAAGCCGAAAAATACGCGATAGGCGAGATAAACAAACGCCTTGCAGGGCGTTACGATATGGCAAATGTATTAAACAAGACGGGCGACGATCGGGACGCTTACATCGTGATGATAACGATTGATATTGCAATATATCATCTTTATTCACAGAAAGCGCCCCGCCAAATACCTGAATACAGGCAAATACGTTACGATACTGCTTTGGAATTTCTCAGGGATGCCGGAACAGGAAGCAACCCGACCGACTTACCGCCTATCCCGCCCGAAGATTATACGGGCGAGGTCAGGATAAAATCATTATATAAACCAAACAATCATAAATATTAAATATATGGCGTTTAAGATTAGTTTAAATAGTCTTTTCAGGGCAAAGCGGGGGCAGATATTCAATAAAGGAGAAAACGCCTTGCAAATCACACGGAAACAAGCCGACAAAAATACAATAGTAATTCAAATAATCAAGGAGTTTAAAAACCGTAACAGGGCTGATATCGACGAATGGCGACGGGCGTTGGCCATGGCGACCCACCCCGAGAACCCACGGTTGTATGTTTTGCAGGACTTATTCGATAACCTGCAATCAGATTTACACTATATTTCTGAAAAGAATTTACGCAAAGATGCAACGTTATGCGCCGACTTCTCTGTCATAAACAGGCAATCGGGCGACATTGAGGGCGAATTGACGGAATTTTTCAGGGGAGAATGGTTTTTTAATTTTCGGAGCGATGCGCTGGAACATATAACAAGGGGTTGCACCTTACTGGAACTTACCGATCCCGTGACACTTGAATTTAAAGTGATACCACGACGGAATGTTTCGCCGATGCTAAAACGGGTTTATCTGAAAGTCGGGGACGACCGGTATATAGACTATTCAAACCCTGCTTTTAAATATTCAATTATAAAAGTAGGTAAAGACGACGATCTGGGCTTGCTTGCCGATATGTGCGGGCAACTTATCTGGAAGCGTAACGCCCAGCAATCATGGGCGGAATTTTCGGAAAGGTACGGGCAACCGCTCATTACAGCCATAACAAACAAAACGGCGAAACAAGACCTCGATAAAATAGAAGCGATGTTGGACACGCTCGGCGAAGCGGCGCGGGCTGTGATGCCCGAGGGTACGACAATAGATATAAAACCCTTTTCGGGGGCTGATTCTTATCAAGTGTACGATAAACAGATAGATCGCATAAACTCTGAAATTTCAAAGCCTTTAGTCGGCGGAACAATGTTAACCGACGACGGGTCGAGCCGTAGCCAGTCGGAAGTACACGAACGAAACTTGGACGAAAAGATCGCCGCCCGTGACAAGCTGATTGTCGAGTTTATAACCAACGGTCAACTTATACCGATGCTCCAAGCTTGGGGATACCCTATCGACCCCCAAATACATAAATTCAGATATGACGCTTCGTTTGAACTTACATTAAAAGAATTTTGGGAAGTGGTACGGGAACTGAACCAATATTATGATATTCCTATAACATGGATAAGTAAAACGTTTAATGTTCCCCTTGATGCGGTGAAACAGCGTTTAACTAGCCCGACGCCGACGCCAGCCGAAGAAAAGAAAGATAAATCGAAAGCGGTCGGTTTTACTTCAAATTTCAAGTAGGGGCAGACGATAAACCCGCCACGTTTGCCCCCCCAACGATAAACAATCAGGTGCGGACACTATACGAGCCTTGTGCATGTTGCGGCGGCTATAAGCCGGTCGCGAAACTCAGAGCTTCGGGCGGTGACTTCGACGACCTTATCCGTCAATTGGCAGACGATATTTATAAGTCAAAGAATGACGATTACTATTCGCCTGACTTGGTGAAAGAAACCGCCGGCGAACTGATCGACGCCATAAGCGAGGGTTACGGTGATTTATCCGTCGATTGGGACACACCCGATCACCTGATGTTAGAAAAGTTAGTCGAAAATGTATTCCAATTTTCAGCCGCAAAAAACTACCAGCAATTACAGGACATCACAAACGCCATGATCGGCGACGATGGGAAACTAAGGGAGTTCAACGAATTTAAAGAAGCGGTCGAGGCGATCGGATATAAGTTTAACCATGATTGGTTAGAGACGGAATATAACACGGCGGTCGGTTCGGCAACAATGGCGGCTCGCTGGGTCGAATACAAAAAAGAGGCTGACTTATTCCCGATGTTGCGCTATGTCACCGTCGGCGACAACCGTGTGCGGGCTGAACACCGTTTGCTTGACGGGGTTGTCAAACATATTAATGACGACTTCTGGAAAACATACTATCCGCCAAACGGCTTTAATTGCCGATGCGATGTTGAGCAAGAACCCGAAAGCGATGCTCAGGAAAGCGACACACCCGTATATTTGCCGCAAGTGCCGCCCATGTTCAAAACAAATCTAGCCGAATCGGGCTTGCTATTCCCAAAAGATCACCCGTATTATGAGGGTGTGCCGAAAGATGTATTAAGGCGGGCGATGCAATATCTGCCGGAAGATTACGCATACAGGACGCGCGACGGGTACGAAGAACACGCGATGCTGCAACATGAGCCGGAAACAGAAGAAAACCGTACCATCGCGGAGATACTGGCCGGAAGCGGCGAAAAAGACATTAAGTTATTGCCACGCCTGCACGAGAAGGAGCCGGAGCTCCGGCGGAAATATTACGGCGAGGAGTATACCGAGAACCATCCGACAAAATGCCCGGATAGCTTTATAGGTGGCGAGCCGGCCGAGTTTAAAGAAACAAATAAAAAGAATATGTCTAAACGTATCCTCGAAGCTGCCGGGCAAGCGGATGTTATAATCGTGAAAATGAAAGAACCGTTGACCGATGAATATATAGGCCGTTTTGTAAAGGGTCAATGGGGGATGGACGACAGATTGAATGTAAAGCGAATTATCATTATCAATAATGACAAGACATATAAATATAACAGGCCATAAAAGCCAAAGCGAAACAACAACCGGAGTTATTATCTCGCTTTGGGATTTGCCCGGGACGCATCCCCGACACGACAAAGGTAAGAATATTTTTTAATTAGCAATGAATAATTGAATCTTTAAATTTAAAAAAATTATGAAAATTTTATACAGGGCCATACTCTCGGCCTTTGAAAAAGAGAATAACCTGTACGACAATAACCCGGACAAATCCCTGTTCCGGCAGATCGATGCCGAGCCGCCGGTACTGATCGACCTGTTCGACAGCCAACCCGAAATGCCTGACCTGTTCGAGGGGTTTAAATGCCCGGCGCTGTTTATCGATTATTCCATAGCCTGGGAGCGCAACGGCTCGTTAAGGATAGGTACGCTTACTCTGGAGGCGCATGTCGTTACCGACGCGATGGAGAACACAACGAACATATCCGGGCTTCCGGACGATTGCAAAAAGATCAACTATTACGAGACTTGTGTCAATGTACTGGAAGGTATCGCCACGGAAGAAACCTCGCAACTGATCCTGAGGCATGAGCGCCCACAATCGACCGACTATTTCAATTACCATATACTTACATTCGAGTGTACCATCAGCCGGAAGATCACAGGCACGCGGCGCTATGTCGACGGCACAATAGAAGACATTCCGATCACGGGAAACATCAAAGAACGCCTTACGTTCGACATACCATAAAAAAGGTGAGCAGATCTGCTCACCTTTTTTATCCGCCATTGGCACATTGGCATATTTACTAATTAGCACATTAAACTATCTCCGCCTGCCTGACGAACCCGAACTCATTGCATAATCGTTGCGTAGCCTGTCGCCTCATTTGAGCCTCACTGTCGGCATTATCGTACTCGTAGTATATTGTACGCTGACGAGTGTCTATTTTTATCCCCCCCGATTTCCTGAGGCGATAAATAATGCTATATACATTCTTTCTCATTATTGTTTAAAAAGTTAAATAAATCATTTCTACATTTTTCGCATAAATCATAGGATATTTTATCTACATCATAACGATATTCGTCATTTTCATACCCTATAATAATAGTTCTAATGTTAATCTTATTATCAACAGGAATTTCATTTTTCCACATTACGCCGCACTTATCACATATTATTGCTCTCATATTTTTGTATTTTCAAATTGGCACATTTTCATATTAATTCATTATCTTCTTCAACCTCTATAACCTCGCCATGCGGCAACCATTCGACGGAAACAACCGCCTTAACTTTTCCTGTCGCTTTACAATACGGGCAAGCCTCATAATTCGGATTGCTAAGGTTTTTCTTAAACTTCTGGGAGTACCCGCCATTATAAAACCAGCCTTTTCCCTTACAGTACCCACAGCGGGAAAAGAAAACTTCCTTTCTTTGTGTTTGTTCGCCGACCACTTCCGGCGGGTTTATTTCGATTATTTGTTTCAGGTCAAACATATATTCTGTTTTTAAACGTTTTGTCTTTTCCACTATCTCTTTTATTTCCACTATCCCGATGTATCGCGATCTTTTTCTTGCGGCTTCGCCCTAAGATCGCATCGGCGGAAACACCTGTTATTTTTGAAAATTCGGCTATCATTCTTCTATGATTTTTATTTCCTTACAGGTAGCCAACAATTGCTTTTTGAATGCTGCGAAGCTTGTCCAGCTAGGGTTTAAATATTCATAATATCGTTGCTGGGAATGCCTGGACTTTTTTCCAAATAATTTTTGTTTCTCTTTCAACTCTTTAGCACTATATATCCCTTTTTTCTTTAATTGAAAAAACTTTGCACCGATCGGATGCCCTTTGGTAAACCATTCGACTTTTTGCCAGCCATCAACATAAAGCATGACAGCTATTCTCATTTTGGATATCCAATTATGTAATGTGATTTCATATTCATCACATTGCAAGTGGAAACTGTCATACATAGACGTACCCCACCAATCTTTTAATTTTTGCCAATCTTCATTTGTCATAAGCTATCTTTTAACAATTCTGTTCTTTTTACTCATAATAATTTTCAAATTACCTTATTTTCAAATTTTCAAATTACCTACATCCGATTAAAACTCGGCTCAACTTTGCGCCAAACATTATATTTATCTTTCGTCTCAAAATAGAAATGTATAGCCGTAGCCTCGACCGTGTTAGATTCTTTAAAGAGCCTCATAATGTCGCTATATTCAGGGTTATTAAAGTCGCTGTCCAATTCATAAAGGTTTGAGATCGACTTGTAATCGAGATCACCCGCCTCATTCCGTCGTATCATCATCATAGCAAGTTTATACATCGGGTCGTTTGCCCCTTTTTCGCTATTCTTTACCCAGTCGTTTAGGAACTCAACCAAGCGTTTTTCGGCGATGTCCGCCCGCTCGTCAAAGCCTTTCACTTTCGAGCCTTTCACCTGCATTTTAAAATTTTCATCCGAAACTATAAATCCGAGTTGCTCGGCTCTCTTTAGTTTCCCGTACTCGCGCAAAACATCGAAATATGCTTCCGATTCCTCACGAAGCCAGTTTTTAAAATCTTTGCCGGCGGCGACATACTCGTTAAACCTAGTTTTCACACGGGCGATAAAATCAGCCCTCAATCCCTCGTAAGCCTTTTTATTTTCGCTTTCTTCTTTTGTCTTTTGCTCTGTCAGATTCTTTAACAGGGCTTCCCGTTCATCGGGGGTTAAATTGCTAATGTCAATCATAATTCATTTATTTTTAGTTACACATCATCAAATAATCGTTTTTGAGCCTTTTTTATAGCCTCTTTTTTGGCTCTTTGTATTTCTATTTCTTCTATCTCTTTTTTATATGGCGTCGCTAGAAAACGATAAAATGTTGATCGGGATATAAAGTGTTTCGGATAGATATAGTTGCGATATATATAGTCCGATGTTTCGTTTTTTTCGTGCTGACGGTATATATCGCAAACATCCTTTACCTTTTGCAATAGGTTATATCTATTATATCCTTTACCTTTAGCCATAAACCTTAATTCATTATTGCCGATCGACAGGCAACCTCTTTTTTCATATTGTGGTAGTCGAGCAACTTATGTACCTGACGACTGAATTTTTTTAGTTCATCAAGGCTCATATTCGACAAGGACTTCCCTTTTCCGGCGAACTTCTCAACAAAGGCGTTCACAGCCGACCAGTCACACCCCTTAACCGACACGCCCTGATCTTGCATTGCACGCAGTATCAGGCTGCGATATTTGCGTTTTTTGTCAGCGTCAGCATCTTGCCCCCTCTCTTTTGGAGAGGGTTGGGGAGAGGTGCCGACTTTATTTTCGAGATCGGTAAGCATCCAGCTAAAGCCCCGAGGGTTTCGCTTTTTAAATTCCCGCAACGATGTAGTTTCGCCGCCGCTATACGTCGAAACAATCTCTTCCTTATCTGCGTAAGGTATTTTATTAAAGAGGACGTAAAACTTTGCAAAATCACTCATAATCGTATTGTTTAAAATCTTTGATCCTGTCACGGACTCGAACCGCTATGTTTGCCTATCAGGAAAGGGGCGGAAACAACCGCCCCGAAAACCGTTTAAGATTAGTTGTTGTGTTCTTCCCAATTGCGAAGGTCGCAATCATGTACTTTGTTTTTGTTTTCTTCCGATTCTATCGTTTTGGCTCTCTCTTCCGAAAGAAGATAATTTCCAAAAGCGACTAAATCTGCTTCCGGATAAAAGGTGTGTTCACATTTCATTGCAACACCTTCGATTTCTACTGATTCTAACTTCTTTTTCATTGTTTAAATACTGTTTAAATGGTTTATATTGCTGTGCTTAACTCACTAAATATTGCTATACTGTCGCTAATATTCCTGAAATTCCGCTTCGTGAATGTTTTATTAATAATTTCTTCCCTATAATCAGTAAGGTTCTCAGGCAGATTCATATCGACAATTTTTTCAATATCTGTCAAAATCATTTTATTGAACCGCTCCTCATTTTCTTTTATACTTAGTTTTTCATTAAAGTAGTTCAGCGTCATATAATCGCTTCCCGTCCGGCTGAAATATTCCGCATAGCTTTGTTTTTTCAACCGTCGCCCGTCGTCCATCCGTTTGCGCAAATTATCAGCCCCTATATGCAATACACCGAGTGAGCGATGTGTACCTCTGTCGGCTTTGTTATAAAGCGATTTCATAAGGGTTATAAGCCCGTCGCAAGTATCTCCGAACTCGTCGAGGATTAAAAGCGGATTTTTCACCAACAACAGTTCGTTTGTAGCATCTATCCACATCTGATTGTATGAACTGCGGCGTTCAATGCCGAATTGTAAGGCTAAAGCCCTGATAAATTCTGGCTTTGTTGAATTTTCCGAACAATCGATATAAAATACATTTTCTTTATTCCTGTTTGCGCGGTCGGTCGCTGAAAATGTTTTGCCAAAGCTGGCTTGATCGCACACTGTCCGCCAAATGCCGTGACGTTGGCACATATCCATGTAAGTATTCATCGTTTCATAAGCATGTGTCGGGGCGGCTTGCCAATTGGTTTCACTCAATAGATTAAAATACTGAGCCAGTATTAACCATGTTGTGTCTTTTAATACACTGTATCTCTTTTGATTCTTGATTTGGGAAAAAGCCGATTTATCAAAAGGAATATCAAGCAAACGGCTGATATATTTTGAATACGCCGCCTGTGATTCAAAGCCTCGAGCTTTCATATCCAAAAGCAAAACATTGGTTGTTTTCTCTTTCAATTGTGTTGTTACTTCCATTTTTATTGTATTTTAAAGGGTTAATTTTACTGTCTACTTACTACTGCCCTTCGGGATCACATATTCAGCAAAGCCGCAAGGCGGGCATCTACTTCCGTTGTTTCGCTCATACCATTGCGTATATCTTCGATTGTGTTTTGTGTATCGTTGTAAATGGCTTTCGGCGTATCGTACCACCCGAAGCCGTCCGTTCCCGTAGCTTTTAAATCCTGTTTAAACAGGATTTCGCGCTGGCGTTCCATTTCTTTGATACAATATTCGTAGCCGTACTCTTCCGCCTTTTGCCGGAAGCGTACAATTTTAGCGCCGTCGCCCCGCTCTTTCATATCAGCCACGCAAGCCGAGTATTTCTCTTTAACATGCGCCGTCGCTACAAATTTGTTGTCCTGATATAAGGTGATAAAATCGGGGCTCAGTGGATTGATGCGCACATTAAAATATTTTTTGTGATGTAAACGGTTAAACTCAAAATCGGCGACCCCGTCCATATCGGGAACTATATATTTACGTTTCTCACCGCCTAGCGTTATGGTAATGCCCTGTTGTTTATATTGGTATGGCTGTTTCAGTTCACCCATAAACAGGCTTATTTTCTCAAAATAATTAAGTCTCTGACGGTCGGCGTGTTCGTGCATATAGCGGGCGATCTTCTCTTCACCGACCCACTCGCCGTAACTGTTGCGTTTTTCGCCCCGCGAGTTCCATTTATTGACCGCCTCGTCAAACAGGGCGATTATCTCGCTCTCGGTTTTGAACCTGTCTTCTTTTTTCAGGCGGGCGAGCAATTCGGGATTTGCTTTCGAGTTCAGCGAACGGGTTGTTATATTCCCGCCCTTAAATTCTTCATAAGCCCGTAAAACACGCTGTTGAAAATGCCCGATATATGTTTCTATATATTTCGAGTTCCCGTGATATGGTGTACATGGGAAATGTACGCGGCTCATATTTGTCATTATGCCCTGTATGGCTTGGCTCACATTCGCCGCCCCGTTGTCATATTGTAGCTGATAAGGCTTGTATCCGTATTTATCGACAGCCATTTTCAGGGCTTCGGCAACCATGCCCGTACTTTCCGAAAATGCCACCGAGTAACCGATGATCGCCGAACTGTATACATCGGCGACGAAATACACATACAAGTCTGATTTGATCTTACCGTTCGCATCCCTGTAATACAACTGCATCGTAGTGCCATCGAGCGACCACAAGGCGTCGGGACGGCTCACAGGAGCACGTTCTATCTGTGGCAGTTGCAATATATCGGTTGCTTGCTTGCCGTGACGTGCCGCCATCCACACCCGTTTATGTTTCGGTTTGTTCAGGTGTTGTTTAATGGCCGATACGGTCATAAGTGGCAAGCCCTTTTCCCGCGCCGTTGTATTATAATACAAGCCGATGTCTTCGAAAGACCATTTCACAGGATTGCCCGCGAAGTCCATCAATAGGGCATGAACCGTTGTGTCTATCTTTTCGCGGTTCGCATTACCGAAATAGCCGGCAATCAGGCAATCAAGATCTTGTCGCACATATTCCCGTGCCTTGCGGTCAAGTACCCGCTCGTTATTTATCGCTTTCGGGAACTTCACAAAGCCCGCCGTTTGTTCATTTAAACAGCGTTTAAACACTTCTGCCTGTAATTCTGTCACCGCCGTAAAACCATAGCTGCGGGCGGTTTTTACCGTCATCTTGCGCCACAGTCGCAACCAGCCCGCCGCCCGTGCTATACGTTGCACATCTTGCGGGCTGAACAATCCACTCCTAACCAAAGTATTTATCTCCTCGGGGCTCACTTCCACCATATTATTAAGGTTCGAGCAAACCCGCTCTAAATTCCGTTGTAGTTTTTCAGCCTCTTTATTTTGTAGCCACAATTCCGGATCAACACCTCCACAAAGGACAGTTTTTATAAGAAGTTTGTAATTATCTTTTAATGTCTCATAATGTATATACACCTTGCGACCCTCTTTATGATGTTCCCAGCAATAAACTAAACCCTTACGCTGGGAAAGCAGACCATCTATAACAGTACGTTTACTAACATCACAATCTGTTAGTTCGTCTACTGTTACGCAAAGTATATTATTATGAATTATCGGCATATACTGTTTTTGCTTTTGTTCCTATGCCGGGAATCGAACCCGGCCGCGAACCGTTTAGGATTCTATTAACGCGTTTACTTCTTTGGCTGTCAGGCATGCGGTAGTTCCTTTCCTGCCTTTTTCGGTGAAGCTGTAACCCTCCTTTGTGTGTCCGTTGTACCTTACCTTTACCAGCCCGCTGTCACCGTTGTAGTAATAATATTGCCCTTCTTTTAAATTCTTTGCTTCCATGATCACCTATTTATAGTTATCAATAATATGCCTGCGTAATTGATGTATACCGGTTTCCAGTGCTGCCAGCTTGTCGATGGCTTCCCGTACTCCTTCCGGTGTATTCAGGTCGTTATGCAACCTGATCGAGCCGTTACAGTCGTGTATGGTCAGCTTCATCTTGCCGTCAGCGTCTATCTTGGCATGGTAGCATGCCATACTGTTAGGGCTTTTCGGTAGTAGAAATCGCTTTTCGTTATAGCTCATTTGTTTTAGCCTTTTAGCCATTGGCTGATAGCTTTTAGCCGCTAACGGCTATCGGCTGACAGCTAATGGCTGGTTTTTTTATATATATTTATTCAATAATTTGTTGAGCCGGTATGCAGCACACATTACCCGTCGTTCCATCCGGATAACCTCACGGGCCACTTCCCGCCGGAACCGGTTCATCAGGTACGACATACACCCAAATATACCCAACGCCACCACACCCAATACTATATTATTCGTTGCCATCAGGAACAGAGATAGCAGCCAGCCGGCAATGATTAGTTTAGCTCTCATAATTCTTCGATATAAAGTTTTACTGTCATTATGTTTAGCGGATTCTTCACTCCGTTAGCCTCGAACATGTATCCGTTAAAAGTTTCGTACAGGTAAGTCACTACAACCGGATCGCATCCGGCAGTATAGCGGTATTGCTTCCCTTTGACAAGTTCATTTGCTTTCATCATTCAACTGTTTTTCGTCCCGTTTTACCCAATGCCCGGTCGTATTCTGTGCACAATGCGTTATATTGCTGTATTGCGTTGTTCCATGCAGGCCCGATATCTATCCCTTTGCTTATCTCATCCTCTACCCGTGCTATTTCGGCTTCTATTTCCGCTATAGGCCTGTGCTTCGGTTCATAGAGCTTGCAGCGTATGGTTTGATGTTTAGTGTACGCCCGTTTACTGTTCACTGCTGACTGTTTACTGTTCACTGTCATCAGTCCCAGTTCTCCGGCTTTCTTGTTGATCTTATAGGCTGATTTATTCAGCTTCGCTGTCAGTATACCCATGTCCGGGTAATGTTTGCGCAGGATATTGATTTCTTTTGTGCGCCAGATTGTTGTTGTTGTTGTCCTCATAATTGGTTGGTTGATTGGTTAAACAATAGTTTCAGTTCATAATTGCGCTTTGCGCCTCGTAGTAACGTTCAGCTATTTCAGCTACTTCTACATTCATCGTGCGTGTACCGTTCAGCATTTTGCGTATGGCTTCGGCAGAATATGCCTTTTCTCCACGCTCGCACCTTTTTTTGTTTACGATCGACGCAATACGCACCGCATCACCGTGTTGTTTGAATTTCAAAAGATTTGTCAATTCCATAATTTTAATATCTTTGTATTTATATTGGTACAAATATAGTTCACATTTTGAAAACTATATACTTTTAATTGTTAAAAGTTCACATATCTAAAACTTTTATGAATAAAGAATTGATTCTCAATAGAGTTAAGCAATCTAATTATTTAGCATCCGATAAAGAACTAGCTGATTTTCTTGGCATAAGCAAATCAACTTTATCTAATTGGTATAAAAGAAATTCAATAGATTATGATTTGTTGTTTTCAAAATGTGAACAAATTGACAAGAATTGGCTCTTAACGGGTCAAGGTGAGATGCTAAGATCAGAGAAAAAGCCGGAAGTAAAAGAATATGATATAGATAATTCGGGTTCGGATATAATATCCGAACCCGAAAACAAAGTTGTCGAGGAAACTGTTCTACCTGAACGTAAATTAATACCGTTCTTCGATGCCATCGTACAGGCGGGCACACAGGTTGTAGCAGATATGAATAACGATATATATCCGGTTGAGCTGGTCGACGCCGGCGACTTCTTCCAGGACGCTACGGCGGTCATGGCCGTGCATGGCGACAGCATGTTCCCCGACTACCGGGCCGGTTCCCTGATCGCTATCAAGGAAGTGAATAATAAGCGTCTGATAATACCTGGTAATGACTACGTTGTGGAGACCTCTGAATATCGCGTAATAAAGAGGTTGAAGCAAAATATTGAGGATAAAACATGCTGGATAGCCTGTTCTACCAATATGGAGAAGTGGGATGACGGCCCCTTCAGAGGTCAATTGATTCATGAACCCTTTGAAGTCCCTATCGACGAAATATTGCATCTTTACCTTGTATTAGGCAAAATAGAGCGCAATCACAGTAGTAAAATCAGCAAATTGTAAATATCTTAACATACAAACAATGGAAAAGTCAACAACTAAAGAAAAATCCGTACCTAAGTCCGTATCTAAGTCCGTATCTAGTGCCCAAAATATAGAAAATATACCTGTATTGCAGGTTGCCGAAGATCAGTTCAGGGCATTGTTATAAAGCGAATATATGACGCTAAAGATACTATTCTATGCAGGTCTGAAAACGGCGAATTATATAAAGATTTCCATATACCTAAAGATGAAATATACGGTATGGGGCTTGTAATTGGTTTAATTAGACGTTACTAATCTATTATGAAAAAAAATTTAATCTTTATTTTCCTCATTTTATTGTCTATAACAGTGTTTTCACAAGAAAACGATTCTGATATACGTGATTACAGGCGCTCTCAAATGAAAATGATGTCGAAAGACATTGCTTATCATGAATATTTGACAATATTTTGCGGAGACTTAGGGTTTAACGCTTCCCATCAAAGCCTTATCGGTTACTTAGATGAATATATGGGAATGACTGAAAAGACGCAAGATTATGATAACGATCACATTATAAGCATTGTTTCTGAAAAAGTTAGTAAAGGGAAACCTTTGCAATTAAAACTAGACTATTCTGTGAGTGACCCGGCTGATGATTCAGGGGAATTTATTATTAATAAGGTCAAGATAACTGGCTCTTTTGACGCTGTATTAAAGTTGTTTATTTCATATTGGGGTACTAGATTACAAACAAAAGACTTGAAGCCGAATGAATGGGTATATAATTATCAAGCCCCTGACAGAATAGGTTTATTTATTGTATCGAAAAATAATGCATATATCGAAATAACACATATGTAAAAAAAAAGTAATGCTATGGGATTATCATATAGGAAAAGAACTAAAATCGCACCGGGAATAAACTTGAATATTAGTAAAAGTGGTCCAAGCATATCTGTCGGGCCTAAAGGTGCAAAAATAAATGTAGGTAAAAAAGGAGTATATAGCAGTATATACAAAGGGGGTTTTTATCATAGAAAGAAAGTGTCAAATAGTGGCTGTATGCTCTATTTTGTCATATTGATTGTCGGTTCTTTTTTGTTGTGGATAATCTGATTTCTGATAAAATAATATATTATATTTGCATAATATAAAAATATTTTGCGAATATGAAAGTATTTGTTTTTATTCAACAAAAGCCGTTAAAGATCGCTACATATACATCACTCACGGCACTATACGAGGCAAATAAAAGCCTCATTCCTGTTTCCAAATCGAAACTAGATAAAGACGATCTCGCGGCGTTCCCATACGTCGACAGCCGCATTATAATAGCTCAAACCGAAACCCAATCATCCGGCGACGTCCGCCGCATCCAATTTAAAGCCATTGCAAAGAAAGAAAACAGTTTTAAATCAAGTTTAAAGGGTAATTAAAAAACAGCATTAAACAAAGGTCGAAAGTTTAAAGTAAACTCCACCAAGTTTAAAGCCGTTGTACGATTTGTTCTGTTCAATAATTATTTATAATTTCGTGCAATCCATTTATAGATAAAGGTTTTACGGGTTTGGGCTGTCTCTCTTATAATTTATACTATTTGAACTGCCCCTTTTAATAGCTAAAAAATAAGTGTGGAGTTTGTTACATTTTAGTTAAATTCCGGTTTGTCATGCTGACGACAGGAAGCATCTCCTGTCTCTCGGGGATCGGGATCCTTCCCTGCGGTCAGGATGACAAAGAGGATAGCCGCGCGAGCAAGGGCTATCGGCTATCGGCTAAAAAATAACTGTAGAGTTTTGTTACATTTTAGTTAAAAAAATTACGAGTAGACGAGATACGAGGTACGAGTTGTTGACTGATAACAGTAGAGGTTTGTTACTTTTTAGTTAAAATAAGTACAGATTATTATGTATTGTCGTATATGTTTTATCGGGTTTGTCATGCTGACGACAGGAAGCATCTCCTGTCTCTCGGGGATCGGGATCCTTCCCTGCGGTCAGGATGACAAAGAGGATAGCCGCGCGAGCAAGGGCTAACGGCTAAAAGCTATCAGCTAACGGCTAAAAAATAACTGTAGAGGTTTGTTACATTTTAGTTAAAAAATTACGAGTAGACGAGATACGAGGTACAAGTTGTTGGCTGATAACTGTTGACTAGATATTATATAGAATAAAGATTTATGGATTTCATAAACAATAAATTAACCACAGAGTCGTGCGGAGTTATGGTTCACGGTGTATCACGGTGTAACTCCGTGATATTTAACTCGGCGCGACTCTGTGGTTAAAAAATCAACTATGTATAAACACCTGTAAATAAATAGAATAATCTTTTATTAAATATAAACTCTAATGAAGAAAAATAGTAAAGCGACGTTTATACGGATAGCAGCCAGTCTTCTTATAGTACTGGGATTCCTTTTTTTAATGAAGGGAAATATATATCGTATGGCTGTCAAATATGAAGATGGAGGGGGACGGAAAACATATGAAGTGAAGGATGAAGCTTTTGCAAAATATATCAATGAGAATTTGCCTAACGATGAAGAGTTGGACAAAAAGATCGATATAGATATGATCGTTGATTTTTCTCAGGAGATGACGGCTAAAGCTCTCGATTTTTCGGGGAGAGTAATTGAAAGTGATCCTCAAAAGACATTTGTCGCAGGATTGGCCAATTATGAAGGTTATGCGGCTTTTTCGGCGGCAATAGGCAATTACCTGACACGGATGTACCTGAATAGCGAATGGGAGGCTAAGCCGAAGAAGGGAAAGCTATACCTGTTTGGAAGCAATAAGACAAAAGAAGCGAAAGACGGCTGGTTTAAAGATCACGATTTTGTTATTTTCCGTAACAAGAATACGAAGGAAGAAATATACATAGATCCTGTAGCTTTCGATTCGTATGGTGTAAAAAGAGTTGATAAATATCAGAAGTGACATCACGGCAAATAAAAGAATATGCATACAGCCTTGGCTTTGACGCTTGCGGTATTTGTAAGGCTGAACCTGTTAGTGTTGGGGAACAGCAGCACTTTAACGAGTGGATTGCTTCGGGGTATCATGCCGATATGGACTATATGGCGGGGAACAAGGATAAACGGCTTGATCCGGCATTGCTGGTAGAGAATGCCCGATCTGTTGTTTGTGTCGCGCTGAATTATTATCCCGAAACAAAACAACCCGCAGAACATCCGCAATTTGCATATTATGCTTACGGGAAAGATTATCACGACGTTGTAAAAGAAAAGCTTAATAAATTATATGATTATATATGTTCTTTTGAATCGACTGTAAACGGACGTTGTTTCGTAGACACAGCCCCTGTACCGGAACGTTATTGGGCAGCGAAAGCGGGATTAGGCTTTATTGGGAAAAATTCATTATTGATTGTACCCAAGATGGGTTCTTATTTTTTCTTGGGCGAATTGATAATCGATTTGACATTAGAATATGATACACCTCTGAATTTGTCGTGTGGAAACTGTACCCGCTGCCTCGACGCATGCCCTACTAAGGCCATCGTAAGTCCTAAAGTGGTCAATGCCAGCAAGTGTATTTCGTATCAAACGATAGAGAATAAGGGTGATATAGATAAGTCTGTACTGCCGAATCTTAGCAATAGATTTTATGGATGCGATATTTGCCAGCAAGTGTGCCCGTGGAATAAATATGCCCGGCCGCATAGGACTGAAGAGTTCAACCCTTCGCAGGCCTTTCTGGATCTGTCCTTCGATAAGCTCGATAATTTATCTGTTGAAGAGTATCAACGGATATTTAAAGGTTCGGCCGTTAAACGGGCTAAATATACCGGACTGAAGAGGAATCTGGAGGCTCTGAAATTAAACAGAGTATAATAATTCGCCTGGTATTGGCGTTTTAAATAATAAGATGAAAACAATAAAATATATATTTGCAGCAGGGTTAATCGTTCTTCTTTCGGCATGCGGTAAGGAGGAGCCTAAGTATACAATTCCGGCAAAACCTGTAGATTTTAAGTTTGATATAGGTTTCGTAGATCATAATTTGGCAAATATTGGCAGTATGAGTGTCTATATAAAAGCTGCCGATAAGAACGCGTATGATAAACAATTGGCAGGGGTGAAGGGGGTACAAACGTTTATTGCACCTCGTTTAAGCAACGAATATATTGGTTATTCCGGATTACTTATCATTAATACGGGGTCTACCCTGAATCCAACACCCTTTGCGGCTTTTGACCTATGTTGTCCTCACGAAAGATTGGAAAGTATCAGAGTAGTGCCTACAAATGACGGTACAGCCAAATGTCCTAAATGTGGATCTGTTTACGATATAATATTTGGAACAGGGCAGGTTATGGAAGGCGTTTCTTCCGAAAAACTGCAAACGTATTACGTCGCTTCCATAGGAAACTCGGCATATAGAGTATTTTATTATTGAAATTAAGCGAAAATTCTTTTGTGGAAAGCAAAACATTTTTTACATTTGCACTCGCAAAAAGAGAATGGTCATAGTGCTGACAAATATAGGTTCTCTGGCAGAGAATGCGAAAGTAGCTCAGTTGGTAGAGCACGACCTTGCCAAGGTCGGGGTCGCGGGTTCGAGTCCCGTCTTTCGCTCATAGGCTGCTCGGATGGTGGAATGGTAGACACGCAAGACTTAAAATCTTGTGACCATAACGGTTGTGCGGGTTCAAGTCCCGCTCCGAGTACTTTTTTAAGTAGATAAACCGCTATTAATCAAATGATTATGGCGGTTTTTGCTTTATGATACTGTAACATTACTGTAACATTTTAGTCATTCGACTCTATTCTTATCTATTTATTCTCCATTTTCATATACCACTGGGCGACCTTCTCCCTGACAAAAAAAAAGGAAGATAACCATTAGATAGAAATATATCATATATACAACGTAGTCTATAGAAATAACGGGGGCGGAGCAAAGTGTCTTGAATAGGGGGATTGAATTCGGTAGATGCATAGAGGAACACACAAATCATAGAAAATCCATATTTCAGAAAAAACATATCAAATACATACGAAAACCTTCATATTTTGACAATAAAGCATATCATTTTAAAGATGTATTCTTGTACTGTATTCCTTAGTCAAAAGTACACCAAGTCGATTAAAAGTTTATATGGAAATGAATCAAAGAATTTGCTATATATAGCCGTATGGAAAATCCAGTGAGCGTTGCCCCCTCGTGCCAAATCTAAATTGACCCCTGAAAAAACTTTATGATTACCCCTAAATTATCCTGGTCGACGGGGTCATTTCTATTTTAGTTTATTTGTTTTTACCTACCTTCATTTTTCTCACACTCTCACCCGTGAGTTCAATCTGG
>BNXH01000001.1 GCA_025999435.1 Bacteroidia bacterium | reverse complement strand
AAGAAATCATGAGTAGCCTTTACTGCACTTTCCCAAATATCTATTAATATAGGATAATCTTTTTTTTCTCCCGGGGTAATCATCAAAATACTATTTAATTATTAGTCAATATTCAGACTTTTTCGATTTTCAAATGTATTAAATGAGATAATCTTTGAGAAATCGGATAAATCTACTTTCCCGTCTGCACGCATGATAAACTTCACAGGCACTTTTCCCGAAAACGAAGCCCACTGAGAGTATGAACTTGGAGGACCTATGATATAATCACATTTAGAAAGGGCATATAAATCCCAGGCTCCTGATGTATCCGGAATAGTGATACAGTCTAAACCATTGTAATTCCCAAGATTGACCTTTTCGTTTGAACAAAGCAAGAACTTTACTTTGTTGCCTTTTGTCTCAAATTGCTCTTCAATGTTTTTTAAAATACAAATATACTCATCATCGGTGTAATAATATACGCCATCGAGCCATTCTTTGTAATCTCCCCGCCGAATATGCACCCCTATGATGGTAAAACCATTATAATCAGCAAAAAACTGATCTACAAAATCAGTAATATCAGAATTAAAAGCAAATATTTTCCTGATGGCATCCGACTGTTTTTCAACCATTCCGGCATTTCCAAGCCTGTTAGACCAGCCTTCAACAAAGTTTAAATTAAACAACCTCTTGAAAATATTTGCTTTCCCGTTCTGTATATAGCCTCTCGACTTGAGAGACATTAGTATTCGTTTTATCCTTTTATACGAGGCAAATCGTATGAGTTTGTTGCTATTAAGATTTTCAAAATCAGCCGAATATTTACCAAGGTTTATGACTAAAACTTTCTCTCCATATTCCAATCCGTAAGCAATGGAAGGTACTAAAGACCATAGCCTGTTACACAGTTGTCCGGGAGAGTCATAGTTTATGATCATAATTTACACGTTGAATCTGAAATGCATTATATCACCGTCTTGAACGACATATTCCTTACCTTCCACGTTCATTTTTCCGGCCTCTTTTACAGCAACCTCCGAACCAAGTGTTATAAAATCATTGTACTTGATAACTTCAGCACGGATAAATCCTTTTTCAAAATCGGTATGAATAACACCTGCGCATTGAGGCGCTTTCCATCCGGCAGTAAATGTCCATGCGCGAACTTCCTGAACACCGGCAGTGAAGTATGTTTGCAAGCCTAATAGTTTGTATGCTGATTTGATAAGACGAGCAACACCCGATTCGTCAAGGCCTATTTCACTAAGAAACATTTCGCGTTCTTCGTATGATTCAAATTCGGCTATTTCCGATTCTATTTTTGCAGCTACAACAAGGATTTCAGCATCTTCATCCTTTACTGATTCACGAACCTGATCGACGTATTTATTACCAGATACAGCACTAGCCTCATCTACATTGCAAACATAAAGTACAGGTTTGTACGTGAGTAAATATACTTCGCGGGCTATTTTTTCGTCTTCTTTATTATCGAACTTAATAGTACGAGCCGATTTACCTTGTTCAAGAGCTTCCCTAAATTGAGTTAGAATATCATATGCCCGTTTGGCATCTTTATCTCCTCCTGTTTTAGCTTGCTTTTCAACTTTCTGAATACGAGCCTGAATGGTTTCCAGATCCTTCAGTTGAAGCTCTATATCTATAATTTCCTTATCACGTACCGGATTTATACTACCATCCACATGTGTGATATTATCATCGTCGAAACAGCGTAAAACATGGATAATAGCATCCGTCTCGCGTATATTAGCGAGGAATTTATTCCCCAGGCCTTCTCCTTTGCTAGCGCCTTTTACAAGTCCGGCAATATCTACAATTTCTACGGTAGTGGGTACTATTCTGTTTGGTTTTACCAGTTCAGCCAGTTTATTCATACGTTCGTCCGGAACAGTGATAACACCAACATTGGGTTCAATTGTACAAAAAGGAAAGTTTGCCGATTGCGCCTTAGCGTTCGACAGACAGTTGAAAAGAGTAGATTTTCCGACATTAGGAAGGCCTACTATACCACATTGTAATGCCATTATTTTAGTTTTTTCTTATTATCAAATAAATAAGGTAGCTACATGCTACTTTTTTTGCGGTGCAAAGATAGTAATTAACTTCAAAATCTGTTATGTATCCCTTTATGCTTTAAAGGCAATCTGAAAGGAAAGCCTTACATGGCCACCGCCACTTTTTCAGAAACTGCCGCCGGTTTTCGGCTGTACCGGCTGAATATGATTGTTCCCATAGTTTATATTATTTAAGGATTTAAAGTTTAAAGATTTAAAGATTGTTGACTGTTCAAAGTTCTGGCTTACGCCGGTTTCCAATTGTGTAAATATATATTGTAAACTATCATAGTACATGACAAAAAATATTTTACATATATTTAAAAGACTTATTATGTTGCCCTTACAGGGCACGGTTCTCTAGTCTGTCATCTACCCGGGGTGTTACCCCCGGGCTGGAATATATCAGGCTTTCAGCCTGTTTCTTTCCTTGATGCCCTGAAGGGGCTACATAATATAGCCCAATGGCAACGCCTTGGGTGGGAAAACGAAATCCCCCTGAAACCGCGCCCTGTAAGGGCAATATAAGATTTTGCAATATTTTTTGTCATGTACTATGGTAAACTATATATTATATTTTGAAATTCTGAAATCAATTTTATCCCGCGACGTTTACTTTTATTCCCAATTTTTCTACCCTCTCCCCTATCCTCTTCAGATCTTCCAACGGAACTTTTTCGAGATTTTTCTCCGGCGTTTCCCTGTCAATAGTATAAATCATCACCTCTTTAGGATTGGTTTGCTTGACTACTTCCAACCAAGCCGAAATCTCGTCTTCTGTCGTGTTATCTACGACCTTTCCATTATGACTCCCCTTAACAAACATAGTTTGCATAATAAAATCGCCTTCAAATTTTTTAAACAATTCGGTTTGCTTGTCTATAGTGTAAGACGGAGCATTGGGGCGGTCTATCAGCTTCACTGTATCCAAATTGGCCGAATCGAGCTTAAGGATATTATTATCCACTTTTTTCAATGCTTCGAAAACGGCTTTTTTCCCCGCATGCATAGCATTAGACAATACGCTTATTTTCGCATTTGGAAAGTACTTGTCACGCAACTCTATCGTATCGTCTATTATTTCTGCAAACTGAGGATGTAAAGTCGGTTCCCCATTTCCGGCAAAAGTAATAACATCGATAGACGTGTTTTCTTTTTGCAATTGCAATAGTTTATCTTCAAGAGCAGCCTTTACATTTTCACGTGCAGGCAGCTTTGTCTTTGTCCTGAAGTTTTCATTATATCCGCATTCGCAATAAATACAATCGAATGAACACAGTTTTCCGTCATAAGGAAGAAGATTCATTCCCAGCGACGCACCTAATCGCCGACTGTGGATAGGCCCGAAAACTATTTCGTGAAACAATATGGTTGACATAATCTCTTTATTTACCGTTACTGATTTTTGTTTGTATCCTTCCCTTCCACCACACCGGCTCCTGAGGATTTGCGAGATCTTCGAAGGTGAAATCAAATTCCGCTTTCAAAATACCCTGATCGAACAAAGTCTTATCTATTTTCATTTTACCGCTTATCCCATTAAAATATTGTAATCCTGATGAAGAAACACCATTCAATTCTACTTGTGGAATACATATATCCTCAATAATATCTATCTGTAAACTTGAATGTGTCCCTACATTACAGCCAGTATAACATTTTATTGTATCATCCTTCCTGTACGCATAGGCAAAATCCGTGCCGGCCCATTCATAGCATTGCGCCTCGCTTTCAATGGTACGATAGTGGTGAGCCGTATCGACCAACTGGTAATACCTGTGCAATGAGTCGGGGTATATCCTGCCATCCTCATCCAGCATGTTATATGAATTATCATCACACAAACCATCGCAAACAAGCTGTCCGTATTCATTGTAGCTAATGCCTTCATCGTAGCTCCACTTGTCTGTAAAAGAGAAATCGCCCTTCAATCCATCCGTCCACTCCACTTTTATGGAACCATCCTTTTTGCAAGATGATAAAATCAGGACAAGTAATATAGGAATAATATATTTCATCATATGATCCAGCTTACTCCGTACATAATCAGAACATAACGTATAAATTTACCTGAAAACATAGCAATATTCACAATATAAACATTTGCCCGCATATAGCCCAAAGCGAGTGCGATCAAATCGCCAACTACCGGCAGAAAGCTGAAAAAAGCCATCATGGCTCCCTTCCCTTCGAGCCAATACTGCATTTTATCTATTTTTTCCCTCTTTACTTTCAGGTACTTTTCTATCCATTCTATTTTTCCAAGATGACCTAAATAGTAATTAGTCATTCCTCCCAGCCAATTTCCTACAGAAGCTACTGCAACACATGCCCATCCATTGAGGCCGGCAGCCAATAATGCAACAAAAACAACCTCCGAGCCTAAGGGCAGAATAGTAGCAGCAAGAAAGGAGGCAAGAAAGAGGCCTATATAGCCATATTCGGCAAACCCGTCAAGCATCTTTCAGATTGAAATACATAAAAATACCAAAGGCAACAGCGAATACGCACAGCCCTATTCCCAGTTTTTTTATCCACGATTCTGTTTTCAGGCTTTCTTCATCATATTTAGCCTTCCTCATCATAGTACGGGGGCTATATATCATAACAAGGCCAAAAATCAGTAAAAAAGCAGGGTACATGAAATCAATATTGGCAAATTTCTGCATACGATAATCTAATTAAGACGATTTTCTTTTTCTCTGTACAAAAATATAAATACATAATGCAAAGATACTCACAATGGTAATATACCAACTCACTTTCTGAACTATTGTTCCTTTGTAATATACTTTAACACTGCCTGACCGGTCGACAGGAATCTGCACAAGTCCATGGCTGCTTTCTTCCACAGATATACTTTTTGCATCGATAGTGGCCGCATAACCTTTATAATATATCAGTGGCAGTTCGATTGTCGTTTTCGAAGTCGTTACAACAGAGAAGCCGGTAACACCATTCATTCTATTTACCTCAGACAAACCAACCCCTTGCTGACCGGCAATCACTGTATCCCCTCTTTCGCGGATATATTCGATATTTGGAACTTTATCCGGTACATATTCAATTCCGCCCATATGATAGCGATCATCAACAGATGCATCTTCTGTTATCAACTTACCTGAGCGTATTTCTTTATACAACTTCGCATCATTAATCATAACAAATATCGTTGCTAAAACGATAACGCATCCCGCTACAAACAGACGTTTTTTAGATTTTATCGAATGAGAGAGATAATATCCTCCTGCAATAGCAAAAAAGAAACTGGAAAACTCTAATAATCTCCACGGAAGCTGTATGAAATTTAATTTATTAAATGGAAACAAAGACCAGGGGAATAAAGACCAGGTTGTAAAAATATATGCCAGTCCAAGAATAACAAGTATATCGATACTCCTGAGTTCTTTCGATTTTCCATATACAAACAATCGAAGTAAAATACCACAAGTTAATATTAACCCTGTGCCCGGTATAAATATTTGCTTTGCCTGGACAACCCCTGAAAATAAACCCCAAATTATCCAATTTATTTTAAATACTGAATCTTGTGCCCGAACTGTTAAATTGCGACTTTCATAATAAAAGACGTTTGACGTCATTTGTTCCAACAATGGGAAAATATAGTAGCTTACTATTAAAAATGTAGCTACCCCCGAAAGCAGCAGATAGTAAAAGCGTTTAGGCTCATTAAACAGGGATTTGCAATAAATCAATAAGATGATAATTATGGTAATGAACATTAAAACCGACGAAATTAAGTGTGTAAATATCATCAGACTGAAACCAACGGTAAGTATATACCATTTTTTATAATCTCCTTTAATAATATGATATAATCCCAACAAGACAAGAGGAAGGAATGTAAATGTAATAGCTTCGCCTACGGCTGCCCGATGATATATATCTAAAAGCCTGTAAAAACAAAAGGTATATAATATTGCCGCGATGGAAGCCGTAAAGGAATTTTTATATATCTTATTTACAGTTATATATGTAAACAAACCACATAAAAAAGTCATTACAAATATCATCGATAAATAGGCGAACTCTATGTTCGTAAAATTACCTATCAAAGCAAAAGGAATAAGGGTTAAATCGGGATAAAAAGCTTTTGTAAAATAGCCATAACCATTCATTGTACCATAATCAATATAGATCAGATACGGACTTTTAATTCCGTCCATCAAAGCTTGCAAACGCCTGTAATGGAAAAAGAAATCCTGTCCGGGATGCAGAGGGTTGTAGAAATACATCATTAGCAATGAAAGAACCAATAATACAAACAGAAAGAGCCATATATGACTTTTTCTATTAGCTACAATAGAATCCAGCAAATTATCTACCCGTTTCATGTTCTCTTTTCTTTGACCAAATAATGAAGATTGAAAATGCTAAGATACTGATAATTGAAATATAAAAGCTAACCCATTGTGTTGTTGTTCCTTTATAATAAGCCTCTACCCTACCCGACTTGTCCGCAACGATCTGCACCAGTCCTGTCGGACTCTGTTGCACAGGCAGATCTATCCCATCCAGAGTAACGTGATAACCTTTGTAATAAAGTAACGGAAGCAACAGGCTGTCAGTAGCATGAACCTCTATATCGAAACTTGTCCTGTTTTTGTTTCGTTTAAGATTCGAAATCTGTGTGTCTTCATTTTTAAATTCAACTTTCTCTCCTCTTATATAAATATAGTCTATCGCGACTATCCGTGCAGGAAAATACTCTCCTCCTATCAGATGGTAATGGTTATAGAATGCCGGATTTTCATCTGAATTGCCTGCATATATCTGAAGAGCTTTTGCATAATACAGATATTTATAATTTTCACTGTGTATGTAGGTTGTAACCATCGTAGCCACTACGATCACAGCAAAAACAATTATCCTCGATTTGGTTTTTACAAATAACAGAGAAAGATAATATGCTCCCGCGACAGCAAAAAAGCAACTGGCAAATTCGTATAAACGCCACGGATATTGTATAAATCCTATCAGGGAAAAAGGAAAAGTCCCCCAAGGAAATATCCTTGACGAAGCGATAATAAAGCAAATGCCAATTATTACTCCTATATCCACACTTTTTAACCCATCCGATTTTTTACCTTTTATGAAAAATCGAAGTAAGATCAATAATATCAATATAATTCCAACACCGGACCAAATAGCTTTGCCGGGATAAAGAATACCACTTATAAGACCCCAGAAAACAAGATCGAAACCAACTTTACCATAACCGGCCTTTCCGCCCATACTGTACAGGAAAGTATTCGATGCCAATTGTTCGATGACGGGAAATAGATAATAAGCCGTTACAGCAATAGTAACCAAACCCGCCAAGAACAGATAACCAATACGTTTAGGTTCTTTCAATATAGGTTTATAACATACAACCAGTATAATCAGCAGCGTGATGAACGTCAGTACCGATGATATAACATGCGTAAATATGAGTAGGCTATACCCGATAGCAAGGATATACCATTTCTTGTAATCGCCTTTGATGATGTGATATAATCCCAAGAAAATCAGAGGAAGGAAAGTGAAAGAAAGCGCTTCGCCAAATGCTGCCCGCTGATATACATCGTAAAGGCGATATATGGCAAAAGTATAGAGAATACTCGTTAATAAAGCTACATATGAACTCTTGTATATGACTCTGACAGCGTGATATGTAAACACACCACAAAGTACTGTCATGGTAAATATCATCACATCGTAAGCAAAATAAGTACTTGTAAACAGACCTATAAGGGCAAAAGGGATGAGGATAGCATCGCAATAAAATCCTTTTGTAAAATAGCCATAGCCATCTACATTAGAGTAGTCTGTATAGTTAGGAAATAATCCCTGTTTAAGAGCATCTATAAGTACATCCAGCCGCCTGTAATGAAAATAAAAATCGTAACCCTGATAAGAAGATGACAGACCGTTACACCACATCATAAATAATGTAAGAAATACCAGAATGGCAAAAAACAGCCAAAATTGGTATTTTTTGTTGTATTGAATATTGTGTAGCAAAGTATTAATAAGTTTCATCTTATTCGGCTATTTTAATGTGCCTCCAACCAATTTTTACCTTTTCCGCAATCAGCCTTTAACGGAACAGCCAGTTTATAAGCGTTTTCCATCTCTTCAATTACTATCTTTTGTACTTGCTGAAATTCGCTTTCAATAACATTGAAATTCAACTCGTCATGCACCTGAAGAATCATTTTCGACTCGATATTTTCATCTGTAAACCGTTTGAAAATACGGTTCATGGCTACTTTAATAATATCCGCAGCACTACCCTGTATCGGTGCATTGATGGCATTCCGTTCGGCATATCCACGCACGGTAGCATTCCGTGAATTAATATCCGGAAGGAAACGTTTGCGCCCGAATACCGTTTCCACATAGGTATGGTCACGGGCTGTAACTATGCACTTATCCATATATTCCTTTACCTGTGGATAAGTATCAAAATAGCCATCTATAAGCTCTTTGGCTTCGCCGCGGGGAATTGTTAGACGTTCGGCCAAGCCGAACACAGATATTCCGTAAATGATACCGAAATTGGCTGTTTTAGCTTTACGCCTCATATCGCTTGTAACTTCGCTTATAGGCAATTTATATATTTTGGCAGCCGTAGCGGCATGAATATCTTCACCACTATTGAAAGCTTCTACCATGTTCGGGTCCCGGCTAAGATGAGCCATAATACGAAGTTCGATCTGTGAATAGTCGGCAGAGAAAAATATGCACCCTTCATCTGCTATAAAAGCCTTGCGTATTCCTTTTCCCTGCTCGTCTCGAATAGGAATATTCTGAAGATTAGGATTGCTTGAACTCAATCGCCCTGTTGCTGTAACAGTCTGATTATATGATGTGTGAAGTTTACCATCAAAAGGATTAACCAATTGGGGCAGAGCATCTACATAGGTACTCAATAATTTTTTTACTCCACGGTATTCTAATATTTTACCAACGATAGGGTGGGAGTCCTTCATTTTCTCCAAGGCCTCTTCACTGGTAACATATTGCCCTGTTTTTGTTTTCTTCGGTTTATCAACGATTTTTAGATTGTCGAATAAAACTTCGCCCACCTGTTTGGCTGAATTGATATTAAACTCAAGTCCGGCCAATCGATGTATTTCCGATTCCTTTGTTTGTAGTTCCTTAGTCAATATTATTGAATAATCAGCCAGTGCTGCGGTATCTAAGCGCACACCTGTATATTCCATATCGGCAAGAACGTAAATAAGCGGTAGTTCTATATCATACAGCAGCTTACCGAGATCTTGTTTTTCAATGACCTTTTCTAATATACCTTTTAATTTCAAGGTTATATCCGCATCCTCACAAGCGTAGTCACATATCTGTTCAGGACGAAGATCCCGCATATTTCCCTGATTCTTCCCCTTAGCACCTATCAGCTCATCGATATGGATAGTCCTGTATTTCAGGAAGGTTTCCGCCATATAATCCATATTGTGTCTCAGTTCGGGATTGATAAGATAATGGGCTATCATCGTATCGAACAAATTGCCCCGCACATGTATGCCGTACTTTTTAAGTACAATTATATCATATTTAAGGTTCTGACCTATCTTCTGTATATTTTCGTTCTCAAAGAAAGGACGAAACTTTTCCACTATCCTTTGCGCCTTTTCTCTATCAGCAGGTACGTATACATAATAAGCTTCACCTTCTTCGAAAGCAAAAGACATACCTACAAGCTCACTAGTAGTAGGATCTATACCTGTGGTCTCTGTATCGAAGCAGCAAGATGCCTGTTTGATGATTTTTTCTACCAGATTATCTATTTCATTATCTTCTTTCACCAAATGGTAAGAGTGGGGAATATCTTTCAGTGTTTGCAATCCTGAATAATTATTTACATCTACAGATGAAACATTTACAGGAGGCAATAATTCGGCAAACAAATCACCCTGAATAGCCTCGTGTGTGGTAGTTATCCTTACAGGAGGAGCCGGAACCCCATCTTTTTTAAGAACACGATTGATAAGGGTTCTGAATTCTAATTCTTCAAAAATTTCAGAAAGTTTTTCAGCATTAACTTCCTTACGTTTGTATTCCTCTTTATTAAATTCTACAGGTACATTAACCTCTATTGTCGCCAGAAATTTAGAGAAGATTATCTGTTCTTTGTTATCTTCCAGTCTTGTTTTTAATGTGCCTTTTATTTCAGAAGTATGCTCCAACAAATTCTCGATAGTTCCATACTCTTCCAGTAATTTCTGAGCTGTTTTAGGTCCGACTCCCGGGCATCCGGGAATATTATCCGAAGCATCCCCCATAAGTCCCAATAAATCTATCATTTGAGTAGGTGAGGAGAGTTCATATTTTTCCATCACTGCATTTGCATCCAAAACATCGAAATCCGATCCTGCGAACTTGGGTTTGTACATGAATATATGATCGCTGGTAAGCTGTCCGTAGTCCTTATCAGGAGTCATCATATATACATCGAAGTTTTCTTTTTCCGCTTTTTTCGCAATGGTTCCTATCACATCATCAGCTTCGAAACGGGGTACTTCTACCATCTTGATATTGTAGGCATCGATAATCTCCTTGATTATAGGAACTGCCATTTTTATATCTTCCGGAGTTTCTTGTCGCTGTGCCTTATAATGTTCATATGCATCGTGACGAAACGTTCCACCGGGAGGATCGAACGCCACGGCAATGTGTGTAGGATTTTCTTTTTTCAGAAGTTCTTCCAAAGTATTTACAAACCCGAAAATAGCAGAAGTATTCTGTCCTTTGGAGTTTACTCTCGGACTTTTTATAAATGCGTAGTATGAACGGTATATGAGGGCGTATGCGTCTAAAAGAAATAGTTTCATCGAAATAAATTAAAAATGTTTGGCAAGTTACGCAAAAAAGCAACGAACTACAAAGTGATAGATTAAAATGTAGGGCAACCGCAAAAAAAATGAAGAATTAAAAATCGTTAGTTTGTATTTTATAAAAAAGAAAGATAAAGGAAACTCCAAATTGAATATCTTTCCTGGATAAAAAAGCTCCATCTGCTGCATTAACTTTTAATTAGAAAAAGACAGGATCTAATCTTCATATTAAGTACAGCAGATTACCAGGGTAAAAGCCAGAGAGTATTTAGGGCAGGACCCATTATCACGATTTTAGCCACTTTGGTGCGGAGCATAATAAATAATATATTATGCAAGTATACGGAATAGATTTATCAATGGAAAAATTTGATGTGAATTTTTTTGACGGGAGTGGAAAAGCAACAAGCAGGATCATAAAAAATAATCTTGCGGGCATATCCAAGTTTTTAGAAGGGATCCCTTCCGGGAGTGTCCTGTGCGCGGAACATACGGGAGTATACGGGGATATGCTCCTATACTTGTGCAATCAGGCAGGCATTACTATTTGCCTTGTACCGGGCTATACGGTTAGGCATAGCCTGGGGCTTGCTAAAGGGAAGAGCGACAAGGTTGATGCCCTCAGGCTCAGGGAGTATGGCGAACGCTTTAACGACAAGCTGAAAGCGGCAAACTATGGGCCTGAGACAATCAAGGAAATCCAATGGCTCCATACACTCAGGCAGGAGTTGGTAAAAGCACGGAAAGCTTTATTAACCAGCCGCAAAGGGTGTGGGTACCAGCCTATGCAAAGTATTAGCGTACACAACCATGTACAATCTGTAATAGAGGGTTTGAACAAGGAGATTTCGGAAGTCGATGCCGAGATAGACAAGCTCATACAGGCTGATCCCTGCATGCGGGATAACTATCAACTCATCACAAGCATAAAAGGCATAGGACCGGTAATAGCTACGGATTTACTGATAAAGACCGGTAATTTTGAAGTTATTGATTCTGCCCGTAAGGCAGCTTCATACGCCGGAGTCTGTCCCTTCCCAAATTCTTCGGGAAAGATGGTGGGTAAATCCAAAACAAGCCCTTTTGCCGATAAAAAACTCAAAACCCTGCTATATATGGGAGCCAAAGCGGCCGTAAAGTATAACAAAGAATACCGGTTGTATTACCAGAAAAAGAAACTCGAGGGCAAAGCCCATTATCTGATTATGAACAATGTTTCTAATAAGATGCTTCGCACTGTCTATAGTGTCTTAAAAAATAAAATACCTTGGTCGGAGACATATATATGTCTTGACCCTAGAGAAAAAAATAAACAGCTTTGCTAAAAATGTGGACAAAATTGTTGGATTTTAATAGAGTATATGAAGAATAGAAGAGTGAAACGTTGTTTGGCGTTCGTTTTATCTATAATAGACAATTAGCGAATTTGAAAATTTGAAAATGGCGCGAAGCGACAATATCAGTCAACAGTTATCAGTCAACAATGGCGCGAAGCGGCAAAGGCTATAAGCTAACGGCTAATGGCTAATTGAGTGTAGAGTTTTGTTACATTTTAGTTAAAAAGATACGAGTAGACGAGATACGAGGTACAAGTTGTTCACTATTGACTGCTAACTGTGGAGGTTTGTTACTTTTTAGTTAAATTCCGGTTTGTCATGCTGACGACAGGAAGCATCTACTGTCTCCCGGGGATCGGGATCCTTCCCTGCGGTCAGGATGACAAAGAGGGTAGCCGCGCGAGCAAGGGGCTAACGGCTAAAAGCTATCGGCTAACAGCTAAAAATAACTGTAGAAGTTTGTTACTTTTTAGTTAAAAAGATACGAGTAGACGAGATACGAGGTACAAGTTGTTGACTGACTACTAACTACTGACTACTAACTACTGACTACTGTTTACTGTAGAAGTTTGTTACTTTTTAGTTAAAAAGATACGAGTAGACGAGATACGAGATACAAGTTGTTGACTGTTGACTGTTGACTGATATTGTCGCTTCGCGCCATTCTTCTTCATTTTTAATTTTTCACTTTTTCGTGCGATTGCCCTATAAAAATACAGATATATAAGGTTGAGAGCCGAATTATTTATAAATTTGCATTTCAACTAAAGGATAATATGGATAAAAAGCTTTTAATAGCTAAACCTGTAGCAAGTGAACTGGAGATATTTAATTCATTTTACAAAGAATCTGTTTTTTGTAAGAATATAAGAATTCAGGAAATAATAGATTATATAATGAAGTCGGACGGGAAAAGAATACGTCCTATTTTATTGTTACTTGCTGCAAAAGCCTGTGGAGAAATTAATAATACTACATATAATGCAGCTATTACAATAGAGTTATTACACACTGCTTCTCTTATACATGATGATGTAGTAGATGAATCTAAAATAAGAAGGGGAACTGCTTCTTTAAATGCCATTTATGATAATAAAATGGCTGTTCTAGCCGGAGATTATTTTCTTTCCACAGCTCTTATAAAAAGCGTTATAACCGGAAATATAGAAATTATATCGAATATATCCGATCTTGGCCGCGACCTGGCTGAAGGAGAACTTAATCAACTTTCTTTAGTAAAAGAATTAATATTGGATGAAGATGAATATTTTCAGGTAATAAAAAAGAAAACAGCCTCACTTATGTCGGTATGTATGCGTATTGGAGCAATATCTGTAAATGCTTCAGAAGAAGAAGTCGGTAAATTTACTAAATTAGGTGAGTTGCTCGGATTATGTTTTCAGCTTAAAGATGATATATTCGATTATTTTACCGATGCTATAGGTAAACCAACAGGTAATGATATACGGGAAGGAAAAATCACACTCCCTTTATTATATAGCCTGAAAAATGCTTCAGAAGAAGATAAAAAAGAATTACTTTCTATTATATATTCATACGATTATACAAACGATAACATCCTAAAACTTATAGATTACGCAAAAAATAATGGAGGTATTGATTACGCATACAAAAAAATAAAAGAACTCAAAAATCAAGCCGAAGAATTAATAAAAACGATAGCTAATATAGAAATACGCGAAGCCTTAGAAACAACAGTGGATTATATTGTGGAAAGAGCTTATTGATAATTAGTTACCTGATTTTCATTGTTTTAAGCTTTCAATTTTGTATCTTTCTTCAAACTTCATTTTATCACTTTATCTATTACCTCTTTCGCTACTTTTTCCATTATGGCATATCCTTCATCGGTAGGATGGACACCGTCTTTACCATAACTGCTAATAAGAGCCCTATTTTCATCGTGCATCACAGCATAATAATCTATATAAGCAAACTTATTTTTCTTCGCATATGCTTTGATACCTGCATTTAGAGCTTCAATTTTATCCGGTACATCTTTTATTTCTTTTCTCCATGGATATTCACCAACGGGCAGTACCGAAGACAGAATAACTTTTATACCGTTTGCTTTAGCAAGTTCAGCCATAGACATAATGTTACCTAACGTAAAAGCAGGATCGTAACTACCTGTATTTTCTGCTATATCATTAGTACCAATATTAATAACAACTGCAACAGGTTTAAGATTGAGTACATCCTGACGAAAACGAGACAGTAACTGAGGGCTTGTCTGCCCACTTATTCCACGGCCCACATAGTTATTAGATTGGAAAAAATCAGGACGTTGGCTCACCCATCCCTGAGTGATAGAATTACCAATAAATACAACTCTCTTTTCACCCTTAACAGGTAATGGTAGTTCAGCATTCGCTTTTTCGTATCTCTGCAAGTTAATTAATTCATTAAATTTCTGAGCATTACAAAATAAGCCGGTAAAAGAAATTAAAAAAGTAACAAATATAAATCTTTTCATATATTAAAAATTTAAATGTATATATTATTCGTTTTTTGTAGTTTGTGAATCATTTAAAATACTATTTATTGCATTCTGAACAAGAGTTTCCATCACTATGTACCCATCCTCGTTAGGATGTAAACCATCGAAGGTATATGAGGCTTTCAGACTACTATCCTCAGCTTTCATAGGAGTATTATAATCTACATAATAAAAACCATTTTCCTGAGCATAAGACTTTATCTTGTCGTTAAGTTGATTTATTTTTTCAGGAATATTTTCTATGCCACCTCTCCATCCATATCCATTAGATGGTAATATAGATGATAAAATTACTTTTATATTGTTTATTTTAGCCAATTCGGCCATTGATTTTATATTACCAAGTGTAAAATCAGGATCATAAGTACCTGTATTCTCTGCTATATCATTTATTCCTGCGTTTATGACTACTACTTTCGGTTTCAATTCAATTACATCTTGCCGAAAACGAAGCAATAACAAAGAACTGGTCTGACCTCCTATTCCACGACATATATAGTTATTTTCGCTAAAGAATTTATATCGTAAATGTATCCAGTTTTCTGTAATAGAATTACCAATAAAAACGACTCTATTTTCATCATATTTTGGTATTTCAAGCTGGCTATTCATCCAAGCATAAGCATTGAGCTTAAATATATCTTTATTCCTTTTATTTCTATAATAATCTAAAGCTACATATCCGGCAAGAGCTATATTAAAAATGACGGAAATAATGAATAAAACAATGAAGACCTTTTTTCTCTTGTTCATATTTTATCATCAAATAATATTAATATTAATTTCTTTTTAGAACTTTAAAAAAATATAGTGATCGTAATAGCCTGTTAATACTGTTTATTATTTGTAAAGGAAATACTTGCATATTCTATTTTTAAAATCTTATTATCTTATATATTCAGGTTATTAAAAGAAACAAAAATATATAAATTATTTATATAAAGCTTATTATATACTTTATTAAAATAGTGTTGAAAACTCATGGTGTTGAAAAGTATTTGTACCCCACTTTTCTTCCTGATGTTTATAACTCTTTCAAATATCAATTATAAATAAGGTCTGTTTTTAATTGTTTATAACTGTAAATTTTATATATGTTGTTTTAATACGGAAAACAATATTGTTTCTTTTAAATTGTTTCAACAGTTATCAACAAGGTTATCAACAAAGAAAAATCTATATGATGTAATTTATAATATATTTATAATCAATATTTTAATATTTTTAATATTAATAAAAATCTATATGAGGCTCTGAATATATTGTTTCTTTCATTCTTCTTCTTCATCTTTACATCAAATACGTATCACAAACTAAATAAATCTTTAAGTAATCTATGATAATTAATGCAACATTCTCTTTGTCATCCTGAGGCACGAAGGATCTTGTTCCTTAAAAGCGGAACTGACAAGAGATGCTTCGTTCCTCAGCATGACAAAAACGAAAATTATGTTGTAATAAATACTTTCCATTACTTAATTTAAAAGTTTAACTTTATAATGAAAAATATGATTAAAATGAAATTATTGTATTTTACTGTGTTAATAATAGGATTCTGTGTTTCTACTATTCTTTTCCATTTTGTATATCCTAATAGTCTATTTTTTGTTATATTTCTAGGTATTTACATCTTTATATATAAACCAATAGCCGATTATATATATGTAAAGAAGAGAAATTTTTATCCGAATGAGAATATCTTAAAAAAATATCCTTTTTGGAGTCCTGCATTATTATGGAAAATGTATTTTGAATAAAACTGCTTCAATTTTATATATAAGCTACTCATTTTTTGGGTAGCTTATTTTATTATATATGAGTGAAAATACGTTGTTTGTGATTTTATTTCTCTTTGTGCGACTTATTTTATATATGTTTTAAATAGCATATTTACAGATAAATATATAATTTTGTTGATTAGTTAATATAAAAGAGTAAAAAATGAATTTCTTTAAAAGTTTATTAGCTTCTATTCTGGGATGTTTTATCGTCATCGGAATATTTATTTTGATAGGTGTTATTGCTTTGATGGCCATGTCATTAGGTTCTGACGAAAAATATAATTTAAAAGATAACACTGTTTTAACATTAAAGCTTGAGGGTGTTTTAGTTGAAAGAGCTGATTCTAATCCACTCATGGAAATGTTAGGATTAAGTGAAGCAGATCAGATAGGATTAGACGATGTTCTCGCATCTATAAAGAAGGCAAAAGAAAACGATAAAATAAAAGGAATATATATCGATGCAGGTATGGTTTCTGCTTCAAGCGCTTCTTTGAAAGAGATACGTGATCAGCTTGCAGATTTCAAATCGAGCGGGAAATTTATTGTTGCTTATAGTGATACATATCTGCAAGGATGTTATTATCTCTCTTCGGTAGCTGATAAAATAATAATGAACCCTCAGGGTAATCTCGATTTACACGGGCTTTCTGTTTCTCCCACTTTCTATAAAGGGTTACTTGATAAAATTGGTATAGAGATGCAGATATTTAAGGTAGGTACATTCAAATCGGCTGTAGAACCTTTTATGCTTGATAAAATGAGTGATGCTAACCGTGAACAGGTAACGTCGTTTCTTAATGATATGTGGTCTACTATCACAAGCGATATATCAGAATCGAGAAAGATGTCTGTTGAAAAGATAAATTTAATTACAGATTCTCTTGCCCTTTTCAGAAAACCTGAGATATGTGTACAAGATGGTTTATTGGATACATTATTGTATGAACCGGCTGTCAAAGAATATATAAAAACATTAGTAGGCGTAGAAGAAGTAAAAGATGTCCGTTTTGCATCTATCAAAGATATGACTACAGTAGAGTTTAAAAAGCCAAGTAAATCGGAGGACATAATAGCCGTTCTTTATGCCGAGGGTTCTATCACTAACGGATCGTCTAAGGAAGGTATAACAGATAAGAGATTTGTAAAAGAGATAGAAAAACTGAAGAACAATGATAAGATAAAAGCTGTTGTTTTCCGTGTTAATTCTCCCGGAGGAAGCGCTTATGCATCAGAACAAATATGGAAAGCCATTTCCGATTTGAAAGAAAAGAAACCGGTAGTAGTATCTATGGGCGATTATGCTGCATCGGGAGGATATTATATCTCATGTAACGCGTCTAAAATTATTGCACAGCCAAATACATTAACCGGATCTATTGGCATATTCGGTATGTTTCCTAACTTTGAGGGGATAACTAAAAAAGTCGGATTGTCTTATGATAATGTGAAGACAAATAAAATGGCTGATTTTGGAGATGCTAATCGTCCGATGAGAGAAGATGAAAAAGCTGCTATGCAAAACTATATAGAACGCGGGTATGATTTGTTTTTAACACGCTGTTCGGATGGACGCGGAATACCTAAAGATTCTCTTGATCTGATAGCTCAGGGACGTGTATGGACAGGAGCGCAAGCGTTGAAAATAGGTCTTGTGGATGCTTTGGGAAATCTGGATACTGCAATAGCAGAAGCTGCTAAATTGGCAAAATTAGAAGATTATGGTTTGCGTAGTTTCCCTAAAAAGGAAGATTTCTGGGCTAATTTGTTTAATAATCAGAAAGAAGAACTCACAACCAAAGCCTTAAAAGAATATTTGGGTAACGATTACCAGATTTTTAAAACGATAAAAGAGATTAAAGAACAAGATTTTGTTCAGGCACGTATGCCTTATGATATTAATGTCAGATAAGATATAATGATAAATAATAAACCCGTACACATCAATAAGTGGTTATTACCATTGTCATGGTTGTACGGGTTTATTGTATATATCAGGAATAAATTTTTCGATTGGGGCCTGTTAAAACACGAAGAATTTGATGTTCCTGTTATTTGTATAGGTAATATTACGGTAGGTGGAACAGGAAAAACCCCGCATACCGAACTTCTAATAAAATTACTACAACAAAAATATAGGGTAGGGGTGTTGAGTAGAGGATACAAACGAAAATCAAAAGGTTTTGTTCTCGCTACAATCGACTCTACCAGTAGGGAAATAGGCGATGAATCGTTTCAGATAAAGCAAAAATTTCCGGATACAATCGTTGCTGTCGATGGCAATAGAAGAAGAGGCATAAAAGAACTGTTATCTCTGGAAAATCCTCCTGAAATAATTTTGCTTGACGATGCTTTCCAACACAGGTATGTAAAGCCTTCTTATACTATTTTACTTTCCGATTTCAACAGGCCTGTATATGACGATGTATTGTTACCTGCCGGTCGTTTGAGAGAGCCTGCTTCGGCAATGATCAATGCGAATATTATCATCGTAACCAAATGTCCGTTAGGTTTACAACCTATCGATTACCGTATTATTTCTCATGATATAAATGTTTTTCCTTATCAGGGCTTATATTTTACTACACTTGTGTACAAGGCTTTAAAACCTGTTTTTGCAAATGAGAATAAAGAATTATCTTTGGATAATTTGTTTGCAAAATCTATTTTACTGGTCACAGGTATAGCGTCGCCCGACATGATCATTGATAAGTTGTCAGAATATACAGATAAGGTGCAAACTCTCGTATATTCAGATCATTATAATTTTAAGGCAAAAGATATAAGACATATTACGAGTGAATTCAGAAATATAACGTCAGAAAACAAATTGATATTGGTTACTGAAAAAGATGCTACCCGTTTGGTTTTAAGAAATGATATAGATGAGGATATAAAAACGAATCTATATTATTTACCTATTGAGGTGGCATTTGTTGATAAAGAGGAAGAGTTTAATGATAAAATATATAAACATGTTAGAGAAAATAAAGGAAACCGCATCATTTATAAAAAGTAAAATAGAAGCAGTACCCAATTTTGCTATTATTCTGGGTACGGGTCTTGGCGAACTTGTACATGAAATAAGTGACAAAAAAGAAATACCATACGATACCATTCCCAATTTTCCTCTTTCTACGGTAGAGGGACATAGTGGCAAACTGATTTTCGGTCAGCTTGGAGGAAAGCCTGTTTTGGCTATGCAAGGGAGATTTCATTATTATGAAGGATATAATATGCAGGAAGTTACATTTCCTATTCGCGTATTCCAGGCTTTAGGTATTCAATATTTATTTGTTTCCAATGCTGCCGGTGGAATGAACGGTAGCTTCGATATAGGTGATATTATGCTTATAGATGACCATATAAATACTTTTCCGGAACATCCTCTTCGTGGTAAGAACTATAAAGAGCTTGGTACCCGTTTCCCCGATATGAGCAACGCATATGATAAAAAACTGCGCTTGTTGGCTATGGAAATAGCTAAAGAGAGTAATATAAAATTGCAGCATGGAGTATATGTAGGTACACAAGGGCCAACATTTGAAACGCCTTCCGAATATAATTGGTTCCGTATTATAGGAGGCGATGCTGTGGGTATGTCCACAGTTCCGGAGGTTATTGTGGCCAATCATGCCGGAATGAAGGTGCTTGCGTTCTCTATAATCACCGATCTGGGTGTAATTGGTAAAATAGTAGAGGTAACACACGAAGATGTGCAGGAAGCGGCTAAAATAGCTCAACCCAAAATGGCATTCATCATGCAGGAAGTGATAAAACGGATCAACTAACATTTAATATATTATTTAGATGAAGGGTACAGATTATTTCTGTATCCTTTTTTATTACCTTTACAATCAATATCCTATTTAATATTTTACTATGAAATCACGATTTATCTTTATCTTTTTATTGTTTGCCTGGAGCTCGATTCAGGCACAAAATGTAACGTTGAAAGTCATAAATGCTGAAATTGCAGCGGGAGACTTTAACAAGGCAAAGAAATCAATCGATCTGTATATCGCACAAAACAACCTTTCGGCAAAAGAGATATACGATCTTAATTTCAAGAAAGATGTTTTAGATAGAACATCCATCGATTTCTCTAAATCAAAAGATAATGTAATCGAGTATATTAAAAAGTATTATCCTGATGTGGATGATAAAATGATGTTGGCTTGGGAGGCTGAAAAATCCTTGGAAATGAAGCTTATCAATGGTGAAAAAAAGTATATGAGTAGGGCTGCGCCTAATCTTTTCAGAATAAATAAAGATGCGATAAAACGGAAAATAGAAATAGACGGCTCTCAGGAAGATAATGTAGGAAAAGTGTTAAGAACTCATTTACCTGCGGTTGTAGCCTCTCTTAAAAATACAAATACGACACAGGCTGATCCTGTGAAGATGAAGGTAAAATACACCGTAACTCTTAAACCGGATGTTGTTCCGGCAGGAGAGGTCGTTCGTTGTTGGCTTCCTTATCCTCGTGAAGATAACCGTAGGCAAAAAGATGTAAAATTAATATCTGTAAATGATTCAAATTATGTAATATCCCCTCCCGGCTATGCTCATCGTACTCTGTATATGCAAAAGGTTTCCGAAAAGGGCAAACCAATGGTTTTTTCTATCGAATTTTCTTATTCTTCTGCCGCTGAGTGGTTTGATTTGGCGAATAAGCAGATAAAACCATATGATAAGAGTAGTGAATTGTATAAAGAATATACCGCAGAACGTGATTCGCATGTTATTTTTACTGATAAGATAAAGGAGCTTTCGAAGAAAATTGTCGGTAACGAGACAAATCCTTATCGAATAACAAAGAAAATTTTTGATTATATAAATGACAATTACCCATGGGCGGGAGCCCGTGAATACTCTACTCTGGAGAATATACCCGAGTATGTGATAGATAATAAGCACGGAGACTGCGGGCAGGTAGCGCTTCTTTTCATTACTCTTGCAAGATACAATGGTATTCCTGCTAAGTGGCAAAGCGGCTTTATGACGCATCCAAATGGATTGAATCTTCACGATTGGGCAGAGGTTTACTATGAGGGAATAGGATGGGTGCCGGTTGATCAATCTTTTGGTAGACGTGATCTTGATTTGGACGGCGATGTCCGGTATTTTTTCTTGAACGGGATCGATGCTTACCGTTGGATAGTGAATGATGACTATTCACAACCTTTATTTCCGGCTAAAATTTATCCGCGTAGCGAAACTGTCGATTTTCAACGTGGTGAGCTTGAGTGGAGTGGGGGAAATATTTATTTCGATCAGTGGAATTGGGATATAGATGTTGAATATTTAAGTAATTGATATATAGGGTAAAGGCATATATTATATCCTAAATAATCCATTTGTTAAGAACCGGTATTTTTCTAATTATCAATACTATTAAAAGAGCAGCCAGGTAGACTATTATTGACAATATTGGTACGGATAATATTGCAGGAAATGTTCCGGTATTGATATTCAATAAATTTAAAGCCACGTTGAAAAAATCATGTACTAAATATATCCCAAAGCCGCAATTTGCCAGTAGTGTAATATACTTATTATTCTGATATTTAAGTATTTCCGGACTATTATTGACTGTATTTTTTACTAAGACAAATACGAAAAATGCACCTAGCATGACATTTGGTGCAGTTCGGTCGAAATACTGGGTTGCTGGTCCGCCATTTACCAATCCTGTTATAGTTGATGCTATATAAGTTCCGAAAATAGCAATGATTCCTAATGTATATAATATTCGTTTCTCGGCCTTTGTCAAGTCGTACTTTGAGAAGAAATAACCAGCGATGAAATACCCTGTATAAGAATATAATTCACTGATACTAAAGCTAATATTTACATTATATCGTGCGTTGATTGTTGGTACTACTGATCCGAAGATAAAGTAGAGTATCAGGAAATATAGATAATGCTCTTTTTTAGCATTTGCTGTAAAAATGCGGAGTAGGGGAGTGAGAATATACATAGCGAGTAGAGGGTACAAAAACCATAAATGATGCCATGGAGTCCCTAGAAATATTTCGCTGTATACCCGATGAAAATCTCCGGATGATATTTCTTTAATTCCTAATAATGAAGCTGTTATTGGGGATATTAGCCTATAGGCTATACTCCAGAATATCAAAGCACAAAGTACTCGGGGTATAGTTTTTGTATATAATTTTTTGACTGTTATTTTATAATTTGGATCAAGAAAAATGGCTCCGCTTAACATAAAAAATACAGGAACGCACCATCGAAGACATGCTACGAAAAAATTAATTACATGCCATTCCGATTGAGAGTCTGCATATGCTGAGTACCAACGATTTGTAGTAATGTGAAATACAACTACGGCGAAAATAGTGATGATTCTTAATAAATCGGCATATAATATCCGGTCTTTATTTACTTTTTCAATCATATTTATCTAATCAATTGGAATCAAAGTTAGTAAAAATATTAAATTTCTTTTTCTGCAAAGTAATTTCGTAATAAAGCAGTTTTATGTTTTCCTATAATTTTTTCAAGTTCTGTATCGTTCGCAAGCTTAATCCTTTTTACGCTTTTATATTCTTTGAGAAGTAATCGTTTGGTTTCATCTCCAATTCCTTTTATATTATCAAGTTCAGATTTAATTTGGCTTTTACTTCTTTGATTTCTATGAAATGTTATTCCAAACCTATGAGCTTCGTCTCGGAGATGTTGTATGACTTTCAACGATTCGCTGTTCTTGTCGAGATAAAGAGGTATCGAATCTTCGGGATAATATATTTCTTCCAGACGTTTGGCTATACCCACTATCGCAACTTTGCCGTATATATTCAAAGCCTTCAGCGATTCGCATGCGGCACTCAGTTGTCCTTTTCCTCCGTCTATAACTATCAGTTGGGGTAGGGGGGTATCTTCCTCGAGCAGTCTGTGATATCGCCTGTACACAACTTCACGCATTGTGGAAAAGTCATCCGGGCCTACTACGGTTTTTACATTAAAATGTCTGTAATCCTTTTTTGATGGTTTTCCCATTTTGAAAACAACACAGGCTGATACAGGATTTGTACCCTGTATATTTGAGTTGTCAAAGCATTCTATATGGATCGGTAAGTCCTTAATATTTAAGTCTTTCTGTATTTCTTTCAATACTCTTACACTCCGCTGCTCAGGATTTAGGCTTTCTGCTTTTTTTAGCTTGTCTATTTTGTATTGCTTTACATTTTGTGTGGATAGATGCAATAATTTTTTCTTATCTCCTCGCTGAGGTATTGTAAATTCAACTCCATCCATTGTAAGGTCAGGGTAGAAGGGAACTACAATTTCTTTTGCTTTCGAACCGAACCGATCCCGGACTTCTATTATTCCAAGACTTAGCAGTTCCTCTTTTGTTTCATCCATTCGTTTACGATACTCGAACGTATATGCTTGAATAATAGCTCCATTATATACATTTAAATAATTTATATATGCAGCATTTTCATCGTCTTCGTAGCTGTATACATCGATGTTATATTTGATGGAACTGATGACAGTGGACTTATTCTTGAAATTCTCAATGAGTTGATACTTTTCTTTTAATTTGTTTGCGTCTTCAAATTCCTGTCTCTCCGCAAGCTTTATCATGTCTGCGTAAACTCCATCACTTACAATGTTGGTATTCCCTTTTAATATTTCTTGTATAGAGCGGATACTTTTATTGTAATCTTCAAGGGACTGTAATCCGACACAAGGTCCCATGCATCTTTTTATATGGTATTCCAGGCAGACTTTATATTTTCCCTCTGCTATTTTTTCTGGAGTTAGATTTAATGAGCATGTCCGTATGGAATACATTTTATGAATGAATTCTAAAAGAGTCTTTACACTTACGACATTTGAATAAGGGCCATAATATTGTGAGCCATCTTTCATTATTTTTCTTGTTATTTCCACTTTGGGAAAATATTCATTTCGTATGACTATTGAAGGATAAGATTTGTCATCCTTGAGCATAACATTATAACGTGGCTGGAATTCTTTTATTAGATTGTTTTCCAGTAATAAAGTATCTTCTTCTGTGTCAACGATTATGTATTTAATATCACAAATTTTACTTACCAGAATTCGCGTCTTTGGACTGTCTTCATGTTTTTTTGTGAAATATGAAGAAACTCTTTTTTTTAAGTTTTTAGCTTTTCCTACATATATAATGGTTCCTTTGCTATCAAGGTATTGATAACAACCGGGTTTGTTTGGTATATTCTGGATTATATTTTTAAGATATTCTTTCATTAACAAAATTTCCTCTTAAATAGAGAAATTAATTAAAGACTTTACTTCTATGTCTTCAGGAAACAAACATCTTCCATTCAAATCATCCAGCTCGATTATGAAATTCACATATATTTTCTTTACGCCCATCTTTTTCACTAGTTTATATGCTGCTTCCATAGTTCCTCCTGTAGCGAGTAAGTCGTCGTGAATGAGAACTATATCTTCCGGAGAAAGGGCATCTTTGTGTATTTGTATTTTATCTACTCCGTACTCTTTCTGATATTCTTCTTCGTATACTTCTGCCGGGAGCTTTCCTGGTTTTCTTATAGGTATAAATCCGGCATCTAATTTTAGCGCCATAATTGGGCCCATTATAAAACCCCGAGATTCTATGCCTACTACTTTTGTAATGCCTTTGTCTTTGTACTCTTCATAGAGAACATCTGTTAACATGGATAATGATTCTTTCGTTTTAAACAATGGAGTGACATCTTTGAATTGTATTCCTTTTATTGGAAAGTCAGGGATGTTTCTCACTGTTTTTTTTAATTCTTCAATCTTTTGTTCTTTGGTTTTGTTGTTCATTTTTGTTTTTTTTCTTTCAATGTTTCACGTGGAACGCACGTGTTTTTTGTATTTATTTTTTCTTGTTCCACGTGGAACAGGGTGTTTATCGGCCTAACAAAACTAATAAAATAGATATATCGTTCGGCGATATTCCTGGGATTCTACTCGCTTGTGCGATGGTTTCGGGGTTTATTTTAGTTAGTTTTTGGCGAGCTTCGGTCGATAAAGATAGTATATTTTCATAGTTGAATTTGTCTTTTATCTTTATGTTTTCTAATCTTGTTATCTTGTCTGCTATTATTTGTTCTCTTTTTATGTAACCGTCATATTTAATCATAATCTCGGAAGCTTCTATTATTTCCTCTTTTCTGTTAGGGATTTTATTTATTTCTTCCTTTAATGCCGGTATATATTCAGCTATACTATTTATTGTTATTTGTGGGCGGCTGATAACATCCTTTAATTTCAGACCTTGTTTTAGGGGTGCTGTTCCTAGTTTTACCAGACCTTCGTTTATGTATTCAGGCTTGAGGGAATAGGTTGATGTGAAAGATATAATCCTATCCACTTCCTCTTTCTTTTCGTTCAACAGGTCTATTCTTTCTTGTTTAGCTAAACCAATGTTATACCCTTTTTCTGTCAGGCGTACATCCGCGTCATCTTGACGGAGAAGGATGCGGTATTCAGCTCTCGATGTAAACATGCGATATGGTTCATCCACACCTTTTGTTACTAAATCATCGATCAATACTCCTATGTAAGCTTCGTCTCTCTTTAAGATAAATTCGTTTCCGCCATGTGTTTTAATGTGGGCGTTTATTCCGGCTATTAACCCTTGTCCTCCCGCTTCTTCGTATCCTGTTGTTCCGTTTATTTGTCCGGCAAAGTATAGATTGTCAATTAGCTTCGTTTCCAACGTATGTTTCAATTGTGTCGGATCGAAGAAATCATACTCGATAGCATATCCGGGACGGTACAAATGTATGTTGCGAAATGCCGGAATTTTTTGCAATGCTTCAATTTGTATGTGGAGTGGGAGAGAAGAGGAAAAACCATTCAGGTAATATTCTTGTGTATTTTCTCCCTCTGGTTCTAAGAATAACTGATGGGCTGTTTTGTCTGCAAATGTTACAATCTTGGTCTCTATACTTGGGCAATATCGTGGCCCTATACTTTTTATTTGCCCATTATATAACGGAGAATCGTCCAATCCATCGCGCAATGTAGTATGCGTTTCATCATTGGTGTAAGTTATCCAACAGCTTAATTGTTTTAATTTTCGTGGCTCGAAATCCAGGTATGAAAACTTATGGAAATCATTATCTCCTTTTTGTTCTTCCATTAGGCTGAAGTCAACGCTTCTTCCATCTATTCGCGCCGGGGTTCCGGTCTTCATCCGGTCAGTGGCAAATCCTGCTTCTTTCAGTTGTTCGGTTATTCCAAAAGATGCAGGTTCAGATACCCGTCCTCCTTCTATTTTGGTTTTGCCGATATGCATCAGGCCATTCAGGAAAGTACCGTTTGTAAGAATAACTGACTTTGCAAAGAATGTGACACCCATTGCTGTTTTTACTCCTGCTACAGTTTTATTCTCGATGACTAGGGATGTAACCGTGTCTTGCCAAAGAAAAAGATTGTCCGTACTATCTATGATTTCTCTCCATTTATTAATAAACTGCACACGGTCGCTTTGTGCTCTTGGGCTCCACATTGCCGGGCCTTTCGACTTGTTGAGCATCCTGAATTGGATAGCGGTCATATCGGTTACTATTCCCATCTGCCCGCCTAATGCATCTATTTCGCGCACGATTTGCCCTTTTGCAATTCCTCCTACTGCAGGATTGCAACTCATCTGGGCTATTTTGTTCATGTCCATTGTTATCAGTAGGGTCTTTGAACCCATATTAGCAGCGGCGGCGGCAGCTTCACAACCGGCATGACCTGCCCCGACAACAATCACGTCATATTTGAAATTCATAAGTGTGAATAATATTTTGGAGCAAAGTTAGTATATTATTATATTAATAATGCGCATCGGTAGTTGATCTCATATTTTTTAATAAAGTTTTATTAATAATGCCAATCAGCAATTAAAGTTATTATTGTAGTGTAAAAACGTTTTTTTATCTTCTTCTGCGCGCAATCAAAGATAGCTTGCGTTCCTTTTGCCCAAAGCCGCAAAAGGAACCAAAAACGCTTTTGCGCCCCACTTCAACGTCCGACCCATAACGGACTTAAAGGCTAAACAAAAAAACTCGCTCCGGATTTTGTAGTATACGAATCATTAGATAAGCTCAAACACGTTTTTGTTTTTAACGCCTTTTTCGTCCTATGGGTGCCCCGTACTTGAAGCTAACGGCGCGGCTAAAGCCAGACAAGGCAGCCGCTTGTCGTGCGTCAGCCTCCCGCGCATTCGTTCCGCAGGCGGGGTAACCCACACGGAGCAGGCGGCGTAGAAAGGGACGGGGCGATAGCCTGTTCGTCACTTTCAGCCGGCAAACCGGTTGTGGGTCGCCGAGGAACGAAGCGCTAGCTTTTTGCTTACTTTTGGGCAATGCCAAAAGTAAGGGCAAGCCGGCAGGGCGCGGCAGTGATGAGCTTATGTTGAGGACGCAAGCAATCTGTGATTGCGCACAGAAGAATAAGGATGAAAATAATCGAACAATTAATTACATACACTTCGCTCCTGTGATTATTAATTCAACTACTGATTCGCATTAATAATAGTTTCGTCTTTGCGAGCGAAACTCAGTGTAGCGAAGCAATCCGGAAAACTAAATGCTTTAATAAATACTGTTAATGGATTGCTTCACCTTGCAGGTTCGCAATGACGGAGTAAAAAATAAATAATATTCAACTGCTGATTTGCATTAATTAATAACTTTTACTGTCTGGTTAAAGATTAAAGTATTGGTAAGTGAATTAAATTTTATTGGCATTTTCTATTGCTTTTTTTACCTTCCCGGCATCCGTTTGCAATATAGAGTATTCTTCTTCATTGTTGAAAAAAGGAGACCGGTATTTCATGTTTCCTTTATATTTGCTTCGGAACGATCCGTGGAACTCTTTTAATCCCGTCGCTTTTACCAGTTCATAAATATTATTCTCGGTGATACCGCCACCCGGCATTATTGAAATACGTCCATTGGCTTGCTCAATCAAATTTTTTATAACGGTAGCTCCTTCTGGAGCAGTTTGCTTGCCTCCGGATGTAAGTATGCGATCACATCCTGATTCTATAATATCTTCAAGTGCTTGAAATAGATCGTTTGCCCTATCGAAAGCCCGGTGGAAAGTGATACTCATTCCGTATTGACGGGCTATATCGACAAGTTCTGTATTTCTCTTTTTATCGATGGAACCGTCCCTTTTCAATATGCCGAATACAACTCCATCACATTTTGCTTTTCCACAATGATGAACGTCTTGTTTCATTGTTTCAAACTCTATATTGCTGTACAGGAAGTCCCCTCCTCGTGGTCTTATTATCGTATTTAGCTGTATATCAATATTTTGTCTTGTAGTTTCTATCTGGGATAATGCCGGGGTAGTACCTCCTTCCCCTAAATTATCGCACAATTCGACTCTTATAGCACCTCCTTTCTGAGCTTCTATGGCCGATTGAGGTGAATTTGCACATGCTTCAAGAGTTATTTGTTTCATTTATAGTTTATTATCGTGTAATTATCGGTCAAATAGCAGTCTTTCTCCTTTTATATCGTTCAGAATACCATTATCGAAGGCTAACTTTCCGTTCAGAAAGGTTTTTTCGATGGTGGTTGATAATGTTTCACCTTCAAGTGGAGACCATTTGCATTTATACAGGATGTTGCTTTGGTTGATCGTGTATGGTTTGTTCGGATTTACCAATACCAGATCAGCGAAATAATCTTTTCGTATATAGCCGCGCTTATGTATTTTGAACATGGTGGCCGGAGCATGGCACATTTTATTAACTACTTGCTCTTTTGTTATTTTACCATTTTTAGCCAGTTCCAACATCATTTGCAGTGAGTGTTGAACGAGTGGCCCTCCTGACGCGGCTTTCAGCGCTCCCCCTTGTTTTTCATCCAATAGGTGCGGAGCATGATCTGTGGCTATTACGTCCAATTTGTCTTTTAGTAGTCCCAGCATCAACGCATCTCTGTCCTGACTCGTTTTCACCGAGGGATTCCATTTAATGCGAGTTCCGTATTTTGAATAATCCTCGTCCGAAAACCAAAGGTGATGTACGCAAACTTCACCTGTTATTTTCTTTTCCGAAAGAGGCTTTATATCGAATAAGCTAATTTCTTTCTCGGTGGAAAGGTGCAGAATATGCAATCTGGTTTGGTATTTGTCCGCTAACTCTACGGCTTCAGCAGAAGACCTGTAACAAGCTTCCGCGCTTCTTATGAGCGGATGATATTGAATAGGCACATCCTCTCCAAATTCGGCCTTATATTTAGCTATATTTTCCCGTATAATCTCCTCTTTTTCGCAGTGGGTTGCAATCAGCATATCCACTTCGGCAAAAATAGACTGCAATACCTTTTTATCGTCTACCAGCATATTACCGGTGGATGAGCCCATAAATACCTTTACACCACAGACTTCTTTCGAATTTACCTTCTTTAGTTCGGCAATATTGTCGTTGGTCGCTCCCATGTAAAAAGAGTAATTGGCATAAGCTTTTTCTGCTCCTAGTTCGAATTTTTGTTCCAGCAGATCTATTGTAGTTGTTTGAGGCTTCGTATTGGGCATTTCCATGAATGAAGTTACCCCTCCGGCAATTGCGGCACGGCTTTCGCTCGAAATATCTCCTTTGTGGGTAAGTCCCGGTTCACGGAAGTGTACCTGGTCATCTATCACTCCGGGTAGCAACCACATGCCTTTTGCGTCTATTACAGTTGATCTGTTTAGGATTTCAGATGGAACTTCGCCCTGATATATTTCGGAAATACAATCATTTTTTATCAGAACCGATCCGACAAAGGATATTTCCTCATTAATAATTGTTGCCTTATGGATAAGTATCATAATCAGTTGTTTTGTACAAAGGTAAGAAAAAGAGTTTGTTGTCGTATCAAATATATGATAATGAACATTTGTATATCATGTAATTTATCACGACATTTGTATTTATAAAGAATGATTCTATATAAGAAATATCATTAAAAGATGTCGAATACGAAAAAAGTATTGGCGGTAGCTGAAACATCGTACATCATTCGTAAGGGTCTGGTTTATGTTCTCTCGCAGTTGTCTAGTGTAGGGAAGGTTGTAGAACTGAGGGAGATGGAAAATATTAGTTATCAGATTGATATACTTCAGCCGGACGCAGTCCTTATCAATCCGATGTTGTTGGGGCATACCCGGCAGGATATAAGGCAGCAGCTGAATTTGGGAAAGCAAACAGCGATAATTGCCTTGGTTTACAATCTGATTGACGAGCAATTTTACCGTTCATATGATGCTGTTATCAGAATCAATGATTCTGAGTCTAAGATAGAAAATACTTTGCTTAACTGCCTGAACAAGGATCAGGACTCGTCGGGCGATCAGGAAGAATTGAGTGACCGCGAAAAGGAGATTCTGATTAGTGTTGTAAAAGGGATGAGTAATAAAGAGATTGCCGAATATCACAATATCTCTATCCATACGGCAATAACGCATCGCAGAAATATAACACGAAAACTGAAAGTTCACAGCATATCGGGACTGACTATATACGCAATTATCAATAAATTGGTGGATATATCGGAAATCAAATACCAGGATGAATAAATCTTAACGTTTACTTATCATGCCAAGCGTAACTATTATATATAAGAAATCGATGAAAATGTCGGACTTGATCGATGCCGACTACCGTTTGCTCTTGCTTCTTAACCGATTGAATATTTCTTTAGGTTTTGGGGAGAAAAGTATTGATACTGTTTGTAAGGAAAGTGGATTCGATACTGATTGTTTCTTATTCCTTGCCAATTATCAATCGAATAAATGTGTTACTAATATAGACGAGGTCTTTGCTACACTGCCCTTAACTCCGTTTTTGCAGTATCTGCGAAGTTCCCATAGCTATTTTCTGGAAAAAAGGCTACCCAATATCCGGCGCAAACTGGAAATGGTTTTCGCGTCCTCTGAAGAGGGCCTCAGGGATATGGTACTTAAATTCTTCGATAATTATACTCACGAAGTATCGGATCATATGAAATACGAGGACGAAGTTGTATTTCCGTATATCTATTCTCTGATGGATGCTGTCGCCGATAAAAAATACTCCATTAATATATTTGAAGAAAGGCATAACGATATTGAGGGTAAAATGAACGACCTGAAGCAGATATTGCTTAAATATGTGCCGGGAACGACAGACCAAATGCTGATGGTGAATATTCTGACAGAACTATATATGTCGGAGGAGGAACTGGAAGCCCATACTTTTATTGAAGACAGCCTGGTAATCCCACGTGTCAGAGAAATAGAAGAAAGGGTAAAGAAAAATCCGGACTGACAGATTATTCGTTAAAAAGGGACAAATCGGGGTTATCTGCTTTTTAATTCATCTTCCAATCGTATCATTTGATCGCGGTATTGGGCAGCTTCCAAAAACTCGAGCTTTTTAGCGGCGGCAGCCATTTGTTTTTTAGCTTTCCCGATTGCTTTTTTCAAATCTTCTTTATTCATATACTCTATTTTATCTTCGGAAGCGATGGCTAAAGTTGTTTCCTGAGTATAAGCCTTCGTTTGGATAGGGGCTTCTTTCCGTTGGCTGAATACGGATGTAAGAGCTTTCTGTATTTGCTGTGGTGTTATCCCATGTTTCTCGTTATAAGCCATTTGGATTTCCCGGCGGCGATTTGTTTCATTAATTGTCTTTTCCATACTTTCAGTAATTTTATCAGCATAGAAAATCACTCTTCCGTTAACATTCCGGGCTGCACGGCCTACTGTTTGTGTCAGGGAACGATGTGACCTTAAGAATCCCTCCTTATCGGCATCGAGAATGGCAACCAGTGAAACTTCCGGTAAGTCGAGCCCTTCCCGGAGTAGGTTTACACCGACTAATACGTCGAATTCACCGGTTCGCAGGTCGTCCATGATCTGCACACGGTCTAAAGTATCTACATCGGAGTGTATATAGCTGCAACTTATCCCATTGTTCGAAAGGTAGGCTGTAAGTTCTTCTGCCATCCGTTTGGTAAGAGTCGTTACAAGGGTACGTTCGTTCTTTTCGACACGCATTTGTATTTCCTCCATCAAATCGTCTATCTGATTCAGGCTTGGACGTACATCGATAGGAGGGTCCAGCAGCCCTGTCGGACGAACCAATTGCTCTACAACAACACCTTCCGATTTAATAAGCTCATAATCGGCCGGAGTTGCACTTACATAAATCGTTTGAGGGACTAAAGATTCGAATTCTTCGAACTTCAACGGGCGGTTATCCAATGCAGCCGGTAACCGGAACCCATATTCCACCAGATTTTCTTTGCGGGAATGGTCTCCTCCATACATGGCACGTATCTGCGGAATAGTTACATGGCTCTCGTCTATTACCAATAAGAAATCATCGGGGAAGAAATCGAGTAGACAGAAAGGGCGGGTACCCGGCTTACGATTGTCGAAATAACGTGAATAATTTTCTATTCCCGAGCAATAACCTATCTCACGAATCATTTCCAGATCGTAGGTTACGCGTTCATAGAGCCTTTTTGCTTCTAAGGGTTTACCTATCGACTGAAAAAAATCGACCTGGCGTCCCAAGTCTATTTCTATTTCTGCGACGGCTCTCACCATACGTTCTTTCGTGGTAACGAACAAATTAGCCGGATATATCCTAAAATCATCGTATTGATCGATTTTTACACCTGATAGAGGATCAAGACATTCAATGCTTTCTATCTCATCACCCCAGAATACAACCCGTACAATGGGGTCGCCATATGCAAGGAATACGTCTACTGTGTCACCCTTTACCCTGAAATTTCCAGCTTTGGGATCAACTTCATTGCGCGAATATAAGGCGCTTACCAAAGATCGTAGAAATACGTCACGGACGATTTTTTGTCCTACATGGATACTGATCGTAGAACTTTCGAAATCTTCGGGATTTCCCATACCGTACAGGCAGGAAACAGAACATACGACAATAACATCGCGGCGGCCTGATAAAAGAGAAGTAGTGGTTGCAAGACGTAATTTCTCTATTTCATCGTTAATCGACAGGTCTTTCTCTATGTAGGTATTTGTTGACGGAAGATAAGCTTCCGGTTGATAGTAGTCGTAATACGAAACAAAGTATTCGACAGCATTATCCGGGAAAAAGGTTTTGAACTCGCTGTACAATTGAGCGGCCAGTGTTTTATTATGGCTTAGCACCAGAGTCGGTTTTTCTACATTCCGAATGACGTTTGCCACAGTAAATGTCTTGCCCGAACCTGTTACACCCAATAGTGTCTGAGAAGGCACATGCTGTAAGACACCTTCGGATAGGGCTGCTATCGCAGCAGGCTGGTCTCCTGTGGGTTTATAATTTGAAATTAATTTGAAATCCATTGCTATCTTCCGGTATAGAGGTATGAAACGTAAAGATAGCCGAATTAAACGGAGGATGCAAATAGATATAGGAGCCAATCAGGGCAAACCTTGAAATACAGTTGTTGTATGAGAGGGTGTGTCAAAAGTAAATTTCATTTTCTATTTACATACGCTACGCTCCTGTGACCGTTGGTTGTCATCCTGAACGGAGTGAAACGTCTCGTGTTCGGAGGAATGAGATCCTTCGTTGCACTCAGGATGACAAAAGAAAGTAATATTTTGATAGTGTAATTTTACTTTTGACACACACCCTCAGAGTTTGCCTAAATTTTTTGTTGTAAAATAAAATTTAGGATGTATATTTGTCTTAGCTAATTTATCAAGGGAATGAAAAAATCATTTGTTATTACTGTATGCTGTTTCATTGTTTCGTTTGTTCTTAGTAGTTGTTCGGATTCGAATACTGAAAAAATAATGGATGTGATAATTCCGTCCGGAACGGTTATGCGTCCGGTTGTCCCGAGTTCTGTTAATATTGAACATATTGTTTTGAAAGATCAGGATGGAAGCATAATTGATTATTTACATCCGGAAGCCATAGAAGGCTTTGAGTATACAAAAGGTTTTGAGTATGTATTAAGGCTCAAGCGGACAACGATTGATAATCCGCCGGCAGATGGAAGTTGCTATTCTTATTCTCTTATCAAGATTCTATCGCAAAAGAATATGAGCGATTCACTTTAATATATTAATTAATTAAAAATATGAGTAGATTGAAGCAATTACTAGCTATTATTCCTGAACCATTAAGAGACTGTTATCTTAATTATAAATATAAAAAGCAGTTAAAGGATTGGGAAAAGAATGGTCGTCCTCTTCCAACTCCGCATATTGTGAAGCAGTTAGCAATAAAATCATATCAAAAAAAGTATAATGTCGATATATTGATCGAAACAGGCACTCATTTAGGTGATATGGTTTATGCCCAGAAAAAATCATTTAAAAAGATTTATACAATTGAATTAAGCAAAGAACTGTTTAAGCAATGTCAGAAAAGACTAAACAAATATAAGCATATAGAAGTAATTCAAGGAGATAGTGGCGTTGTCTTAGAATCGCTGGTTAAGGAGTTGAATCAAAAAGCTTTGTTCTGGCTGGATGGCCATTACTCTGGTGGCGTTACAGCCAAAGGTGATAAAGAAAGTCCCGTAATACAGGAATTAAAAACAATTTTGCAATCAAATATTGAACATATAATTTTAATAGATGATGCCCGAAACTTTAATGGAACAAATGATTATCCGACTGTTGAGCAATTAAAGACTATGATTTCGGACAAGGGGTATACCAATTCTACAATTAGAATTGAAGATGATATTATAAGAGTGGAACTGAAATCATAATTGATCTTAATGTTTTTAAAGCGGCAGTGTAGGCTAGGCCGCATCAAAAATAAACTTTTTCGTCAAAAACGGTTAGGGATTGATCCTCTAATCGTTTTTGTTTTATTACATAATAGGTGATTTCGTGCCCTGAGGAACCAACTTTTTAATTCGGGGAAGCTTTCCATATGATGGTATTTTTATAAATTTGTATTTAATAAACCGAATATCACATAGCGTAGACATGAAAAAGATACTCCTTTTCCTATATCAATTATTTATATTCGCTCCTGTCTTTATTTTAGCCACTATTATTACTGCTGTTACTGTGATGATAGGCTGTTTGTTGGGAAATCGCAAATTTTGGGGATACTACCCTCCTCTCTATTGGTCAAAGCTAGCTTGCCGGTTAGCTTTATGCCGGATAAAAGTAATACGGAAGGGCGCTCTCGATCCTGATAAATCATATGTTTTCATCCCCAATCATCAGGGCGCTTTCGATATATTTCTAATCTATGGTTATTTGAACCAGAATATTAAATGGGTACAAAAACAAGAATTGCGTAAAATTCCTTTTGTGGGTAAGGCTTCCGAAATAGCAGGGCATGTATTTGTCGATCAGAAAAACCTGAAATCGATGAAAGATACGATAGCCAAGACTGAAGCGCAGTTGGATAAAGGCTCTTCAATGGTTATATTTCCCGAAGGAGCCAGAACATATAGCGGAAAAATGGGGCGATTTAAGAGGGGCGCTTTTGTAATAGCTAAGGAAATGAATCTGGAGATCGTTCCTCTTACCGTAAACGGCCCGTTCGACCTGATGAAAATAAATACATACCTCATCAATCCCTGTAAATTAGAACTCATTGTACACGAACCTATATCAACAGCCGACCTGACAGAAGACAATATGCCGGAATTTATAGACCGTTGCCGTGAGATAGTGCACTCAGGCTTATGGGAGAAGTATAAGTAAAGTTACTTATTGTGATTTCGCTTCTTCTTATCCTGTGATCTGTTTCAGATGTTGTTTAAATCAGATATTATCTGTTTCCAATAGGAATCTTTAAAAGGCGCTCCATGTCCACCTTTCTCAATTTTAATCAGTTCTTTTTGCAATGAAGGGCAAGCATCGAATAATCCTTTACCCATTTTAAATGGAAGGGCCTTATCGTCAATAGCATGAGAAACTATCAAACGGCCATGATACGAACTGATTTTTTCAGTATTGGATAGTTTTAGTAAATAATCTTCCGCTGTTATTTTAATAAGAGGTTTTGCGACAGATTTAAGGCCTTTCATTTGTTGAGTTTTTATATAGCTAAGCATTTCATCTGCATTAGAGAGGGGAGCCAGTAAGATTAAATTATTGATCGCATTGTCTACCGCTAAGTATGTTGCCGAAATACTCCCAAGAGAATATCCGATAACAAAATCGATGTTCTCGTTTGTGCTTTCGATGAACTTTAAAAAAGAATTATTGTCTTCAAAAACAGTTTTAAAAGAAGGGGTTCCCTCGCTTTTACCATATCCCCGATAATTCAATACATAAATTTTTGATTTGGTTTCGATAGCCAGCTTTTCCAGTTCTTTGTAAGTGCTCAAAACATTGGAGCCATTGCCGATAAAAAACAGTCCTGATTTAGAATATATTTTTGGCTGAAATTCGAAATACTCAAGTTTGATGCTATCGTTGATTTGAATATACTTCCTGTTAACCGACACATCTTCATTTTTGTATATCTCAACATTATCTGTATTAATCAAGTTATCAACGACTCTTTTTATCGTTGATTTATCCTGATCTTCTAAATCAGACCGTTCGATATAAGAATAGAATTTCTTCGCATCATATTTGGATTCTATAAATACCCATTTTTCCTGGATTTTATAAGTTTTGCACGAGTACAATAATGTGCTCAGGAATATTAATAATATTATTCTTTTCATTTCGTTCTATGTTTTAGTATTCTGCCGGCAAAGCTTCCAACTCTACACGGGAAAAGACGGGACCATCCTTACAGACATACATTTTACCTACATTGCACCGCCCGCATTTTCCCACGCCGCATTTCATACGATTCTCGAGCGTGGTGTAGATATTTTCGGGAGTAAAGCCCAGTTTATCCAACACAGGGAATGTAAACTTGATCATCACAGGAGGCCCGCACACAATAGCAATTGTGTTTTCCGGTGAAGGATGCATTTTCTCCAATACAGAAGGAACAAAGCCTATCTCTCCTTTCCAATCCGGAGTTTCACCCCCCGGGTCTACGGTAGTAACCAGACGTACATCAGGTCTTTCTTCCCATTCTTTGAGTTCATGCTTATAAACAAGATCGGCTACCGATTTGGCTCCGTATAATATACTTATATCCTTGAAATTCTCACGTGTGTCCAGTGCATTCCATATCACACAGCGCATGGGTGGTAATGCAATCCCTCCGGCGATGAACAACAGGTTCTTACCTTTCCATTCATCCATGGGGAAAGTATTGCCGAAAGGCCCGCGGAAGCCCATTGTCTGACCTTCTTCGAGTTTAGCTAAGGCAGATGTCACCTTTCCTGTATCACGGAATGTACACTCTATGTATCCTTTGCGTGTAGGGGAGGAGGCTATACAAAACGTGCTTTCACCTTCTCCGAATGCGGAATATTCCCCGAATTGTCCGGCTTTGAAACTGAAATTCCGGGCTGCTTCTTCATCTTTGAATTTCAGACGGAAAGTTTTTACTCCGGGCGCTTCCTGCGTAATTTTTTCTATCGTTACCAGATAAGGAAGGTATATATTATCGTTCATAAATACTCAATTTGAAAGTTTGAAAATTTTATAATTTGAAAATGAGATTACTTGTATTTAGAAGTGCTTATTATTTTAGAGATAATTTTTATGAGTTCTTTTATTAAATCAAGTAATTCATCATTGTCGGGATATGATGGTGTATGTTTACAAAGCAATAACCAATATTCTGTTTCATCAGCTTCTTTCGCCGCAATTTTCACTTTATGAATGACGTCAATTTTACTTTCGGCATTTTGTGCCTCCCTGATATTAGCGCCTATGGATGTACCTGATTTTAATAGCTGATTGGCAGTGATAAACTTCTTATCAGTATCAAGTTGCTCGCAATATTGAACAATCTTTAGCGCAAATTCGAAAGATTTAGCAACAATTATATTTTCTCGGTCGTTTCGCATAAATTCATTTTCAAATTTTCAAATTATCTCATTTTCAAATTGATATTGCCTCCAGGTGCTCACATATATTCATATCCACAGGACATGCCCGTGAGCATCGTCCGCAGCCTGTACAGCCCCTTACATCGAGGCGTTCGGGCATATAGGAGAATTTGTGTAACAAACGTTGTCTCCATCGCTGGCTTTGCGTTTCGCGTGGATTGTGACCGGAAGCATGTACCGTAAACAAAGAAAAGCCACAGGCATCCCAACAACGCAGCCTGCTGCCCGTACTACCTTTTGATTCTTCCTGAATATCGAAACAGGCGCAAGTAGGGCATACGAACGCGCATGCGCCGCAACCCAAACAACGTTCCGACTGTTTTTTCCAGACTTCGCTTTCAAACATACCGGATATTTTGCCCTGCAAATCGTCCAAACTGAAACGCACCGGTACATCGGCAAGGAAATCTTCTTTATTCACTTCCGGAGCCGCTTCAAAAAGATTGCTGTATTTTTCAACCAAGGCAGAGCCCTTTTCTGTTACAATTTCGACCAGATAGCCTTCTTTTTTTATTGGAGTAAGTAATATATCACTTCCGGCGATGTTTCCCGGACTTCCGTTTACTGATGTGCAAAAGCAGTATTCGTCACATTGCGTACAGCTAACTCCAATAAGAGTAGTATGCTTCATACGTTCGTTAAACGGCAGGTCTTTCGTATCCCAGTTGAAGATTCCCGATAAAGGTTTGAATCCGGCTGCATCGCAGGGATGTATGCCGAATACCACTGTTTCGGGGATCACACTCGTATCGTAATCCTGTAAGGTTACATCACCTTTTTGCCGGGTATAGGAAAACAGTTTTTCCGTACGTGGAAATGCAATAGCCTTAGCCGACTGGGTGGTCTGTATGTGGTTCATGGATATTTCGTCCACAGACTTGATATGTTTAAAATCCATTTTATCTCCTTTGGGAACGGGGGCATAAACCTGCTTGTTATCCTGCAATATTTGTGACAACCAGTCCATTAACGATTTATGGCTTATATATCTTTTTTCCATAGTCTACAAAATGAAAGTTTCTTTATCTTCCGGCTTGAATGTAGAAAGCACATTGCCCTTTTCGGATGCTTCTCCGAAGTTTTCTTTGACCAATTCAGCCATCTTGTGTGTCAGTATATGAACCGGCAAACCCAACGGACAGGCGGCGCCACAAGAGCCACAGTCGGAACAGCGGCCTGCCATATGCATCACACGGTTGATCTGCCATTCCATATTACTTACGGTAGCGGCCCATGGTTGTATCCATTGCGGACGGTTTACCTCTACTATACATTTGGTACAATAGCACATCGGGCACGCGGCACGGCAGGCGTAACACTTGAAGCATTTGGATAATTCGTCCGTCCAGAATTGCCAGCGCTCTTCCATTGTCATGGCATCTACCTGAGCCATTAGTTCGTCATCTGTTTGTTTTTCCGGTGGAGTTGCTTCTTTCAGGTATTCTTTTATCTCATTTATTGTACCGAATGGCCTCAATGTATTGTCTATTAACCCGAATATCTTTATCAAATCTTCTTTTATCTGATTTTCGTCATAAAGCTGACAAATACTTTTCAGGGCATAATAGGATGCAGCAATACCGACTTTCTTTCCGCTCACAAGGTCTTTCCGGGTAAGATAAACAGCCAGGTTTCCGGTACATTTGTCATTGAATACCAACTTCTCCGCTTCTTCGGGAGACGATACAAACAACGGCCGTGGAATCCGTGTCCCTTCTTCGTAACCGATGAAAAGACCGATCTCACCATTTGTTAGTAATTCTTTGGCTTTATTTCTCAGTTCATCCATTATTTACCTCCATTTCTTTGGCTATCTGCTCTTCATTTCCTGCCAGAAATTCAGCCGCACGTTGGTATTCCGTATATGGGCCCAATTCACGGATATTGGCCACGGTTGTATTTACAATGTCAGCCCATTTAGCGCCCTCGGCAGCCGAAACCCATGAGAACTGTATCCTGCGGACATCTATTCCCAGAAAATTGAGCAGGCCGCGAAACAGCATCCATCTGCGACGGGCATGGAAATTCCCCGATGTATAGTGGCAGTCGTTTGGATGGCATCCTGAAACGATCACCCCGTCGGAGCCGTTTGCAAAAGCCTTTAGCAGCAACATAAAGTCGATACGTCCTGTACAAGGGAAACGTACGATCTTCACATTCGACGCGTATTTGATACGGCTTGTTCCTGTCAGGTCGGCTCCTGCATAGGTACACCAGTTGCAGACAAAAGCCAGTATTTTAGGTTCAAATTCGTTGTTCATATATTTTAATTTGGAAATTCGGTAATTTGAAAATTAGCCAATTATATCATTTTCAAATCGACTCATTTTCAGATTTTCAAATTGATTATTCTTCTAATACTGCTAATACTTCGGCATACATCTGTTCGTTAGAAAATCCCTGTATATCTATCGACTTAGAACGGCAGAACGATACACACGTACCACAACCCTGACACAGCCCCGGATTGACCCGGGCAACCGTCTTGATTACTTCTCCGGCTCTGTTCTTTATTTCCTCGTGTTCGATGGCCTGATAAGGGCAAGCCGTTTCGCACAGGAAGCATCCCACACAGGTAGACACATCGTGCGAAGCGATACGGTTTACTACGGCCACTACCGGTTCGCGGGTCAATTCATTGTTCGAGAACAAGCCGATCACTTTAGCTGCTGCGCCTGATGCCATACCGACCGTTTCAGGAATATCTTTCGGAGCCTGACAAGCGCCGCACAAATAAATCCCTGCCGTATTGGTTTCCACAGGTTTTAGCTTGGGATGCGCTTCGGCGAAGAATTTATACGCATCATACGATATATGCATCTTTTGAGCCAATTCTTCCGAGCCTTCATTGGCTATCCCTGCGCTGGCAAGTACAACCATATCGGCTTCTATTTCTACCGGACGCCCGCCAAGCAATGTATCGACTCCGTTTACAATCAGTTTTCCGTTCTTTTCGTACACACGGGCCACACGTCCACGAATGTAATTAGCTCCATCCTCTTCTATTGCTCTTCGTGTAAATTCGTCATAATTCTTACCTCCTGCCCGGATGTCCATATAGAAGACATAAGATTCGCCGTCATGCACTTTGTGTTGATAAAGCATGGCATGTTTCGCGGTATACATACAGCATATCTTAGAACAGTAAGGACGCCCCTTCGCAGGATCGCGCGAACCCGCGCAGGCTATGAAAACCACCTTCTTAGGTTCTGTTCCGTCCGAAGGGCGGCGTATTGCTCCCAAAGTAGGGCCCGAGGCGGATGCAAGGCGCTCGAATTGAAGTCCGGTAATCACATCCTTGTATTTACCATATCCATATTCGGGGAAGAAATCGGGCTTGAGGACATTAAATCCGGTAGCTGTTACAATAGCCCCTATATCTTCGGTAATAAATTCATCTTCTTTATCGAATTCGATAGCTCCGGTAGGGCATATCTTCTGGCAAACCTTACATTTGCCTGTCAGGTAATACCGGCAATTTTTACGGTCTATAACAGGTTTATTTGGCACTGCCTGTGGAAATGGCGTGTAAATAGCTGTACGGGTACCCAGCCCTTCGTTAAACTCACTGGGAATTTTTTTGCTTGGGCATTTGGTCGTACATTCACCGCAACCTGTACAGGTTTTTGGGTCTACACTCTTCGCTTTTAGCCGGATAGTTGCTTTGAAGTTTCCTATAAAACCTTCCAGTTTTTCAAGTTCAGCATAGGTGTATAGTGTGATATTCGGGTTTTGTGCTACATCCACCATACGCGGGGTAAGAATACACTGCGAACAGTCGAGCGTAGGGAATGTTTCCGACAATTGGGACATGTGCCCCCCGATGGACGGTTCTTTCTCTACCATGATAACCTTATGTCCTGCGTTGGCTATATCAAGGGCAGCCTGTATTCCGGCAATGCCGCCTCCTATTACCAATGCTTTCTTCGAAATCGGTACTTTGATGGAATTGAGGGGCTTGTTCAGTTTTGTCTTTTCAACAAGCATACGGACAAGATCGATAGCTTTCTCTGTGGTTTCGTCTCCTTTTTCGTGAACCCACGAACAGTGTTCGCGCAGATTTGTCATTTCGCACATATACGGATTCAACCCGGCTTCGGAGCATGCTTTCCGGAATGTAGGCTCATGCATCCGCGGTGAACAGGCAGCCACAACCACTCCTGTCAATCCTTTTTCTTTGATAGCATCCTTAATAATTGTCTGCCCCGGGTCGGAACACATATATTTGTAGTCCACGCTGACCTCTACGCCTGTTATTTTCGATGCTTCTGCCGCCACTTTTTCACAATCGACAGTCGCGCCGATATTTTCTCCGCAGTGGCAAACAAATACTCCTATTTTTGACATAATATTTCTCCTTTAAAGTTAAGCGAATGAAGGCGCAACAAAAAGTTTTTTGAGTCCTAGTTCTTCCCTGCTGATACCTACGGCAAGACCAATGGCCTGTGTAATGTACAGGACAGGTATATCTGTTTTCATTTTGAGATAGCTGTTGATATGAGGACGGCGCATGTCCAGATTGGATTGGCACATAGGGCATGCCACAATAATCGCTTTGGCTTCCCTGTCTATAGCATCTTTCACGATCTTACCGGATAGCTTCGCGACAATATCGGTACGTGAAACAGAGAATCCGGCGCCGCAACATTCGGTTTTGTACCCCCATTCCATAGGGGTCGCACCTATTTTTGTCATCAGGGTATCCATCGATTGCGGATCTTCCAGGCGGTCGAAATTTAATATTTCGTGAGGGCGTACCAACAAACATCCATAGTAGCATACTACCTGCTGATTGAAAGGTTTGGTTACTTTTTCTTCTATCTTGCCGGCAATATACTTATCGATGAACTGCATTACGTTCAATATTTCAATATTTCCCGAGAGGGGCATCCGGAGAATGTCCGAAACGCGCGTTTTCAGTCCTTTATCCTTATTCAGCTCATGTTGCGTGACGCTCAGGCGGTTGTAACAGGCGGCGCATGGAACTACAATTTCGCTCATACCTTCTTTTTCCGCAAGGGCAAGTACCCGTGCCGGTAGCGCGATGGCTAGTTCATGGTTCATATTGTGGGCGGCAGTCGCGCCACAACAATTCCAATCTGTAATCTCTTTCAGATTTATATCGAAAGCCTTTGCTAAGGCCAATGTCGATTGGGCGTACTCTGACGAAGTTCCCTTGAGGGAACAGCCCGGATAGAATCCTATTTCCATAAATTATATCTTTTCAAAGATTCAAGATTTCAAAATTTAATATTTTAGAGATCCTGAATTTATTTTTAGTTGATCTTTACTCCTTTTCCTTTTTTGTTTTGGAAAAGATGGCAGACACTTGTTTTTTGTCTTTTACCATTTCGGGTAACAAGGGTAGTTTACCTCTCACGAACATGCCCGGAGCCACATTCATATCCTGCAACAGATTGAATGTTCGCATCTTGTATCCGGCTACGAGCCCGATTTCATATAGCCGTCCTGTGTGCTTAATGGAATCAAGGAATGAATTATGGAACGAAATGATCTTTTTCGATTTCTTGTTTACCGTGCCTTTTTCCAATGCTTGTCCGCGAAGATAATCCATCAGTTGCGGAATATCTATTTGCATAGGACAGCGTGTCAGGCAGTTTTGGCACGAAACGCACAGCCAAATAGATTGGGAATGCAGTATCTCGCCATAATTTTCTGCGTCGTTGGTTTGTAACATCCGCATAACAACGCTCGGAGGAAAGTCCATTTCCTCGTTGACGGCACATCCGGCCGAGCATTTACCGCATTGGTAGCAACGATTTACATTGACGCCGGTATGGGATTTAATTTCGGATATGTAGCCTTTCTTTTCTGATGACATATGGTTGATCTTTTGATAGTCCGAAAAATATAGTAAATGATAGTTTTTGTCTAAATATAGCTGTATTGTAAACCGGAGATTGCAAAAACGATGCAAATATAGTCTATAAATGATTTATAGATATTATTTATTTTATGTTTTTAAACAGATATTTTCATGTCAGGTTATTCTTTGTAAGGATTTGACTTCGTTGTATAGTCGATATACAAATCTACCAAAAACATTTATCTTTTAGGTTAATATTTGTGTAAAATATCCAAACAGGCATTTTTGAGATGTTGATATCAAGCAATAATTGTATTAGCTTTGTTGTATTAAGCGGAATAACTTCTTCTTGTTTTTTATGATCAACTTTAAACAAATTACGCTTTCTGATAAAAAGGCGATTGATGCCTGTTTTGAAGGTAATACATACCGTGCATGCGATTTTTGCTTTGCAAATCTATATGCGTGGAATGCAAAATTCAAAACCGTTTTCGCTATTATTAATCGTACTATTTTTCTGCGTTTTCAGGAATCGGACGGGCAACTTTATTACATGATGCCTATTGGTAAGATGCCTGTACGTGATGCTTTTGAACTGATAGTGCAAGATGCCGGGGAAAATAGGATCCCATTTCAGATGAAGGGTATTTCGAATAAGATGTGGGAGGTCATTCAACGGGAAATACCGGGAGGATTTCGTCGCCTGCCGGACAGAAATAACGATGAATACATCTACTTCTCGGAGAAACTAATAGAACTGTCAGGTAAAAAGTTACAAAGCAAACGCAATCATATCAACCGTTTTAAGGCAGATAATCCCGACTGGGTTTATTTCCCTCTGACATCGAAAACCGAACGGGATGAATGTGCGGCTATGCTTGACGAATGGGAAAATGTAAATGCTATGAAGATAGATTTTTCGCAACGGTATGATTATATAGCGACAAAGATCATGCTTGAGAATTTCGAATGTCTTCAACTGCGGGGCGGAGCTATCAGAGTGAATGGAAAGATTGTTGCATTCTCCATCGGAGAGCCGCTGACCGCCGATTCGTTTGTTGTGCATGTAGAAAAAGCCTTTGGCGAAATGAACGGCGCTTACACAATGATCAACCAACAGTTCATTGAACATGAAGCTTCCGGATTTACCTATATTAACCGGGAGGAAGATATGGGTATGGGCAACCTTCGTAAAGCCAAGATGTCTTATTATCCCGATATACAACTGGAAGAATCTATTTTGATTCCGCTGGTCTTATAGTATTCCTTTATCATTATCTGTATTTTGCAGGGTTTTCTCTCCGGCCTTTAAGTAAATCTGAGTACTTTTGTCCTCGAAAAGATAGAATATGATAGCAAAACAGCATAAAGACATTGCAAAATGGGCGATGGAACTGGCTTTACAAAATGGTTGCCAAAATGCCCGCGTATCCGTGATAACTGCAAATAATAACTCGTTTGAATACAGGAATGCCCAGTTGGATCGTCTTCATCAGAGTACCGAAAATAAACTGTATATAGAATTGTTTGTTGATGGCCGGTACGGCTCATTTTCCACAAACCGCATCGAAAAGTCCGGCCTGGAATCTTTTATAAAAGAAGGAATTATTTCAACAAGATATCTGGCGGAGGATTCTTTCAGGCAATTACCCGATCCAAGCCGGTACTATAAACCCGATGGAAAGGACTTGGATCTGTCTGATGCTTCGTTCAATAATTTATCGACCGATAATAAATTGGCTGTCGCAAAACAAGCTGTGGAAGAAATATATGGGACAGATGACCGTATTATCTCTGTTTCTTCTTCGTATGACGATGGGGTAGGAGCCGAATATATGATTGCCAGTAACGGGTTTGAGGCAGAGGGAACCGATACGGCTTATAATCTTACCGTTGAGGTTTCATTGAAAACAAAAGGTGATGCCCGCGCTGAGTCATACTGGTTCGATAGTTCTGTTTATTGGACAGACTTGAAGAAGACCGGAATCGGAGCAAAGGCTTTAGAACGGGCTTTGAGAAAAATAGGGCAACAGAAAGTGAAGTCGGGGAAATATAATATGCTGCTGGATAATACGACTGCCTCCCGCCTGTTTTCTCCTTTGATCGGGGCTATGTATGGCACAGCCCTTCAACAAAAGAATTCTTTCTTACTGGATAAACTGGGTAAGCAGATAACATCAGATAAACTGACGGTGATGGATACCCCGCATATTCCGCGTGCATTCGGTTCACGGTGGTTCGATGGAGAGGGAGTTGCTACGATGGACAGGGTAATTATAGACAGGGGCGTATTGCAAACATATTTCATAGACACATACAATTCGAAAAAGCTGAATATGGTTCCTACAATAGCATCTCCGTCTATCATTCAGGCTGCATCGGGGAGCCGTAGCTTTGATGAGATCTGCTCATCGGTACAAAAAGGTATATGGATCACCGGATTTAACGGAGGAAACAGCAATCCTACTACCGGAGACTTTTCTTTTGGAATAGAAGGATTTTTAATAGAAAACGGAACAACGACTGTTCCTGTCAGCGAAATGAATATAACAGGAAATATACTCGATCTATGGGCAAATCTGGAAGAAGCAGGGAACGATCCTCGCGAAACATCTTCCTGGAGATTGCCTTCACTCTTGTTTTCAAATGTAAACTTCAGTGGATTATGAGATTTATTTACTTGCTTTTTACTTTTTTTTCTCTTTCCATTGGGGCGTTCTCTCAAGTTCCGGCAACAGAAGTGCGGGCAGTATGGCTCACTACCAATTGGGGTTTGGATTGGCCGGCGCAAGGAACTAGTGTGACGGCTCAAAAAGAAGAACTGGAGAGAATATTGGATGTATTGAAGAGAGAGAATTTTAATACTGTATTATTTCAAACACGAGCACAAGGCAGCGTTTTCTATGAGTCACAAATAGAACCGAAGAGTTCCTACTTCAACCATGCAGATAACTTCGATCCTTTGGCTTTTGCTATTGACGAATGCCACAAAAGAGGGCTGGAGTGCCATGCATGGATAATTACTTACCCGATGGAAAAGGCACAGATGATGTATACCGGTAGAGGTAAAAGGAGGGAAGGCGTTCCTGTGAAAAATAAGCCGGATTACTATAAATTTGTCAACGGCACATGGTATCTTGATCCGGGCAGACCCGAGACAACGGATCTTATAGCATCCATCGTATCGGAAATAGTATCCAATTACGATGTGGACGGGGTTCACTTCGATTATATCCGCTATCCTAGTAGCAATACAGGCAAATTCCCGGATGAAGACACTTTTAAGAAATACGGGAATGGTGAAAAGCTTTCGGATTGGCGCCGTAACAATATCAATCGATTGGTAACACAGGTATATGACACGGTGAAATCGATTAAAAAATGGGTGCAGGTAAGTAGTTCCCCTTTGGGGCGTTACCGGGTATTGCCTGTTTCTCCGAATGATGGCTGGACTGCTTATGAAACTGTTTTTCAGGATGCAGGACATTGGATGCAAACAGGGAAACATGATCTTATGTTTCCGATGATGTATTACCGGGGACAAAACTTCTATCCGTTTCTTGATGATTGGGTCGCGAATAGTAATGGAAGGATTATTGTTCCGGGATTAGGTGTTTATCAGATGGATGAGTTGAGCTGGCCATTACAGGATATTACCGATCAAATGAAATATATACGGGAAAACAACGTTAAGGGAGAGGCCTATTTCAGGGTCGGAAATTTATTGAATAACCTGAAAGGGGTGATGGATTCCGTGCGGGCTTATTATCCGACTCCGGCTAAGTTGCCTCCCTTAATCTGGTTGGATAGTATTGCGCCGGATTCTCCGCTCGATTTACAAGTTTATAAGGACAATAATGGTTTACTGAATATAAAATGGAATATGCCCGATAAAAACGAAGATTTTACATATACGGTTTATGTGTCTTCTACCGAAAATATAGACAGGGACAATTCGAATAGCATATTGGCAACGGGACTTCATGCAAATAGCTACTCTTTTTCTGCAATAGTGGGCGAATTTGGACTTTATTACTCGGTTTCGGCTTCAGATCGCTATCATAACGAGAGTATTGTTTCTTTTCCGGCTTATTTCTCTCATTCGGCTAATGAGCAGTGATATATAAAAATAAGCCCGGATTATTTAAATAGTCCGGGCTTATTTTTATTGAGATATGTTTTTACTTGTTTCCTGTACCGTTGATATCGTTTTCCAGGCCGTTAACTCCGTCTTTGAAATTTTTAACTCCTTTTCCGATACCTTTCATCAGTTCCGGTATCTTTTTCCCTCCGAATAATAATAAAACAACGATGGCTATAATTATTATCTCTCCGGTACCTAGATTTCCTAAGAATAATAGTGTGTTCATATGATTTTAGTTTTTTTGGTATATTTTTATTACTTATCCCACTCCCCTTTATTGCCAGGGATTATTTTCAATAATTTTATTCTAAACCATAAGGTCGTGTATGCAGGTATGTAACCTTGTGTAACTCCTCCATATCCGAGTCGCTGAGGAATGCAAAACTCTACTTGTTGCCCGACTTTCATATACTGTAACATAGTAGTAACCCCATCTAAATTACTGCTTATTTCCTTTACCATGTTGCTACTAACAAGAAAAGTTCTAGGAACGCCATTGTAATCCCCTTCAGTTGTACTAAATGTATATTTAGTACCATCTTTCAAAAGATACCATCCGGTATATCTTACAGAAACACTATCTGTGAAATAGGGAGTACCGTCCTCGGTTACTTTTGTTGATGGAGCTGATTTTTCATCGGGGATGAAGTCGGTTACGTATTTCCAATATACATAGCCATTGTTGCTAAGGGATTTTCGCGCGGTGTATTCAGCTGTTTTAGCCGCAGTTTCCATCACAATCTTTTCATTATATTTTTTCCATTCCACATCTATTCCATAATCGTCGGTCGAAGTACAAGACGAGAATACAACAAAGCTGAAAATAGCAATTAAAGCAAATAATTTATAGTTCATTATCTTATAGTTTTCAATAAATTTTTCATACTAACTTTATCCGATATTATATCCGATAATTTATCGATAGCAACACGTTCCTGCGTCATAGAGTCGCGATAACGGATTGTTACTGTGTTGTCTTCAAGTGTTTGATGGTCTACAGTCACACAATATGGAGTTCCTATAGCATCCTGACGACGGTAGCGTTTTCCTATACTGTCTTTTTCGTCATACTGGCATTTGAAATCAAACTTTAAGTTGTCGATGATTTCACGCGCTTTTTCAGGAAGCCCGTCTTTTTTTACCAATGGCAATACAGCCAGTTTAATAGGAGCTAAAGCCGCCGGTAATCTCAATACGACGCGTGTTTCGCCCCCTTCAAGTTCTTCTTCCGCATAAGCCGCCGAAATGGTAGAGAGGAACATGCGGTCTACACCGATAGACGTTTCAATAACGTAAGGAGTATACGATTTATTGAGTTCAGGGTCGAAATATTGTAGTTTTTTACCGGAATACTTCTCATGACTACTCAAATCGAAATCTGTACGGGAATGGATTCCTTCAACTTCTTTGAACCCGAATGGCATCTCAAATTCTATATCGGTAGCGGCGTTCGCATAATGTGCGAGCTTATCGTGATCGTGGAAACGATATTTATGATCGCCAAATCCAAGGGACTTATGCCAGTTCATCCGCGCTTCTTTCCATTTAGCAAACCAGTCGAGCTCTTCACCCGGACGAACAAAGAATTGCATTTCCATTTGTTCGAACTCACGCATGCGGAAAATAAACTGACGCGCGACAATCTCGTTACGGAATGCTTTTCCTATCTGTGCTATACCGAACGGGATTTTCATGCGCCCTGTTTTTTGAACGTTCAGGAAGTTTACGAAAATACCTTGCGCTGTCTCCGGACGAAGGTATACCTTCATTGCCCCATCGGCAGTCGATCCCATTTCGGTAGCGAACATCAGGTTGAACTGACGCACATCTGTCCAGTTGCGGGTTCCGCTGATTGGATCTACTATTTCGCAGTCGAGAATAATCTGGCGAAGTTCTTCCAGATTGCTATCGTTCAAAGCTTTTGCAAAACGTGCGTGGATTTCGTCGCGCTTTGTCTGATTCTCCAATACACGTGGATTGGTCTGACGAAACATGGCTTCGTCAAAACTTTCTCCGAAACGTTTCGCGGCTTTTTCTACTTCTTTGTTTATCTTATCATCTATCTTAGCCAAATGGTCTTCGATGAGCACATCGGCACGATAACGTTTTTTACTGTCTTTGTTGTCTATCAAAGGATCGTTGAATGCATCTACGTGTCCCGAAGCTTTCCATATGGTAGGGTGCATAAAGATGGCCGAATCGATACCTACCACATTTTCGTGTAGCAATACCATACTGTCCCACCAATATTTTTTGAGGTTGTTTTTCAATTCAACTCCCATTTGCCCATAGTCGTATACAGCGCTGAGACCGTCGTATATTTCGCTCGACTGGAAAACAAAACCATACTCTTTGCAATGCGAGACTATTTTTTTAAAAACATCTTCCGACATATTGTACCTTTGATTCTTTAAGTTCAGTTTATTCCTAAATTATTAAGGCACAAAGTAAACATTTTTTTTTGACATAAAATATTGTGGCCTTTAACGATTTCCACCAATTTTATACTCTATAATAAAAAAGTTATCTTCGTGTCGCTAAAATTATATTTCCGGATGAAGCATTTGATTTTATTCTTCATGTTTTTTATTAGCCTGTCCGCGGTTGCGCAGACTGGTAAGAAAGACGTGGCAGGATATGCGCGAGGCACTGTATATGACGGAAAAACAAGAGAAGCTGTTCCCTCTGCTTCTATAAGGATTCTATCGTTAGACAGTGTTTATGTACAAGGAACGGCAACTGACGGACAAGGAAAATTCAGGATGCCTGTATCTGCCGGAAATTATATTCTCGAAGCATCTTTTATAGGATATAAAACTTTTTTACAAAACTTTAATATCTCTCCGGCTAATCCAACTTATATTTCAGACAGTATCTTTTTACATGAAGCCGATTACATGCTGAAAGCCGCCATAGTGGAGGCTAAAGCGCCTGGCATTGTGGTGAAAGGCGACACGATAGAATATACCGCCGGAGCTTATAGCTCGCAGGAAAGTGATATGTTGCAGGATATGATCAGGAATATTCCGGGGATTGAAATAGATGCGAATGGAAATATTACCGCAAATGGAAAGCCTGTGAAGAAGATACTGGTCGACGGAAAAGAATTTTTCGGGAACGATATACCTATGGCTTTAAACAACCTTCCGGCCAATATGATCAAAAAGCTTCAATTGTACAAGGAGGCATCCGAAGAATCCAGAATAACAGGATTCAAAGATAAAGATCCCGAACAGGTAATGAATCTTGTAGTAAAGGAGGAACTGAAACAAAGCATCTTTGGGGATATAAAAGCCGGGTATGGAAGCGACGACAAATACGCCAATAAGGCGACAGTGAACTTTATGCGTAACGAGAATCAGGTTTCGCTTGTAGGCGACATGAATAATGTAAGCGATAATGAGTACTCGGTGGGGATGGATAACGGTATAGATAAAAATAAGAATGTGGGGGTTTCGGCGCAGATAAAAGCGTCGGATAAACTTAAACTGGGTGGGAGTTTTCGTTACTTCAATAACGAAAATCAGATGGATACCAAGACGAATACCCAGACTTTCATAACTTCAGGGAATCGTTTTTCTGAAAATAATATGTCTACGATTAGTAAAAGAGAAAATTTGAATTTCAGCCTGAATATGGAATGGCGTCCCGATTCATTGACTACCATCTACGCCCGGTCGTATGCCGGTTTCAATAATTCGAATAATAACAACACTTCTTCGAACCTGTCTTTTGTGGCCGAGGGAGATACAACATCGAGCCAATCCGTTTCCCGGTCGAAGGGAGATGGTTACAATATAAACAGTTATTTGACTATCGGACGGAAGTTGAACAATAAGGGGCGTACAGTAAGCCTTTCCCTCAATACTTCTCTGAGGAACGATGATAGTGACGGATCAAATTATTCCCGTACGGTCTATTCCGATGGGACAGGGGATAAAATAATAGATCAGCTATCGAAGACCGAAAGTAAAACGAATAGTTACAATCTTTCTCTTTCGTATGTAGAGCCAATGGGTAAAGACCGGCGATTACAATTTGCCTATTCGGTGAATAATAACGATTCGGACAGGGATCGTAATGTCTGGAAGAAGGACGGAAACGGGAATTATACGATTATCGATACAGCTTATACCCGCAAAACAAAGAACCGGTATATAAATCAGAATATCGGGCTTAACTTTCAGACCACTAAAGAAAAGTATGAATATACTGTTGGTCTTAATATCTCGCCTTCCTATTCGCGGAGTAAGGTTAATATTGGTGATTCCGTTGTTGATAATTTGAAACAGAATGTAGTAAACTATTCTCCTAATTTGAATTTCTCTTACAAACCGGATGATAATACCAATCTCGATTTCAATTATTCGGGTTCTACAGGCCAGCCAAGCATCAACCAGTTGTCGGCGGACACAATAATTGTGAGCGCTATGTCGAAATATTATGGAAACCCTGATCTGAAACCTAGCTTTAATCACAATTTCAATGTATATTATCAAAAGTCGAATTATGAAACCAGCCGTTTCTTGTTGATTTCGGGAGGTTTTAACTATACATCCAATAATGCCGTTAACTATTCTACTATCGATGAGAAGGGAAACTCTACGAACACATACCGCAACGTGAATGGCGATATGGGGGCTAATCTGAATGTGATGTATGATACCCCGCTGAAGAATAAGAAGTTTTCTATAAATACCGGTACTTATGTCAGCTATTATAAGAATATAGGCTTTTCGAATGGTGATAAATCGATAACCAACAATGTTGTATTAAACGAATCCGTTTCCGGAAAATTCAAATCGAGCAAATTCGAAACTAACCTTATGGCTTCCATTTCATATAACCTGACACGAAATAATCTTGCCGGAGAAGAGGATAGGAATACCACGACGTATGGTTTGAAGCATTTTGTTTTATGGAAACTACCATACGATTTTTCTATTCAAAGCCGGTTGAATTATACCTATTATTCAGGTTACGGAGACGACTTCAAAAAGAGTGAAGTTTTATGGAATGCTTCTGTGGATAAAAAATTCCTGAAAAATAAGAAAGGTACTTTAAGACTTCAGTTCTTTGATATACTGGACGACAGGAACAATATTCAACGTTATGTAAGTGGGAATTACATGTCCGACTCCCGTTCAAATACGGTCAACCGATATTTTATGCTGAGTTTCTCATATCAGTTCAACATCATAAAAAATAAAGGCAAAAAGAGTGAAGAGTCGCAAGATGATAATATGTATTATGATTTCTGATAAAGATCTATATGCCCTCAGCCGGATATTTTCTCTTTCAGAAAATGTCCTGTATACGATTCCTTGCATTGCGCGATCTTTTCAGGGGTTCCTTCACAAACGATGAAACCACCCTCCTTACCCCCTTCAGGACCTATATCGATAATATGATCGGCGCACTTTATAACATCCATATTATGCTCTATAATAACAATCGTATGCCCTCTTTCTATCAATGAATTAAAAGCTTTCAGCAGTGTCTTTATATCGTGAAAATGCAATCCTGTAGTCGGTTCATCAAATATAAAAAGAGTTGGTTCCGGTCTTTCATCCGCCAGATGGAATGCCAGTTTCACACGTTGGTTTTCTCCTCCCGACAAAGATGAAGACGACTGTCCAAGCTTCACATAGCCTAACCCCACATCTTGCAATGGTTTCAGACGCTTGACAATCTTCTTCTCGGAAGATCCCTTACCTCTTTCAAAAAACTCGATAGCCTGATCTATTGTCATTTCCAGCACATCGTATATACTGGCTCCTCTGTATTGCACATCCAGAACATCCTGTTTGAATCTTCTTCCTTTACAAACTTCGCATTCAAGTAAAACGTCCGCCATAAACTGCATCTCGACCAATATTTTGCCTTCCCCGGCACATTCTTCGCAACGACCTCCTTCTACATTGAATGAGAAATAGGCCGGAGTAAAATGCATTTGCTTAGCTAAGGGTTGGTCGGCAAACAATTTGCGTATTTCGTCATATGCTTTTATATAAGTTACCGGATTGGAGCGGGACGATCGGCCTATCGGGTTCTGGTCCACCATTTCAATATCCTTTACCAGCTTAAGATCGCCTTCAAGACTATTGTATTGAACTATTTGCTCGCCCTTTCCCTTATAATACCTTTCCAATGCTGTATAAAAAACATCACATACCAAGGATGATTTTCCCGAACCACTAACCCCTGTTACGACAGTCATTACATTAAGAGGAAACTTAACATTCAGGTTTTTCAGATTATTTTGTCTGGCACCTTTCACTTCAATGTAGTTGTTCCACTTACGCCTTACTCCGGGAACTTCAATCTTTTCTTCTCCATTCAAATAACGGACGGTGTAGCTTTCCGTCTGCTTTTGAAGCCCGGCGACATCTCCCTGATAGACGACCTCACCACCCAAACGCCCGGCTTTAGGGCCTATATCGATAATGTAATCGGCGGCACGAATGATTTCTTCATCGTGCTCCACGACGACAACCGTGTTTCCAATCGACTTCAATTCCTGTAAGACGTTAATTAACAGATCTGTATCACGGGAATGAAGACCTATGCTCGGTTCGTCCAGTATATACAAAGAACCGACAAGACTGCTTCCCAACGATGTCGCCAGATTAATTCGCTGGCTCTCGCCACCCGAGAGAGAATTAGACAGGCGATTAAGAGTAAGATAGCCTAACCCCACATTTACAAGATATTGAATACGGACGTTTATATCGGTTAATAGCCGTTTTGCAACAGCGGCATCCATTTCATTCAATTCCAATTCCTCAAAGAATACCTTCAACTCTGTAATCGGCATCAAAACCAGATCGGCGATAGTCTTCCCTCCCACTTTTACGTAAAGAGCCTGCGGTTTAAGGCGCGAACCCTTGCACGAAGGACAGGTAGTTTTACCACGATAACGGGCTAGCATCACACGATACTGTATTTTATATTGGTTTTCTTCTATCATTTTAAAGAAATCATCGATACCGTGAAGTCCCTTTGTCCCATGCCATAGCAACTCTTTTTCCTTCTCCGATAGTTCGAAATAAGGTCGATGAATTGGGAAATCATGTCGGTTGGCTGCGTGGATGAATTCAGTCTTCCATTCACTCATTTTCTCGCCTTTCCAACAAACAACAGCATCTTCATAGACTGAAAGGCCTTTATTCGGAATGACCAGATCTTCATCAATACCCATTACCCTGCCAAAACCTTCGCAAACAGGGCAAGCGCCAACAGGACTATTAAAACTGAACATCAGGTCGGATGGCTCCTCGAATTGTATACCATCTGCCTCGAAATGCCTTGAAAAATCGAAAGATCCGGTCTTTTCGCCGTAGAAACGGACAACGCAGTCACCTTCTCCTTCGAAGAATGCTGTTTCTATCGATTCCGAGAAACGGCTTATATTGGCGGCATCTTTATCACATGTCAGACGGTCGATTAAGAGGAGCAAGTTATCCGGGTTTATTTTTTCTTTCGAGGCTAAGATATCTTCAATCCTTTCAAATTTCCCGGACAGTTCAACCCTCGAAAAGCCTTCCTTTTGCAATATTTCCAGTTGTTCATTCAATGTTCGGCCATCCCGCAATATGACTTTGGTAAGAATAGCCAGACGTGTATCTTCGGGATATGACAACATTTTTTCTACAATGTCGCTTACCTGATGTTTTTTCACCTCTTGACCGGAGACCGGAGAAATAGTCTTGCCTACCCGTGCGAATAATAAGCGCAGATACTCATATGTTTCAGTCGAGGTACCCACTGTCGAACGCGGATTTCGCGCACTGACACGCTGCTCGATCGCAATAGCCGGCGGAATCCCTTTTATATAATCGCATTCGGGCTTATTCATCCTGCCCAAAAACTGACGGGCGTATGCCGACAGGCTTTCTACATAACGTCGCTGTCCCTCGGCATAGAGGGTATCAAAAGCAAGGGACGATTTTCCCGAACCAGACAGTCCGGTGATAACGACAAATTTGTTTCGGGGTATTTCAACGTCGATATTTTTCAGGTTATTGACACGCGCCCCTTTTATGAAAATATTTTTTTCTTCTGACATGGCTTTTCGGAAAATGGATACAAAAATACTAAAAAAGAGCAAACTATCCTATCTTTAGAGCAATGTCACCAGGGCAACCCATCAAAAAAAATGAAAAATTAAAAATGAAGAATGGCGCTAGTTTTATCTATAATAGACAATTAGCAAATTAGCGAATTAGCGAATTAGCAAATTTGAAAATGAGTGTGGAGTTTGTTACATTTTAGTTAAAAGTTACGAGTAGACGAGATACGAGGTACAAGGTACGAGTTGTTGACTGATGACTGTCGCACGTCATTGCGAGGGTTTACCCGAAGCAATCCATTAATAATCAATACTCTGGATTGCTTCACTCCGTTCGCAATGACGAAAAGGCCGACTGTTTACTGTTTACTGTTGACTACTGAGTGTGGAGTTTGCATAGTACATGACAAAAAATATTACAAAATCATATATTGCCCTTACAGGGCGCGGTTTCAGGGGATTTCGTTTTCCCACCCAAGGCGTTGCCATTGGGCTATATTATGTAGCCCCTTCAGGGCATCGTGGAAATAAACAGGCTGAAAGCCTGATATATTCCAGCCCGGGGTAACACCCCGGTGAGATGACAACCGAAGGAACTGCGCCCTGTAAGGGCAACATAATAAGTCTTTTAAATATATATAAAATATTTTTTGTCATGTACTATGGGAGTTTGTTACATTTTAGTTAAAAGGAGGAAGGAGTTTTTCTCTCGTCATTGCGAGGGTTTACCCGAAGCAATCCATTAATAATCAATACTCTGGATTGCTTCACTCCTGTTGGCTCCGCCGATTTTTCAAATTCGCAATGACGAAAAGGCCGACTGTTTACTGTTGACTGTTGACTACTGAGTGTGGAGTTTGCATAGTACATGACAAAAAATATTACAAAATCTTATATTGCCCTTACAGGGTGCGGTTTCAGGAGATTTCGTTTTCCCACCCAAGGCGTCGCCATTGGGCTATATTATGTAGCCCCTTCAGGGCATCGTGGAAAGAAACAGGCTGAAAGCCTGATATATCCCAGCCCGGGGTAACTCCCCGGTGAGATGACAGACTAGGGAACCGTGCCCTGTAAGGGCAACATAATAAGCCTTTTAAATATATATAAAATATTTTTTGTCATGTACTATGGGAGTTTGTTACTTTTTAGTTAAAAGGAGGAAGGAGTTTTTCTCTCGTCATTGCGAGGGTTTACCCGAAGCAATCCATTAATAATCAATACTCTGGATTGCTTCACTCCTGTTGGCTCCGCCGATTCTTCGAATTTGCAATGACGAAAAGGTCTTGTTGGCTGACTACTGTTTACTGCTAACTGTAGAAGTTTGTTACTTTTTAGTTAAATTCTGGTTTGTCATGCTGACGAGAGGAAGCATCTCCTGTCTTCCGGGGATCGGGATCCTTCCCTGCGGTCAGGATGACAAAGAGGGTAGCTGCGCGAGCAAGGGGCTAACGGCTAAAAGCTAAAAAATAGTTGTAGAAGTTTGTTACTTTTTGGAAACAGTTACGAGTAGACGAGATACGAGGTACAAGTTGTTGACTGTTGACTGATAACTGTTGACTGTAGAGGTTTGTTACTTTTTAGTTAAAAGAAAGGCAGGAGTTAAAAAGTTATGAGTTTTAAATTTTAAGTTCTGAGCGCTCACTACTGACTACTCACTACTGCTAACTGTTTATTCCGGTAGGGGTTAAATTTTTTTTTGCCCTATATTACTGACATCTCTGCTTTGTCAATTTGTTAAACATTATATCTTTGTAAGATGAAGCACAAAATCGTATATATACTGTTACTTGTTTTTATGGCATGCAACACCACTAAGAACATACCTGAAGGTAGTTACCTGTTGGATGGCTTCAACGTGAAACACGACACAAAAAACGCGACGTCTGATTTAGAGGATTTTGTAAGGCAACAACCCAATTCAAGTTTTCTGTTTTTGGGGAAAGTCGGTTTAGGAATATATAATATGGCCGGTCAAGATACCAGTAAATGGACGACAAGGATGATAAGAAAAATAGGGCAGGCACCCGTAATATTCAGTAATACTCAGACTGCTATCTCAGTAAACCAGTTAAAGAAACAATTAAATAATCAGGGATATCTGGATGCCCGGGTAGATATGACTCTAAAAACCAAAGGCAAAAAAATGTCTGTAACATACGATCTCAAAGGCGGAATTCCTTATCTTATCCGTAACTATCGGTATACACTCAGCGATACCACCATGACACGAATTATGAGTCGCATCCCGATAAAACCCTTATTGAGCGAAGGAGATATGTTCGATGTGGAGATGTTAGAACAAGAGCGGCTACAAGTAAATAACATTATGAGAAACGTAGGCTACTTTGATTTCTCTAAAGAATATCTGTATTTTAAGGCAGATACTACATTAAACTCACACGAAGTAGACTTGTATATGGATGTCTATCCGAGGAAAGACAGTCTTTCACATATACGCTACAAAATAAATAATATAACTGTAATTTCCGGTTTGAATACTTTAAATTCATCCACAGACGGGCGACAAGTCGGCAACCGGTGGTTTTTCAGGAATGCAGATACCACAGAAATAAAAGGAATAAAAATCATTCGCGGGCGAAACAATTTCCTGCGGAATTCTACGATAACACGGAATAACTTTTTACAAAAAGATTCTTATTTCTCAGACTATGCTTTAAATCGAACTTACGAAGGATACAATAATATGGGAGCTATAAAACAAACAAATATAGATGTCCATCCGTCATCCGGAGATAGTACGAAACTTGACGCTATTATCACATTATTACCGGCAAATGTTCACTGGTTCAGTACAGCCATAGATGGAACAAACTCGGCCGGAGATTTCGGTATTGCACCCAGTATATCTTATCAGCATCAGAATCTATTCAATGGAGGCGAGAGACTAAATATTAAATTAAAAGGAGCTTATGAATTTATTACAGGAAGTAAAAATACCGACCTGATGAACCAGAGCTTCTACGAATATGGTATAGAAACCAGCCTTTCCTTCCCGATGTTTTTACTACCATGGCTACAGAAGAGTTGGCGCGAACAACCTTCTGCAACAACACAATTCTCTATTGGACTAAACAATCAGCATCGGCCGGAATATACACGTCAGTTCTTTAATGGGACGATCACTTACGGCTGGTCTTCAAAAAGAAACATGCTACGCCACAGCTTAGATGTGATAGACATAAACTACATCCGGATGCCCTGGATGTCTGATACTCTCTATTCAAATATCTCAAAAAACCCACTATTAAAAGAAAGCTATAACAACCAGCTTGTTGCACGCACTGCTTATTCATTCACTTTAGTCAACAGCCGCCGTTTTACTACATTATATCCGACATTCACCCTCAGGGGATCATTTGAAGTGGCAGGAGCCATACCCCGGCTGGTAACTTCCTTAAATGGAGCAAAACCCGATGAATACGGTCAAAAAAACATACTGGGAGTGGTCTATGCCGAATATGTGAAAGGTAGTATTGATTATGCCCGTACATTTTATTTTTCAAAAAGGCATTCACTGGCATATCATGTAGGATTAGGGCTTGCCCATCCATATGGGAATTCGGATGTTCTTCCTTTCGAACGACGTTTTTTTGCAGGAGGAGCGAATAGCGTGAGAGGTTGGAGTACCCGGTCTTTAGGACCGGGATCTTATAAACGATCGATACAAGACGGGATGGAAGCCGACTTTGTAAATCAGACCGGAGATATGAAACTCGAGTTCAGTATAGAAAACAGGATGAAGGTCAGCGAACTGTTTGAATTTGCTCAATTTATCGATGCCGGAAATATATGGACATTGAAAAATTATGATAGCCAACCGGATGGACAATTCGCTTTTAATAGCTTTTACAAAGAAATAGCAGTTGCTTACGGATTGGGACTTAGACTGGATTTAGGGTTTCTCCTTCTACGTTTCGACCTGGGGACAAAAGCATATGATCCGGGACGGGATCAATCCGATCGTTTTGTTTTGTTCAAAAAACCATTGAAAAATATGGCCTTCCACTTTGGTATTGGCTATCCGTTCTGATTATTCTTTCAACAGCAGGGAACTGTCTCCATAGCTCAAAAAACGATAATTGTTTTCCATAGCATGTTGATATATATTTTTCCAATCCGTATTGCCTAAAAACGCAGAGACAAGCAGAAGCAATGTACTCTTTGGCTGGTGAAAATTGGTAATAATGCCGTCTACTATCCGGTAAGTATAGCCCGGAGCAATCATTATTTGCGTCTCGGAAATCAGAGACGATAAATTATTCTTGTCGAGATATGAAATTATATTTTCCAAAGCCTGCTTCACCGTCACTTTCTTTTCACTTTCATAGGGTTGCCATTGCCAAACTTTTAAGCTATCCGGACTTCCGTCTTCTTCCAATATTTGTCCAATATAATAAAGGCTTTCCAAGGTGCGAACCGAAGTTGTCCCTACTGCTATAATCTTTCCGTTATGATTTAACAGTTGCTCTATAATCTCTTTCCTGACGGATATAAACTCAGCGTGCATCACATGATCTGCTATTTGCTCCGATTTTACAGGCTTGAAAGTTCCCGCTCCTACATGCAGGGTTATTTCGGCTGTTCCTATCCCCTTGTTTTTGAGAGAATCGAAGACCTCCGGCGTAAAGTGTAGTCCCGCTGTCGGGGCTGCCACCGATCCGTCTATTTTGGAATAGACAGTCTGATAGGTTTGTTTATCTTTCTCTTCTGTATCCCGGTTCAAATAAGGAGGAATAGGCAATTCTCCCATTACTTCAAGTATTTCTGAAAAAGAAACCGGCTTATCCCATTCAAATTCTATAATATGGGAATCTCCGTGCGATTGTATCCTGTTGGCTACAATTATAACCTTTTCACCGTTTAGAACGATCTCTTTTGAAAGACCACCCTCTTTCCATTTTTTCAGATTCCCGACAAGGCAAACCCAAGAGCATTTATGAGTCTGCTGAAAATTAACCTGATAGTCATTTGGCAGGTATGGTTCCAGACAAAATATTTCAATCCGCGCACCTGTACTTTTATTAAAATGTAAACGTGCCTGAATGACCTTCGTATTATTGAATATCATAAGACTGTTATCGGGAAGATAACCACCCAGATTGCAAAAAATATCATCTGTGATTTCACCACCTTTGTAAACAAGTAATTTCGATTGATCCCTCCTATCCAACGGATATTTTGCTATTCGTTCCTCAGGTAAGTTATAATTATAGTCTTCAATATGAATATTTAAAGTTTCTTTCATTCATTTTTATTCAGCATATGAAAACGAATCCCGTTTTCTCATTTGTAAAGCCCTTTTTCTATAATATATTCATATACGCCTTCCGGCAAAAACGCGCTTATATTTTTTCCTTCTGCTATACTCTCCCGGATAAATGTAGACGACATTTCTACAATCGGAGAATCCAGTGCCTCTACCCTATATTTCAATTTATTAGGGATCGTAATGCGTGAGCCTAATCGCGGGTATACTTTCAGTGCAAACTCTTCCCATATTTTATCGTATTCCCTCCAACTCTCAAATACATTCCAGTTGTCAGCGCCAATAATTAACAAAAAGGTATCGTCCGGATATTTTTCCCGTAAGGATCTGAGTGTATCTATTGTGTACGACGGTTTTGGCATGGAGAACTCAAAGTCGCTTACTTTAAACTTTGCATATTTTTGCAAGGCAAGCTTAGTCATTTCCAACCGTGATTGTTCGTCTGACAGTTCATCCTCAGATTTCAACGGATTCTGAGGACTCACCAGAAACCATATTTCATCTATCTCTGTGAATTCGACAATATAGTTAGCCAAAATGACGTGCCCCACATGTATAGGGTTAAAAGATCCTGAAAATATACCGATATTCATTTATTCAGAAATTCAGTTACAATTTTTAAAGCCTTTGCCTTTGCCTCCTCCAGATCGTCGTTTTTAATAATAACATCAAACCGGGATGCATATGTTATTTCCTGCTCTGCCTTTGCTACTCGTGCTTCGATCACCTCCGGCGAGTCTGTTCCTCTTTTTTCAAGCCGGTTGCGAAGCTCCTCTATTGAGGGTGGTTCTATAAATACCGACAAGGCCTTATCTCCATAATATTTTTTAATATTACATCCGCCTACAACATCTACATCAAAGATAACATTGCCCCCGTTATTCAATATCCGTTCTACTTCCGATTTTAAAGTTCCGTAGAACTTATCTTTATAAACCTCTTCATATTCAAGAAACTCTCCATTTGCAATCTTTTCACGAAAGATTTCCGGAGTATGAAAATAGTATTCTATACCATGCTTTTCTTCTCCTCTGGGAAGACGGCTGGTTGCAGATATCGAGAATTGCAGATTTATATTTTGAGAGAGTAAATAATTGACAATAGTAGATTTACCCGATCCCGATGGAGCCGAAAAGATGATTAATTTACCCATTCCACCGATAGATTAAAGGACGTTTAATACTTGTTCTTTTATTTGCTCCAACTCGTCTTTCATGCGAACAACAATCTGTTGCATTTCCGCATGATTCGATTTCGAGCCCATCGTGTTTATCTCCCGCCCCATTTCCTGAGCAATAAATCCAAGTTTCTTCCCTTGCCCCGCACCTGTATTTATTGTCTCTAAAAAATATTTCATGTGATTCGATAAACGGGATTTTTCTTCGTTTATATCCAGTTTTTCGATATAATAGATCATTTCCTGCTCGAACCGGTTTTTATCATAGTCGAAATCTTCTATTTTTTGCAAAGCTTCCGTGATGCGTCCTTTTACTTTTTCCACACGTTCAGCTTCATAAGGTTCTATATCAGATAGTAATGCGGATATATTAGCTATCTTTTCTTCAAACAGCCTGTTCAACATGTTCCCTTCTTGTTTGCGGAACGATTGTAGTTGGTTCAAGGCATCCTCGATAATCTTCATTACAAACGCCCATTCTTCCTCATCTACTTCCTGAGTTTCATATTTCAGTACATCCGGAATCCGGAGTAATACCTGAAACCAGTCTTGTGGAGTATCGATACCTAACCTTTCCGCCGATTCTTTTATCTGAAGATAGTAACCTTCCAACAGAACCTGATTGATCTGAGTCGCCGTTTCTGTTCCTATATTTTCCACATATATCAAAAAATCTATTTTGCCACGCTCTAACACCCGTGACAAAAGATTTCGCACGGTCATTTCGTTTTCTTTATATAAGTTCGGAAGACGGACTGATAGGTCCAGTTGCTTGCTATTAAGAGACTTTACTTCAACTGTAATCTTCCTTTTATCGAACTCGGCAGAGGCTTTTCCAAAGCCAGTCATTGATTGTACCATGCTTATATTTTTAATTTTGGTACAAAAATAAGTAAATTATCACGCGTAAGGACTAAAACTAGAGAACTTTAAACGATTCATCTACGTTATTTTATTAGTAAATCTGTATTTTTGCATATATGATACAACTTCTAAGACAATAACTCATGAATATACTATTTTTACAATACCCAAAATGCAGCACCTGTCAAAACGCGGGCAAATGGTTAAAAAACAATAATATAGACACAATATCCCGGGATATATACAAGGATAAACCTAATAAAGAAGAACTGGCTTCATGGATTAAACGAAGTGGGTTATCAATCAATAAATTTTTCAATACATCCGGGAACATTTATAAAGAAAACAATCTGAAAGAGAAAGTTAAATCTGCTTCTGAAAGCGAATTAATCGATATTCTGGCATCAAACGGGATGGTTGTCAAACGCCCTTTGATCGTTACAGATGATTTTGTTCTGGTAGGCTTTAATGAAGAAGAATGGTCTGAAAAACTAAAATAATTAGATGGCGGAAGAACAAGATTTAAAAAGCGCGCCGGAAGAACCGAAAAAAAAGAGTCTTATAAAAAGGCTCTTTAGGATATTTCTGTATATAGTATTGGGTTTTATAATACTAAATGCGTTTTTGTTTGCTTTGCTTTCGATACCTGCCGTCCAGAAAAAAGTAGCGGATTTTGCCGTAGATCAATTAAAAACCACACTAAAAACAGAAGTTTCGATAGATGAAGTCCGCCTTAAATTATTTAACCGGGCTACACTAAAAGGCATATATATAGAGGATCGATCCAAAGACACGCTGCTTTATGCCCGCAATCTGGAGGTAAGACTCAGCCCCTGGGAATTTATTAAGAATAATAAGCTGGCTATAACAGGAATAGACCTCGATGACTTTGTTATTAATATAAACCAAAAGGACAGTGTCAGCGATCTTAATTTTCAATTCATAATAGATGCTTTTTCGGGTAGTGATACAATAGAAACAGATACAACGAAAAGCTCATTAAAAATAGTAATCGAAAATATCAATATAAAAAATGGACGGTTGAATTATGATATTTTATCAGACTCTTTATCTCCCGGTTTGTTCAACTCTTCCCATATCTCGCTGTATGATCTGAATGCCAGTCTCAACCTAAACTCGATAGATACCGACAATTTAGATATTGCCCTGAAGAATTTGAAAGCAAGAGAAAAGTCGGGAGTCGAGATTACGGCTTTAAAAGGGCATCTTTTTTCAGATAAATCTCAACTTTGGGTAGACGGGCTTGCACTCGAACTGCCAAATTCCCATCTTAACATAAACAAGGCCAAATATAATCTGACCTCTAACCAATTTGAGATAGAAACAACAGATGCCGAAATAGAAGGAAAAGATTTAATGGCCTTTCTCCCCAATTTGAAATTTTTGAAAAACAAAATAAACCTGAAAACGTCAATAGTAGGTACACTGCCTGCCATAGATATAGAAAATATAAACTTGTCTTACGGAGAAGATGCTATTATTCAAGGAAAAGCTTCTATTGCAAACTACGAAAGATATGGCAATTCGGACATTAACCTTTCTATTGATAAATTTAAGATGTCTCCGGCTGCACTCAAGGCTTTTGCGCGGTTAGGAGATTCTACTTTTGTTTCCCCGGATATTCTTACCGGTATGGGCGATATTTATCTGAAAGGGAAATTAAACGGACAGTTGAATAAATTTAAACTGGATGCTGAAACATGGTGCCGGCAAGGAGCAATAAAACTACTGGCAAACGGGAGTATAGATACCACCTTTACGAATTTTAATGTGACAGGCGGCTTGCAAACGCAAAACTTCAATCTGGGTAAATTGCTCGGAGAAGACACAGGACTGAGACAACTGTCCTCACATATGGATTTTAAAGCACGGCAAGGAAATAAAGCTCCTTTAGAGGCTGTGGCTCAAGGGGAAATAAATGCTATTGGTTTCGAAAAAGATGTATATAACAATATTCCTTTCAGCGCGTTCTATAATGCTTCAAAAATGGGAGTGGAAGCACAAGCCGATCTCCCTATTGGCAAGATTGTGGGCAATGCGACGATGACACAGGAACGGATTCCTGATGTAAGTCTCAGATTACGCGTTGATGATTTGCTTGTCGATCATTTCTACAAGGATAAGAATTGGGTAAATCCCCGCTTAACAATGGCTTTGAATGGAAATATCAAAGGTCTGGATATAGATCACATGGTTGGGAAAATAAATATCGACAGCCTATACCTGCATGATGATACGAATATCGGCTTTAAACCGGGAAAATTCACATTAGAACTAGGTAGAGATACAAACGAAAAATTTATAACGCTCACTTCATCTCTATTCTCGGCAAATATACGCGGACAGTACACATTCGTGTCTATAGCCGATGAATTCACCAATCTGATGCACAATTACCTCCCCGATGTATTTCAAACAACGAAGCGCGTAAAGGAAGCTCAAAACGATTTCACCTTCAATATTACAGCTAATAATACGGAGGAATTGGGTAAAATATTTACTTTGCCTGTCGATATAATAGAACCTGCCCGAATAGACGGCCGGATTAATACCATAGACAAGCAAATTAGCATAAAGGTAAATATCCCCTATATCCGTTTTGGAGATTATGACATAAAAAACACGGCAATAACTGTTTCGAATGTCGATTCGGCCTTCAATATCATAGCCAATACAGGAGTGCTGATGGAGAATGGGATTTATAGGGTATCGTTAAACGTCGATGGAGCCGATAATACCATTTATGCTCTATCCAAAATTGTCAGCGACAATACGACGGTAAATATTAATGGCAGGCTGGAAGCTTCGGCCACCTTTAGCCGGGACGAAAAGGATGAGTTAATATCATCTCTTAAAATCATCCCTTCAGAGATAAAGATACAGAAGCTTGCGTTAAACTTATTGCCTGCCGAAATAATCAATAAAGGGACAAGAACAGAGATAAGCAACCTGGGAATAGAATTGAATAATAAAAAATACTTTGGTATTGACGGAATTATTTCCAAGTCAGAATCGGATAGTCTGAAAGTATACTTCAGCCATGCGGAAATAGGAGATTTACTGGAGGCCTTCGAAATAAAAAATATTCGGGGATGCCTGTACGGAAATGTACTGTTAACGAATATATTGGATCGTCCGGAAATGTATACTAAGGATCTGGAAATGGCAGATATCGTCATTTTCAGCGATACATTAGGCACAATGAAAATAGACAGCCAGTGGAGCGATTATTTCGGAGGAGTAAGGCTGGATGCCATGCTGAATAAAGGAGACCGGAATCTTGCTGAACTGGATGGGACAATATATACCGTACAGGATTCTCTCGACTTACAATTGCGGCTCCAGGAAATGCCTTTGAAATGGATACAACCATTTGTCTCCGATATGCTAAACAAAGTAGACGGAACCGTCAGCACCAACCTGATCGTTGAAGGAAGCTCAAAAGCTCCGAAGATAAGGGGATTTTTGGGATTCAACGATACTCAGATCGGAATAGATTACACGAATGTAGTCTATACGATTTCAGATACGATCAGAGTAGCCCCTGACAGAATAGGGTTTGACAACCTGACCATAAGAGATAGCAAAGGCAGTAAAGCAACCGTAAATGCAACAGTCACGCATAAGAACTTCGACAACATGAAGTATTCGTTGAATATGCAGATGAACAATCTGATGGTACTAAATACCATGCATCGCACCGACAGTCTGTTTTATGGGCGTGTATATGCCACAGGAAACGTAAAGATAAACGGAACAAACGATGGCATAAATATGGATATGCAGATAAAAAACGACAAAAACTCTGTTCTCAACATACTTCTACCTCAACATTCCGAAGCCAGTGACTACAAGAGCGTAGTATACATTAATGTTCCGGAAGAAAAACTCAACAATTCCCTGAAAGATTTGATACGCAGAGAGACACCTCTGCCTATTAAACTTAACATCAAACTGAATGTTACTCCTGACATAACTTTAAGGGTAATAATGGATCAGAATACAGGCGATGAAATGGAAGCAAAGGGTTCCGGGACAATCGATTTCTATTATGACATGCAAAATGAAAATATGTTTGCCAGAGGAGACTATGCATTGACTGACGGGAAGGTTAAGCTTAACCTGCAAAATATAAAGAAACTGGATTTTAAAATTCAGGACGGCAGTAAGCTATATTTTAAAGGCGATCCTCTCAAAACAGAGTTTGATATTACGGCATACCGCAGAGTTAGAGCAAATCTGGCTACATTGGATAATAGTTTTGGCATGGACGGATCTACTACAAAAACAATGGTGGACTGCATACTTGGAATAAAAGGGAATATGGATAAGATGGATGTGACTTATAATATTAGCCTGCCGGAAGCAAATGACGATGTGCAACGCAGAGTAAATACATTGATAAGCACTGAGGAACAAAAAATAAGAAACTTTGCATCTCTGGTTGCCACGGGATCGTTCTACGTAGATATGGGTGGTGCCGGAAGTAGCTTCGGTAACAGTATATGGACCAATATTGCATCCAGCGCGTTGTCCAGTGGCCTGACAGCTCTGATGGGAAATGTATTAGGCGATAAGTGGCAAATAGGGGCGAATATAGAATCGAATGACGGCTCTGTCAATGACCTGAATATGACTGTTAATGCTTCCACTAAGCTATTGGATGATAAATTGAAAATTTCCACTAATCTCGGTTATCAGACAGACCGGACAGCAAATAATGCATTGATCGGAGATTTTGACGTGGAATATCAGTTAAATTCTATGTGGACACTAAGAGGATATAGCCATACCAACGATAAGTATTATCGCACGGCGCCTACTACGCAGGGCATTGGTATTGTCTATACTAAAGAAGCTGCTACTCTTAGGAGATTGTTCCAATCCTTCAAGCCACGAAGAAGAAACAGAAATATACAACAAACTATAGACTCGACGCGAAAAGTAACAGATTCAGCACGACAAAAAATAGCACCCGTGCAACAACCGATTATAAACGAAGAGAAAAATAAAGAAAAGAAATAGATGAAAATAGGAGATAAAGTGCGCTTCCTGAATACTACAGGCGGCGGTGTAGTAAAAGGATTTCAAGGAAAAGATATCGTATTGGTAGAAGACGAAGAGGGGTTTGATATACCTGTCCTGATACGCGAAACTGTCGTAATAGAACCGGCAAAGGACATACAGGTCAAATCAACGGCTAAGCCGGCTGAAGCCTTTCAAACCCGTCAACAAGTTAAGGAAGAAGAATATAAACCCGAAGAAACTAAAGAAGGAGAACAACTCGGCGTTTACCTGGCTTATCTGCCAATTGATATAAAAAGTTTGAGCACTACCAATATTGAATGTTATCTTGTAAATGACAGCAATTATTACCTGTCGTTCAATTACATGAGCCGGACAGAAAAAGGATGGCTTAGCAGACATGCAGGAAGCATAGAACCCAACATGAAACTTTTCATCGAAGAATTCGACAAACCGGAGATAAACAATATCGAGCACGTTTGCCTTCAATTTTTCGCATACAAGAGAAATAAAGAGTTTGCTCTTAAAAATACTTATTCCATAGATATACATATAGATACAGTTAAATTCTATAAACTCCACAGTTTTAAGGAAAATGATTATTTCGAGGACGAAGCCATCATATATCCGGTTGTTCGCAGAGACCTTGCAGAAAGAGAATTGACAATTTCGGCAAAAGAAATTGAAGAGGCAATGAAACAAAAAGAACGTCCCCGGATACAATCGATAGAAAAGAAAGAAAAAAAGCCTATCTTAGAGATCGATTTGCATATAACCGAATTACTTGACAATACAAATGGACTTTCTCCGGGCGATATGCTGGAATATCAGTTGAAAAAGTTCAACGAAGTAATGGCAGAAAACAAAAACAATAAAGGTCAAAAAATAGTATTCATACATGGAAAAGGTGACGGAGTACTTAAAAATACAATTTTAAAAGAATTAAAAACAAAATATAAATCAGTTTATTATCAAGATGCCTCATTCCGTGAATATGGTTATGGAGCGACAATGGTAACAATAAAATAGACTAGTAAAATATTATAAAAATGAAAAAGAAATTTTTTACACTACTCGTGATTGCGCTGGTATTGGCCGGTTGCAGTAATTTACAGCAAGGTTTATCCGGTACATACAACATGATCAATTGTGAGTATAGCTACAAATCCATTTCCGGAATGTCTGTTTCCGGGATGAACCTCTCAAACGGGCTTTCCATTACGTCCATTCCCAAAGTAACTTCAATACTGACAGGATCAGCAACTTCTATTCCACTTAATTTTACATTGAACCTTAATATAAAAAATCCCAACCAATCAGCCGCCATGCTCAATGGATTACAATACGTGGTTAGTATCGATGATATCCAGTTTACAACGGGAGCGGTAAATCAGGCTTTGAATATAGCTGCCGGGCAGACTCAAACATTACCTCTTTCTATTGGAGTAGATCTGGCCACCCTTATGAAAAACAACTCGAAAGATGCGGTACTGAATATTGCTAAAAACCTGGTCGGTATAGGTTCGCAAAAATCGAATGTGAGTGTTCAGTTAAAGCCTACATTTATGATTGGTACTGTCCCGGTAACATCACCGATATATATTCCTGTAAGTTTCAGTTTCGGAGGAAGCTAAGAGCCAAATAAAAGATTAACATTAAGTCTGTATAAAATGAAGAAAACACTAATTATTTCTATCTTACTGCTTTTTGTAGTATTTATATCCTGCTCAGGAAAAGACGAAGAGGAAAAAAGCGGGAACCGTGTTATTATAGCCTATGTAGGTGGATATAAAGGGTTGGTGGATATTAATAAAATATCGCCCGATAAAATAACTCACATCAATTATGCCTTTGTGGATGTAAAAGACGGGAAAGCCTTTCTGACGAATGAAGCAACCGATACAGTGAATTTCAGAAAACTAAACGAACTAAAACAACAAAACCCGGACCTTAAGATACTGATTTCTATTGGAGGTTGGTCTTGGAGTAAGAACTTCTCGGATGCAGTACTTACAGGCGACGGACAAAAAATATTTGCAAAATCAGCAGTAGATATAATGGGCAAATACAATCTGGATGGAGTAGATATTGATTGGGAATACCCTGCGATTCCGGGAGATAAAGACAATGTATATCGTCCTGAAGACAAAAGAAACTACACACTGATGTTTGCAGCTATCAGAGCAGAATTAGATGCTCTTTCGAAAACGACGGACAAGAAATATCTGCTTACTACAGCTGTGGGAGGATTCCAAAAATTCATTGATAATACAGAGATGGGCAAGGCGCAGGAATATCTTGACTACGTAAATATAATGAGCTATGACAACCAATCGAACGAAATAGCCATTCACCACACAAACCTCTACCCATCGGACAATTATGAAATAAAGAGTTCGGCCGCTACTGCTATCGACGGATTTATCAAAGCCGGAGTCCCAGCCGAAAAATTAGTAATGGGTATTGCTTTTTACGGAAGAATCTTTCAACTGAAGAAGGGAGCTTCGAAAGGTTTGGGAGAGGAGATCGATAAGCAAATACAAGGCAAAGGTTATACATACATAAAAGACAGTCTGGTAAATAAGGATGAGTATTACAGGTACTGGGACAATCCGGCACAGGCTCCTTATTTATACAATTTCTATAAAGGAATATTCGTAACCTATGACGATGAAGAATCAGTTAAGGCAAAATGCGAATATGTAAAGGAAAACAATATGGCCGGAGTGATGTTCTGGGAATACAGCTCCGATCCTAAAGAATACTTATTAGACGAGATCAACAAGGTATTCTCCGGACAATAGAATAGTATAATAATTAACAACACAAGCTTACTTCCCTATAAGTAAGAAAGATTTGTTCATTTTAATATTTATTTTCCTTTGGAAATTTATTTTAATGGAAAATATTGTTATCTTTGTAACGATAAATCATAATTTTAAATAAATGAATAAAGCTATTGATATATTAAAACGAAATTGGTTGTATCTTGCCGGTGCTGTTACCGGTGGTATCGGAGGTTATTTATACTGGTATCATATAGGATGCAATACGGGAACTTGCCCCATTACAGCGTCACCGGCAATGAGTGTGATTTGGGCAGCAATCGTGGGCGGCCTTATTTTTGGATTTTTCAAAAAAAAATAACGAAAAAAATGAGACAAATTTTATTAGTATTACTATTCGCAGGCTCTTTATTTAGTTCCTGCAACGGACAAACAGAAAATAAACAAACGGCAAATGCCGAAACAACAGAAACAGTGAAAAAGGAGAATAAAATGAAACCAATACACTTAAATAAAATAGATTTTCTTAAAAAAGTGACTAATTATGAAGCTAATCCTTCGGAATGGAAGTATCTGGGAGACAAACCTGCGTTGATAGATTTTTATGCCGACTGGTGTGGCCCATGTAAGGCAATTGCCCCGGTATTGGAAGAATTAGCGGCCGAATATGGCGATCAAATTTATATCTATAAAATAGATACCGAAGCTGAGCAAGAATTGGCGGCAATGTTCGGAATAAGAAGCATCCCAAGCCTATTATTCGTACCAATGGAAGGCCAACCGCAAATGGCGCAAGGGGCACTACCCAAACATACATTAAAAGAGGCTATCGATGAAGTCTTACTGAATAAGAAAAAATGAAACGAAGCATGATTTTTGTCAAATCACCAAAGCCCACGATAATAAAAATCATGCGAGTTACATACGGCAACTAAAATCAAAATTATTATCGTATGAAATCATTGTGTTCAATCAGAGATATTTATCGCTCTATCCGGGAATTTGAGATCGAATTTCAGCAAAAGCATGACTTATGCCTGAACGAAGGAATGCTATTGTGTAGCCTGAGATCCAACAAGCTTTCTTCAGGAGAAATCGCAGAGAAATTAGGCCTCACCAACTCTAATGCATCTAAAGTAATCAGATCCATAGAGGATAAAGGCTTTATTGAACGCATACTGGGAGAGGGGGACAAGCGACAGATGTACTTCAGGCTAACAGTAATAGGTGAAGATATGCTACGGGAAATAGGTTGTGAAGACCAAAGAATAAAAGAGATTATTAACGAAATAATGAATAAGAAAGAATATGTCTGATAATACTACTTATAAAGTTCTGTTCGTCTGTCTGGGAAATATATGCCGGTCTCCTGCTGCCGAAGGAATTTTCAAAAAGATGGTGAGAAGACAAGGATTAAAAGACAAAATAGAAGTAGATTCAGCCGGAACAGCAGGTTATCATATAGGAGAATTACCCGATGCACGAATGAGACAGCATGGAACCCGCAGAGGGTATAAGTTCGATTCGCTTTCTCGCAAATTTACGAGTCGTGATTTTGACCGTTTCAATATAATATTGGCAATGGACGACAGCAATTATAATACTATATTGCGCCTTGCGCCGGATCTTGATTCGGAAGCAAAGGTTCATCGTATGATGGATTTTTCGAAAAAATATGAAAACGATCATATACCCGATCCGTATTATTCCGGGGCTGAGGGCTTCGAACTGGTTCTCGATCTATTAGAAGATTCGTGTGAAGGGTTATTAAATAAGGTAAAAAAAGATTTATCTATTCAATAATTACTTAACACGTTGTTCCTAAAGTCGGAATAGTCAATTAATAATTTAAACGCACGGAATTTATTTCATCCGGTAACATTTTGGCTATTTTCACGCGGTTGCCTTACTTTAGAAATAGAATTTTGGTCAAATTAAAAATAAATAGTTATTTTTGGGCAATACTCTGTTATATGGAAGATAAGATAAGGTTATCAGTACTTGGATTTTCGTTTAATCAAACACAGTCAGGAACATACGGGCTAATATTAGCTGAAGATGATGGAGTCCGGCGTCTAATAATCATAATAGGAACACCGGAAGCCCAGTCTATCGCGTTTCGTTTACAAGGGTCTATACCTCCAAGGCCTTTAGCCCACGATATATTCCAAACGCTTACTTCCGAATTTAACATTACATTACTTGAAGTCGTTATATATAAATACGATAATGGCGTTTTCTATTCAAAAATGTATTTCCGTCAGGGAGAACATAGTGTTGAAATAGAATCCCGGACGTCTGACGCTATTGCTATAGCTCTAAGGACCAAATCTCCTATTTATACCACAAAGTCAATTATGCGGGAACAGGCTATTGTCTTCGAAGAGAACACCTCTTCTGAATATGCCCGGGAAGATGAAAAAGACAATCTGGCTTTAGATTATTCTTTGCTTGATACTGAAGAATTGGAAACTCTCTTAAAAGACGCAATTGAAGGTGAAGATTATGAATTGGCATCCTTATTGAGAGATGAACTCAAAAAGAAACTGGGAATAAACTAGATTTCCAGTTTATTCCCAGCCTATATTTTGCTAAAGCCTTATTTAGAAAGGAAGATCATCTCCCTCATCACCACTAAAGTCTACCGGGGCAGATGGTGCTGCTTGTTGATTGTATGGCGCAGCAGTAGGGGGAACCGGTACTCCGGCTCCGGCAGCATCAATTTTCCATGCTCTCAAATCGGTATACCAGTTACCATTATATTCGCGGCTTTCAATATCAAAGGATACATCCAAAATACTTCCCACTTGTAAAACAGATTCATTAATCTTATCTCCCCACAGTGTGACACAGACTTTTTTAGGATACATACCATCAGTTTCCAATATTATGCTCTGTTTCCTCCACTCTCCGTTTTTTCCCATACCTGTTTGCACGGGCAATACTTGAATCAATTTCGCTGTTAATTGCATTATTATCTAGTTTTATATTTCAAAATTGGAGTATAAAGGTATAAAAAATAAAGGAATCAAGTCTCATCGAATGGTATATCTTGCTGTGCTTTCTCTCTGGCATGCAACTTTTCAGCCGAATCAATAAACTCCTTATAATACGACAACAATAAGGTTGTCAGCGGAATGGCTATAATCATACCAATAATTCCCAACAATGATCCCCAAACAGATAAAGATAGAAGTATGATCGCCGGATTCAGCCCCATCGCTTTACCCATGATTCGGGGAACCAGAAACAAATCCATAATGCATTGTACAATAACATATATTAGCACCACTAATCCCAGCATTGTCCAAAAACTGTCATTCGTTTGCGATGCATGCAACCAACAAAGCAATATAGCCGGAGGAAAGGTAATAACTTGCAGATATGGTATCATATGTACAAGTCCTACGATAATACCGAACATAATAGCTAAAGGCAACCCAATCGTATAAAATCCTATGGAATAGAGAACAGCAAGGATAAGGCAGATAAAGGCCTGATGACGAAAGTATTTATTCATACTGTGCTCTACATCTAAAATAATGCGGTTAACTATAGGGCGATACTTCGGAGGTACCAGATACCGCCACAATTCATTTATCTTATCATAATCCAGCAAAATAAAAATTATATAAAGAATAACGACGAAAATGACAGTTAATCCGAACAAAAAGGAAATTGTATTGGAAAATATTACCTCTACCGCAGGAGTTAGAAACTGGAACAATTCTGCAAGGTTCTGCTTAGACAAACTTTCCTGTATTTCCTTGAAATCTACGTAGCGGCTTATTACATCTGCTACACTCATCGGTATTCCATTCCGGCTGATAGAAGACAGATCATAGCTCGAAATCAACAGATTTATCTGCCATATTTCATTTTCTATCAACGGAACAAGAATAAATCCCAACAGAGTTAAGCCTCCTGCGACAGATAGTAAGGTTAATATTACGGCCAGAGAATTAGGCAAACGCAATTTCTTTTTATAGAAGCGGACTAGCGGGTTCAACATGTATGCTATCAACCATGCAATAAAGAATGGCAACAATACTCCCTTTAGGACATAAAGCAGATAAAGAGCCATAGCCAGCGCAAAAACGCTGATTAATAACCGGATTGTTCTATCAAAAGTAAAAGGCTTTTCAAAACGTTGGTCCATAATACTGATATTATTTTTATCTTTACAAAGATATTTATTTTTTTAAATTTTTAACAACAATATGCTCATTATGAAGTCCAAAACCTACTATACGCTAATTTTTCTCCTTTTAGCGCATTACTCTCTGATTGCACAGACTAAACAAAAAGCTGTTCAGGACTTTTTGAATAATGAGGGGTTAAAATATGCATCGGTAGGTATCTGTATAAAAGACTTCTCCGGGAAGCAGATAGCCTCTTATAATTCAGACCGGTCATACACACCGGCATCGATATTGAAAGTGGTGACTACGGCTACTGCTTTAGAGATTCTGGAACCCGGTTATCGTTATCAAACAACTTTGGAAAAAGATATAAACCATCCGGGCAGATTATTAATACGTGGATATGGCGATCCCACATTAGGGACAGAACATTTGGACAATACACCAAACGCCTTTCTTTCGCAATGGGGCGATGAGATTAAGAAAAATATCGATTCCAACGAAACTCTGGATGTAATGGTAATCGATGATTATTTCGGTTACGAAGACGGAATATCACACAGGTGGATTTATCAGGATATGGGTAATTATTATGCGGCGGCAGCATATGGTATAAGTGTTTTTGACAATACGTATAAACTGTATTTCAATACCACCCGTTTAGATACTTGTCCTGTTATAGTCAAGACTGAACCGGAAATAAATATAAACTTTAAAAACACCTTGCAACTAAATAGTTCAGGGCAGGATAACGGATATATTCACGGAATGCCTTTCTCGATGGATAGGCTTCTTACCGGAGACATCCCGGGCGGCAGGACATCTTTCAGCATAAAAGGAGATATACCTGATCCGGGAATGTATTTGGGTGATGTTCTGGCAAAAACTCTTGTTGAGAAAGGATATAAAATAGGAAAAGCAGAAACATCTCAAAATGATTATTATAGACAAATGTATCTGAAAGATAAAAAGTCTACTGAAGGAAAGGTCTTTTACACTCACCTGTCTTTCCCTTTGAAGGATATTATAAAGGATACCAATGTACGAAGCAATAATCATTATGCGGAACATCTTATCCGCACTGTAGGACGGACAGAAACCAACGATATTTATTCCTCAGCTTTAGATGCCGGAATAAAAAAGACCAACGATTTTTGGAAAAGTAAAGGACTGGATACTGATGCTCTGATGATATTCGACGGTAGTGGCTTGTCGCCGGCCAACGCCGTAAGCCCTACGTTCATGTGCGACCTGCTGGTCTATATGCAGACAAAGAGTAAATACGCCCCTGAATTTCTGGGATCGTTACCACAAGCAGGCATAGACGGAACTGTAAAAAGCCGTTTAGCGGGGACGAGTCTAGCCGGAAAAATAAGAATGAAAAGCGGTAGCATCAATGGAGTACAATGCTTTGCCGGATATTACACCGACGGAGATAAAAAATACGCTTTTACCGTGATGGTAAACAAATTTTCCGGTGCTCGTTCGCAATTGGTAAAAGCAATAGATAGTTTGTTGTTAGCTGTTTTTTAGGGATTATTTCGAAGCCAAATACATTGTACAAATACCGAATGTATATGTTTTATAAGATGCTTCCTTAAATCCGTTTTTCAGAAGCGTGCCCACCATCTCTTTTCCCTGAATAAATGCTTTAATGGATTTGGGTAGATAAGAGTACGCTGTTTTGTCTTTTGAAATGAGACGCCCAATTGCCGGGATAAATAATTTGGAATATAGCCAATATGCCTGTTTCATAGGGAAATAACGGGGAGTGGTCAGTTCAAGTATCATTAACTGTCCTCCCGGTTTCAGCACCCGGAGGATTTCCTTCAAGCCTTTGTCCAGATCCTCGAAATTTCGTACACCAAAAGCCACCATCGCGGCATCAAAGGAATTATCTTCTAACTTTAAGTTCATGCAATCCTGCCTTTCGAAACGGATAACTTCCGACAATCTTGCTATGTTTACTTTTTGCCGGCCGACTTCCATCATTCCCTCCGAAATATCTGTGCCCAGAATACTTTGCGGTTTGAGAATATCGTATGCTTGAATTGCCAGATCACCCGTTCCGGTCGCAATATCGAGAATCGATTGCGGGTTAAGTTTCTTGAGAGTGGCTAAGCCCTTTTTTCGCCATCCCCGGTCTATGCCCATCGACAAGGTATGATTTAGCGCATCATAGTTTTCAGCGATGGAATCGAACATTCTCTCAACTTGTATCCCTTTGTTCTCAGAGTCGGAATAAGGAACTATTTTTTCGGCTTCGTATGTCATTTATTTTTATCAGATATTTCTCAAATAGTAAAATAGCTCTTCATCCTGAATTTCTGTCACCTGTGTTCTTTCGCCTTCCGCAATCATACGGAACGGGTCAACAGAGTTATCGATAAGTATCCAGTAGTCGGAAATAGGAATAAACATAGAAAAAAGATTTCGCATTCCGGCGTAGTATCTTCGTCTTACAACATCTTCAGGAACATTGTGCCCGCCAAAGCGAACTCGTTGTTCAACACGCCTGACCGCCAGTTCGGGAGAATCAAGCCAAAAATATATCAGGGTTACAAAATAACCTACTTCCTGGGCTCTTTTTATGAAATTGGCATATGATTTTGTGGCAAGAGTGGTCTCTATTGCGAAGTCCTCTTGCAGAGCCAACATTTCATTCATCCGTATCAGCATAAGACGCCCTGCCTCTATCGCAACCGTTTCGGGCTGGAAAGGGGAAAGTCCCTTTGCTATTTCATCTGCATTGATAAACTCTTTACAGTCTAAGATCTCAGGAAACATGGCGTACGATGCAGTTGTTTTTCCCGCACCGTTACAGCCTGATATAATGTATAGATTCGGCATCTATAGTTTATCCTCTTTTTTTTAGATATTTACTTATATTTTCGTCAATACGTTCTGCAACATCACTTGAATCTGCCTTAATAAATTTATCTCCGACTATTTTTTCATATAGCTCGATATAGCGTTCCGATACGCTGTTGCAATATTCTTCGGTCATTTCAGGCACCTGTTGTCCTTCTTTACCCTGAAATCCGTTTTCCATAAGCCATTTACGGACAAACTCTTTCGAAAGTTGCTTTTGTTCCTCGCCTTTCTCGAATAAGTCCTGATACGCATCAGCATAAAAATAACGGGACGAATCCGGTGTGTGAATCTCATCGATCAAATAGATCTTGCCGCCTTTTTTCCCGAACTCATATTTCGTATCTACAAGTATCAGATCTTTCTGAGCGGCAATCTCTGTTCCACGTTGAAACAGGGCATATGTATATTTTTCAAGTTGTTCGTATTCCTCTCTGCTTACAAGGCCCTGTGCGATTATCTCTTCTTTCGAGATATTTTCATCATGCCCTTCGTCAGCCTTAGTTGTCGGAGTGATTATCGGAGCCGGAAACTTTTGGTTTTCTTTCATTCCGTCCGGAAGTGGTACTCCACAAAGTGTTCTTGCCCCGGCCTTGTATTCGCGCCATGCGCTGCCTGTCAGATAACCGCGGATAACCATCTCTACTTTATATGGTTCGCAGCGGAGACCGACTGTAACCATCGGGTCCGGTGTCGCCAATTTCCAGTTTGGAACTATGTCTTCTGTTGCATCCAAAAATTTCGATGCTATCTGATTAAGGACTTGACCTTTATATGGTATACCCTGAGGTAGCACAACATCAAATGCTGAGATACGGTCGGTGGCAATCATCACTAACAAGTCTTTCCCTATTGAATATACGTCTCTTACTTTACCATGGTAAACATTTGTTTGTCCTGTAAAGTGGAAATTTGTTTTAACTAAAGTATTTTTCATATTTATCTATTTTGATTCCTAATAAATAATCATTAAAGTGTTACTTCCCTGCTCCCATCTTCAAGAGCCCTTATCTGTACATTTACTGTATCACTTGGCAATAAATCCTCGATGAGTTCAGGCCATTCTATAAAACAGAGGCTACCACTGTAAAAATAATCTTCGTAACCGAAATCGAAAACTTCTTCTATCTTATTTATCCGGTAGAAATCGAAATGGTAGATAAGTTCAGCGCTATCGGAGCGATATTCGTTCACAATAGCAAATGTCGGACTGTTTATCGTATCCGAAACCCCGAGATTTTCACAGATAGCTTTTATGAAAGTGGTTTTACCGGCACCCATTTCACCACGGAAAGCAAAAACTGTATTGTCGCCCATCGTTTTAATAAACTCTATGGCCGCTTCATCTATTTTGTCGAGTGACTCTATTTTTATCTTCATAATCCGGTTCTATTATGCAAATATACGGTTTGTGATTGTTATGTATGAAAGTAAATAGATTTATTTTCCGGTTAAAGTAATCAAAGGGATTATCATTTCTTCCATAGATATTCCTCCATGCTGAAATGTGTCTGTATAATAAGACACATAATAATTGTAATTGTTCGGATATGCAAAAAAGTCATCCCCTGTGGCAAATATATATTTTGTACTGAGATGCCTTGCGGGTAAACCAAATCTTTCGGGAGAATATATATCGTAAACCTTTTTGCGGTCATACTCCATATTGCGTCCTACCTTATAACGGATATTTGAGTTTATGGTTTTGTCCCCAACCACTTTTAAAGGGGCTTTTACGCGTATAGTCCCATGATCGGTGGTTAAGACAATCTTATAACCCATATCTTTTGCTTTTCGCAAAATATCCATCGTGCTCGAATGTTTGAACCACGAACGGGTAAGCGAACGGTATGCAGCCTCGTCGGAAGCGAGTTCCCTTATCATTTTCGATTCTGTACGTGCATGTGAAAGCATGTCCACAAAGTTGATAACAACTACATTCAGGTCTTTGCCGCTTAACGAGTTTATATTCTGAACCAGCTTTTCTCCCGATGAAGAGGATAATATCTTATTATATGAAAAGCTATATTTCTTTTGTAACCTCTCTATCTGCTTTTGGAGCAAAGCTTCTTCATTCAGGTTTTTACTCTCGTCCTCGTCCTCTTCTACCCACAATTCCGGATATAATTTTGCTATCTGAACAGGCATTAATCCTGCGAAAATAGCGTTGCGGGCATATTGCGTTGCTGTCGGCAAAATGCTTAAATACTCTTCCTCTGTAATATTAAAATCATTCGCCAGCAGATCTTTCACCTCCCACCACTGATCGAGCCGGAAATTATCGATGAGAACGAAGAATATCTTTTCTTTATTATCGAGTAAAGGAAATACTCTTTCAGGAAATAATTCAGGGCTTGTAATGGGTTTATTTTCTTTCTCCTGCACCCACGATTCGTAGTTTCGCTTTACATATTTCCCAAATGCACTGTTAGCTTCATGCTTCTGCACACGGAGCAGTTCTATTAATGGGCTCTGCGAAGCTGTGAGTTCCATCTCCCAATAAACAATCTTTTTATAGATGTCAACCCAGCCCTTATAGTCAAGAGAATCGCTAATTATTGAGCTAATTTTGGAGAACTCCTCTCTGTAACCTTCCAATGTTGCCTCGGAAACTATATCGTCTTTATGAAGATTCTTTTTTATGGAAAGGAGTATCTGATTGGGATTTACTGGTTTTATAAGATAATCCGCTATCTTCTTGCCGATAGCATGTGTCATAATACCCTCATCCTCGCTCTTAGTAATCATTACCACAGGGATATTCGGGTTTATTTCTTTGATAATCGCAAGAGTTTCTATCCCCGACAATCCGGGCATATTTTCATCCAGAAAAACAATATCGAAACCGCCTTCCCTGAAACTGTCGATCGCATCATGCCCACTATTCACAGGTATTACCTCATATCCTTTTTCCTGAAGGAACAGAATATGGGAGCGTAAGATATCGATTTCGTCATCGGCCCAGAGTATACGGTTTTTCCTCATATTGGATCACAGTTTTATAATGTTTTCCTCTAAAATAGTCAATTTTTCAATACCACCATCTGTTACTGCGTAAGTATTTTCTATTCCGACCGCACCAACCTCCGGAATAACAAACTTCGGCTCTAAGGCAAAAACAATATTTGGTTCTAATACTTCTTTCGACCGAGGGGTCAGTACAGGAGGTTCGTTAATCTCCAATCCTACCCCATGTCCAACAAACTTAGCTTGCTGTTTTGTTCCCATAAAGTATGGTTCGAGATTAGCTTTAACAACCCTTTCCATCGCGATTTCATACAGATCGGAGCATTTTGTTCCGGGTTTAGCTATATCCATTGTATGATTATGGATATCGATAGAAACCTGATGAGCCTGATGAGCGATATCCGATGTTTTGCCTACCGAGAAAACACGTGTCATATCCGTCATCCAGGGCGTATAATTCCCAGCCATATCTACCATGATCGTTTGCCCTTCCTGTATCGTTTGCCCCGAAGCGCCCAAAGGCAAAATCGGACTTGAGCCTGCACCACCCAGAGCAAAATCGAAAGGAGAAGGGACTTCTGCATTTTCTCCTGCCAAAAGACTGCCCATGTAGATATCCATATTTTCGCCATAACTGCGAAAGAGACCTAAAGAGCCATGCAGGCGCATCAATTTTTCTATCTCTATCTGAAATTCAACGTCTGTCATCCCCCGTTTGAAGACAGATGGAATCAATTTATAAACAGCCTCATGCCTACGGGCACAGACTTTCACTTGTTCCAACTCAAAAGCGGTTTTTATACTTCGTATTTTCCGCATCAGAACAGAAGCATTTGCCGCTGTATTCAGTCCGAAAGTGTTTAATAGACGGCTGCATTCTCCGAAAGAAATGACATCCGTTTCCAGTAGTAAAGTCTTAGGAAAAGAAACGTCCCGACTCAGTAACTCTTCGGTTATCTGCTCCGGTTTACGAACATAAACCGTATTATCAAAAGCAATCCCTTCGGGGCGTTTTACAAAATGAAACGGCTCTCCTTCAGCAGGCAGGTAAAAATATCCGTTATAAACACAACCTGTCATATAAAATACATTTACAGTGGTAGTCAATACACAGGCATCCACATTTACCGCACGCATTGCCTCCTGTAAACGCGAACAGCGTATTTCCAAATCTTTTGATAATGCTTCCTGATGGTTCATTTCAATTTACTTTATCTATTTGTCCTCCTTCAAAGAAATTTATAATATTCTTAGCCACTTCACACTCCATATCCATACGTCCGGCATATGTTTTTGTTCCGGCGTGCGGACACAAAATGGCATTATCCAATTCGAGTAATTCCTGCGGGATTTTAGGTTCATTCTCAAAAACATCCAGCCCTGCCGCATATATTTCGTCTTTACGTAAAGCCTTAGCCAAAGCAGCGGAATCGACTAGTTGCCCTCTCGCTGTATTGATAAGAATAGCTGTTTTTTTCATTTTTTTGAATTCGGCTTCACCCATCAAATGAAAAGTTTCTGCTGTTGCAGGAGCATTCAATGACAAAACATCCGATTTTTTCAACAACGTATCGAAATCGACATAAACAGCATTATATTTTTCTTCAATTTCCTTAGGCAATGCATGCCGGTTACAGTAAATGATTTTCATCCCCGAAGCGACTGCCCGCCGTGCCACAGCCTGCCCGATAC